>JBKOWS010000057.1:0-49936 GCA_046724565.1 Actinomycetota bacterium | reverse complement strand
GCAACATCTCGAGGTTCCGGCGCAACGTTCTGGCGACGCCAACGCATTCCTGGGTTCTCGCGGACGGTGACCGGACCGATTCGCTCGAGGTCGGGCAGTTCGTGCCTGCGACCCGCGCGGAGCCGAAGCGTGACTGCGAGACGTACCGACTTGGCGTGTTGCACGGTCTCGTCTTTAGTGACGGGGGCTGGGACAAGCAGGAGGTTCGTTCTGGTCTCCATTTGCACTACGTCCAGCTGTACGGTCCGCGGGTGGCCAAGTTCCGCGATTTCTTCGACCAGGTGAACTTTTCGCCGTGCCTCGACGTGCACCCGGGATATGTCGGGACGGGAGTCGTCCGAGCGCCGGTCAACCTGAAGCGCGTTCTTCCGGAGACCGCTGATGGTGAATACATCGCTGGCTTCGTCGACGGTTGGCTCGCAGCTGACGGGGATCCGGTGAGGGCGGGGTCATGGCGCCTGCGGTCGACGGGTCACGAGGCGCTCGACTGGCTCGAGGGGGCGGCCGTGATGGCCGGCCTGGTCGTCGTCGGCTCCGGCGAGGAAGCAAACGTGAAGACGAACTTCGGCGTACGGAGCAGACCGATCCGCTGCCTCTACCTCGCGACCCGAGAGACGTTCTGGCGCGTAATGAGCGTCGAGCCGGTTGACGCCGAGGAGGAGGACACGTACTGCGCGGTTGTTCCGGGCAAACACACCTTGACACTGTCCGGTGGAGTCATGACCCGAAATTGCGGGGCATGCGAACCAGAGTGTCCGGTCGAGGCGATCTTCCCCGAGGACGCGCTTCCGGATAAGTGGGAGCCGTTCGTGAAGATCAACTACGCGTACGGCGAGGGCATCGACGTCGTGAACAAGCTCACGGACGAATACGCCACGGAACACAACGTCCAGAACCCACCCCTGGAGTAACTCGCCGCAAAGCGGGTATCGGACCTGCGTAGTCGGGCGCGGTCGGGCGAGACAAAGGGCGGACCCTCGACCCGAGACATGTCGTCGGGCCCGACGTGGCGGGCTCCGCTCCGGACGCGGCGGCCCAAGGGCCGCGCGAAGGCGCAGCTCTACAACGAGGCCAAGCGCCTGAACGTGCTGGGCCGCTCGCAGTTGAACAAGCAGCAGCACCGGGCGGTCGACGCAAGGAAGTAAGGGACAGCTAGGGTCTCGGCGTGGATCCGAAGACACTCGATCATGTCGCCTTCTGGCTCCCCGACCGCGAGCCCATCGCCGAGACCCTCACCAGCCGGTACGGGATGCATGTCATCGACCGGCAGGACAACTTCACCCTCGTCGGCGCCGATGCGCGACGGGGGAAGCTGACCCTCTTCAGCGCGGATCCCCCGCGCGAGCGTGGAGCGTTCAAGCACGTCGCGCTCCGCGTATCGTCGCTCCCGCAAGACGTGGACGTCGAGGCGAACCTCGGTCAGAACGTCCGCGTGCGTCTCGTCGAAGCGCCGACGGACGTGAACTACGACCTCGACCACGTCGCGCTCTTCTCGGCGGATCCGCCACGCACCGCCGAGGAGTACCTGCGCTACGGCTTCGACCCCGCGACGCCGGCGGCCGACGGGCACCCGCGGGTCAAGGTCGGCGGGGCTTTTGTCGAGTTTCACCCGGGCAAGCCTGGTAATCCCACGAAGCCCTTGCTCAACCACCTTGCGGTGCTGGTCGACTCCGTCGACGAGCACATCGCGGAGGCCGAGGACATGGGCGTCGTCGACAACGTCGTCGATGCCGCCAACACGCGTGCTGTCTTCGTCTGGGGTCCCGAGCGCGTGCGCATCGAGTACGTCGAGCACAAGCCGGAATTCGCGCTGACCTAGGGACACTCAGGATTGCGGGCGCGGGGATGGCCGGGCTCTGCGCCGCAGCGCGTGCGCGCGAGCTCGGCGCGGCACCTGTCGTCTACGAGAAGGGAACCCGCGCCGGCGGCTCGATGCTGCTCTCGAGTTGCGTCATCTGGCGCTTCCGGGAGTGGGAGGACTTCCGCGCGGAGTGTCCGACCGGTGACGAACGTCTGCAGCGCGCCGTCTGGGAACGGCTCGACGACGGAGTCACGTGGCTCGAGTCGCTCGGCGCTCCCGTCGTGGCGCACGAGACCGGCAATCCCCGGACGCTCGGCAAGCGGTTCGATCCGCGTGGCCTGACGGACGTGCTGGTCCGTGCCGCGGGCGACGTTCGCCTGGGCGAGGCCGCCGTGGAGCCCGACATTCTCGCCACAGGCGGCTTTCAGGGGAGCGAGGCGCTCGTCGCCGCCCACGTTCGCCCGGCGGCGAGGTTGCGGTTACGCGCGAACCCGTGGAGCAGCGGCGATGGTCTGCAGTTCGGGCTCGGACGGGGGGCGGAGCTCTCGGCCGGAATGAACGAGTTCTACGGACGCAACATGCCGGACGCGGACTTCTCAGAAGCTGACTTCGTGCCCGCTGCGCAGCTGTATGGACGGTACGCGCGCCTCTTCAATGAAGACGGTGAGGAGTTCTTCCAGGGTTCGGTGTCGTGGTCGGAGAACGACCTCGTGCAGGCAACCGCGAAGCAGCCCGGTGCGAAAGCGTGGTACGTGCTCGACGAGTCGGCGCTCGATCAACCGGTGCGCGAGCGCAAGGTCGCCGACATCGTCGCGCTCGCACCGACGCGTGTCGCTCCGTCCGAGCTGCCGTTTGCCGCACCGCCCGGCGCACGCGTGGCAGTGAGAGTGACGCCGGGAATTACGCACACGATCGGCGGGCTGCGTATCGACGAGCGCGCGCGCGTCGAGGGCGCGGACGGTCTCCACGCCGCCGGCGCAGACGTGGGTGGAATCTCGACGGGCGGATACGCGAGCGGTCTTGCGGCGGCCCTCGTCTTCGGCCGCATCGCTGCGGAGAGCGCGCTAGACCGCTTGTAGGTACACGCAGATGCGCGGGTCGTTCGGGAGCGGCGACGGCGCGACCTTGATCACCTGCGCCTCCCCGCCGTCGACCTCGATCGTCGAGCCGACAGACGGCACTTCGCCGTCGGCTTCGCGTAGCTCGTACCCGGTCGGCTTCCACACGAAGAGCAGGTGCTTCCCGTTCATCGGCGGCGAATCCTAGCCTGACGCGAAGCGTCCGTCCGCGTAGACCCGGGGAGGGGGTGCGGGGGAACCGGAAGGTTCCCCCGCGAACCATCCCGCTGGCTCAACGCGCCGTGGCATAGGGAGGCAGCACCAGGCGGACCGTCGTGCCGATGCCGTCGCCCTGGTCGACGGTCAGGACTCCGTTCAGCGTGCGCGCGCGCTCGGCTAGCTCGTCGAGGCTGCGCCGGCGGCGTTCACCGGGCGCGTCGTCCATGATGGCGGTCTCGACGCCGCCGTCCTCCGTCTGGCGCATGGTGACCGCGAGCAGTCCGGGAGGGCCGCGGCGCACAGCCTGGTCGAGCGCTTCGCGGATGATCTGGTAGACGGCCGCTTGCGTCTTCCCTTCGAGCAGGTCCGCTGCGTCGACGTCGAGCTCGATCCGCACGTCGTGCGACAAGGCGATCTCATCCGTGAGCGCGCGCACAGCCGGCGCAAAGCCCTGGTCACGAAGCACGACCGGCTCGAGGTTGAAGGACAGGTTGCGCAATTGGCCGATCGTCGAGCGGTGGCGCTCGAGCGCGCGGCTGATGATCTCCCGCGCCTCCTCGCCGCGACCCTCGGCGATCGAGTTCAACCCGGCGTCGAGCAGCAGCGCCACGCCAGACAGCGACTGAACGGCGCCGTCGTGCAGTTCGTTTGCGAGCCGGCGTCGCTCGTCCTGCTCAGCCGTCAGGAGCTGATCCGAGAGGCGGGATCGTTCCGTCTCGCGCACGCGTGCGTCTTCGAGAAGCTTCGCGTTCTCGTGCTCGCGCGCAGCGAAGTCGGCGAGCACGGTCGCCCGGACGACGTCGTCGCGGTCGAAGGGCCGGTCTCGAGTGAGGCGGAGCGCGCCGACTTCTTCGTCGTGCGCTCGCAACGGAATGACGATCGCGTTCTCGGCGGGTGCGCGCTGCGGCCGCTCGCCGGCCTCGAGCAGACGGACGCGGGCCTCGAAGAGCCGCTCTGCCTCCTGGCGCGTCCGCTCGAGGACGTCGGCGTTCCCGGCGATCGACCCCATCGTCTCGACGAGCGACTCGAGGAAGCGCGCTTCGCTGGTCAGCTCCTGCTCGGCGGTCTCGTGCCGCCGGCGCTCGCTGACGATCAGATACGCGGCCGCCGGCCCGGCCAGCGCAATCGCGAATCCCAAGCCGGCGAGTGCCAGCGTGTGGCTGCCCACGGCCAGTGCCACGACCGCGAGCACCGCCGCGGCCGCGAACGCCAGAACCAGCAGTCCGGCTCTAATGGCGGTGTCGTTCTTACGAAGGATGTGTCGACCGGTCATTTCAGACAGTCGCACGGGCTAAGCCCGTGCCGCCTGAGATCGACACCGCAAGGGGCGTCTCAGTCGATGATCGCTTCGCGAAGCGCAATCGCAACCGCTTGCGTCCGCGTGTCCGCCTCGAGCTTGGCGAGGATGTGGCGGACGTGACTTTTCACGGTTTCCTGGCTGATGAAAAGCTTCGCCGCGACGTCCTGGTTCGACATCCCGTCCGCGAGCAGCTGCAGGATCTCGCGCTCGCGACCGGTGAGCATCTCGTCCTTGTCCTTGCCGGTCAGGAACGCGGGCATCAGCGCGGGATCGACGTAGCCCTCACCGCCCGCGACTTTCTCGATCGCGCGGAGCAGCGTCTGGTGGGGCGCCTCCTTGAGGATGTAGCCCTTCGCGCCGGACTCGAGCCCGCGGCCGAGCAACGAGCGCTCGCTGTACGCGGTGAAGATGAGCACCGCCGACTCTGGGACCTTCTCGGTGAGGACCTTCGTCGCCTCGAGCCCGTCCATCCCGGGCATGCGGACGTCCATGATCACGACGTTCGGCTTTCGTCGTTCGGCGAGAGCGACGGCGCTCGCGCCGTCGGAGGCCTCCCCGATCACGCGGATGTGCGGCGCCCGCGAGAGCGACAGCCGCAAGCCTTCCCTCACGACCTCGTGGTCGTCGACGATCAGGCAGGTGATCTCTGATGGGGTGGAGGTGGACACCAGCCCGAGGATGATATTCGGCCCAGGCGTCGGCGAGCCTCGAGGCGACGGCGTCAGACGGGCAGCGAAAGCTGCTCTGGCTCTGTTGACGCGGGAAGCGCGAGTTCCTCAGCGCGCCTAGCTGGGGCGAGCTTGTCTTTGCGGCGATCTCGGATCCCGTATTCCTCTGACAGGGCCGCAACCTGGGCCCGGACGGGCTTGGTGTCGGCGGAGCCCAGGTAGGCCTTGCCCTCGTAGAGCCGCTCGTAGTGCGGGAGCTGCTCGGGCCAGTCCTCCGCCAGGTGCTCGAGGAAGTGCTCCCGCGTCCCGGGACGGAGGAAGAGGATGTTCGCCCAGATGCCCGTGGCTCCCGCCTCGCGGGCGGCTCGGACGACCTCGCGGAGCTGCTCGGGACGATCTGAGATACCGGGGAGGATCGGCGCCATGCCGACGCGGGCGCTGACGCCGGCCTCGACGAGTGTCTTGACCGCCTTCAGCCGTTGCCTTGGATGCGCAGTCGACGGCTCGGTCCGCCTCCACACGTCCTCGTCGAGGGTCGGAATCGAGAACGTGACGCCGACCTCGGCGCGCCTCGCCGCCTCGGCGAGGACATCCAGATCGCGAACGATCATGGGGCCGCGCGTGATGATCCCGAACGGGCTCGCTGCGTCGCGGAAGGCTTCGAGACAGCCGCGGGTCAGCTTGTACTTGCCCTCAGCCGGCTGGTACGGGTCGGTGGCCGCGCCGACGACGACGAGCTCGTGCTCCCAGGAGCTCCGGTTGAGCTCCTTCCGTAGCACCTCGGCGACGTTCGTCTTCACGCGGATCGAGGTGCCGTAGCGGTCGTCGAAGGGCCGGTCGGATCGGTGCTCGAAATGTCTGACGTAACAGAACGTGCAGCGGTGGACGCAGCCCATGTACGGGTTGAGCGACCACTTGAATCCCATGCCCTTGACCGGGTTCAAGGCGCTCTTGCACGGCTCTTCGCGATACTCGATCCGCATGGCCTCAGCAGACAGTATAGAACAGGCGTTCGTACCACTCGAGGACGGTATTCGGCGCCTGACCCTGCCTCTGCCGACCGGTCCGAAGCACGTGCACTGCTACCTCGCGGGAGGGACGCTGTTCGACACCGGGCTCGGGCTCGGAGAGGCGCCGTGGGCCGAGGCGAGGGTCGCCCGGATCGCGATCACGCATTTCCATCCGGATCACGTCGGCGGCGCGGAGGCGGCGGCCGGGAGCACCGGCGCGCCGGTCCACCAGGGCGGTCTCGACTACGCGCAGTGCGAGCGGGTCTGGGGGAGCAGGGACTGGCCCGAGCGGATGGCCGACTGGTTCGTACGCCACGGAACGCCGCCCGCGGTCGCCGAGGACCTGATCGCGCAGGGTCATGCGTTCGCCCCCTTCATCCGCTACGCGGTCGATCCTGCATTGCTCTACGAGGGCAGTGAGCTCGACGGCTGGCAGGTGCTCGAGCTACCGGGGCATGCGGACGGGCACCTCGGCTTTTTCCGCGACGGCGTCTTGATCGGCGGCGATCACCTGTTGCGCGCGATCTCGCCGGCGGTCGGCCTGTACCCGGAAAGCCGGCCCGATCCGCTCGGCGACTACCTCGCGTCGCTCGAGCGGACGATCGAGCTCGCCCCGCGTGTCGTCTATCCGGGGCACGGCGAACCGCTGTACGACGCTTCCGCTCGGGCGCGGGAGCTCATCGAGCATCACCGTGCGCGGCTGGACGAGGCGGCGGCCGCTCTCTCGTCACGACCTCGCACAGCGTACGAGGTGTCGCTTGAGCTGTTCGGCCGCGAGCTGAGCCCGACGCAGCGGCGTTTCGCGGTGGCCGAGACGCTCTCGCACCTGGAACGGCTCGTCCGCGAGCACCAGGCCGCGCGTGGCGGAGACGACAACCGCGTTACCTATACTGACTCCTAGTTGGACGAAGACATCCCTCCTAGTACCAACGCCCACGGGGTCGGGGCGTGACGCTTGCTTTCGAGCTTCTCGCGGTCGGCGTTCTCATCCTGCTGAACGCCTTCTTCGTTGCGGCCGAGTACGGCCTCGTGACCGCGCGCCGCACGCGCATCGTTGAGCTACAGCATCAGGGCAACCGCCGGGCGCGCGACGTCCTGCGGATCACATCCGACCCGCCGCACTTCATCGCGGCGATGCAACTCGGCGTCACACTCACCTCACTGGGCATTGGTGCGCTCGGCGAGCACGCGCTGTCAAAGGCGTTCGGGCACTTTCTCGCCACCGTGCTCGCAGTCGTGATCGCGTATCTCGTCCTGACGTTCCTGCACGTCGTGCTCGGCGAGCTCGTGCCGAAGGGGATCGCGCTCGGTCATTCGGAAGGCACGGCGTTGTTCGTGTCGGCGCCCGTGCGCGCCTTCTTCACCGTCTTCCGCCCACTGATCTGGTTCCTCGAGGCCGCGACCGAGCTCGTCCTGCGCTGGCTCGGGCTGCGGCCGCCGGGTGCGGAGGATCAGGTCCTCTCGGAGGCCGAGCTGCGGATGGTCGTGTCGCAGTCGACGAGGGGCGGCGAGATCGAGGAGCAGGAGCAGGAGATGCTCTACAAGGTCTTCGACTTCGCGGACAAGGAAGCGAAGGACGTCATGGTCCCGCGTCCCGAAGTCGTCGCTCTGTCCGTCGACCTGCCGCCCGAGCAGTGCCTCGAGGCGGTCATGGACTCTCCTTACACGCGCTACCCCGTCTACAAGGAGTCCCTCGACAACGTGGTCGGGATCCTGCACGTACGCGACCTGTTCTCTGCGCTGCGCGAACGGGGCATGCAGGAGGTCCGAGTGGCGGAGCTCTTACGGCCGGCGCACATCGTTCCCGAGACGAAGGACCTGGCCGCGCTCCTGGCCGAGTTTCGCCGCACCAACCAGCACATGGCGATCGTCGTCGACGAGTACGGCGACATGGAGGGCATCGTTACGCTCGAGGACTTGCTCGAGGAGATCGTCGGTGAGATCGAGGACGAGTTCGATCTCCCCGACGAATCGATCGAGCAGGTCGACGACGACACGGTGATCATCGACGGTACGTTCCCGATCGACGACTTCAACGAGCGGTTTCACACCGACCTGCCGGCCGAGGACTACCACACGATGGCGGGTTTCGTCTTCGGGCTGCTCGGACGTCAGCCCGAGCGCGGCGACGATGTCTCCCACGACGGCATGCGCTTCGACGTCATGGAGGTCGAGGGCTCGCGCATCCTCAAGCTGGCCGTGACCTTCGAGCAGCGGCGCGAACAGCGCGACCGCGGCGAAGCCGACGAGCTCGAGGCCGAGCTGTTCGACGCTGACAACTAAGCGGCGAGCGCGGCGACGACTTCCTCGGCCGGTCTGACCGCGCCCGTTGCACGCAGTTGGTCGGTCCGCTCGGCACCGACGGCTCGGCCTCGTCCTACGACTGCCACGCGCCGCCACGGCCTGACGAACCGAGGAGCCCGTGTTCGGCGGGCTCCTCGGCTTTACGAACAGTGGTGTCAGCCGTACTCCCACCCGGGAGGTTCCCGCATCGCGCTTCCCCACTTCCTACGATCGAATAAGGAGAGACATGCACGACACGTTGACAACTCCGTTGCCCGCATCATGGCTTGCGTCACGACTTCGGCTCGACGCAGACGAGATCGAGAAGTTTCGCGAGCGCGGTGAGCTGTTCGCCGTGCGTCCGAACGACCAGGGCGAGTGGCTCTACCCGGCTTGGCAGTTCGGACCTCGCGGCACCATCCCGCAGGGAGTTCGCGATGCAGTTCGCGCCGCCCGTGCGGTCGGGCTCGGCGAGGAGCGCCTGATTGCGTTGCTGCGGAGGCGTGTAGGCCTGATGGGTGGTGGACGTCTCCTCGACCTGTTGTTCGAGGGACGTTCCGACACCGTGATCAACGCGATCCACGCCAGCGCCGCAACAGCCTCTTGAATGCCCGTGCTTCGTTGCGTTAGAGGTTCTTAATCACGGCTTAACTGCGTCGAGGCTACGATGCCCGCCGCAATCTCAAACGGGGAAGGAGCCTCATGAATCGCATTGCGCTCGCGCTCGGGGTCGCGCTGGCCGCGCTTGTCGTTGCTGCGCCGATTGCGGCGCGACCGTCTGCGGCGACGGCGACGACCGTCACCGTGACGATGAAGGAGTTCAAGTTCACGCTTTCGAAGACGAGCGTGAAGCACGGCATCGTGACCTTCAAGCTCGTGAACAAGGGCAAGCTCCAGCATGACTTCAAGATCGCCGGCAAGAAGAGCAAGCTCATCTCGCCGGGCAAGAGCGGAAAGCTCATTGCCACTGTGAAGAAAGGCAAGTGGGCGTACGTCTGCACCGTGCCCGGTCATGCCGCAGCGGGCATGAAGGGCAAGCTGACCGTTACCTAGCCGAAAACCGCCCGGGGCTCCTTCGCGTACGTAGCCTCTATACCGCCAACGAACGCGAAGGAGTTCCAGCATGTTTCGACTGACGGTTTCCTCCCTGGCCGTCGCGGCCGTCGCCGCGATCGTCTTCCTCCTGCCGGCTCAGGGATCGACTGCGAGGCTCACGGGCGAGGTTGGTCCCGGGTTCTCGATCGAGGTCAAGAAGGGCACGAAAGACCTGAAGACGATCAAGACCGGCACGTACAGGATCAAGGTGGAAGACAAGGCATCGATCCACAACTTCCACCTGATGGGTCCCGGGCTGAACAAGAAGACCGGCGTCGGCTTCACCGGCGATGTCACGTGGACGATCAAGCTCAAACCCGGCCGCTACACGTACCAGTGTGACCCGCATCACCTGAGCGGCATGCGCGGAACCTTCCGCGTTACTGCGTAAGGGGAAGCTCTTCGATCCGGCCGCCTTCGATTCGGAAGGCGGCCAGATCGTCTCCGTGGATCGAGTACACGAGGTAGGGCTTGCCTTCCCAGAGGCCGATGTTCTCGACGTCCGTGCGCGACGGCCGCGCCGGCGCCGAGATGTGTGAGTGAAAGACCGCGAGCTCGTAGCCGTCGTCCTCCGCGAACCAGATCTCCGGATCGTCGAACTCGAGCTCGAAGCGGTACGGCGACGAAGCCGCATTGCGGCCGGGCTCGTAGCGCTCTGCCCGGCCGTCGCGCAACAGGACGAGCCCGCAGGCCTCGTTGGGGACCTCCCGTTCCGAGTGCTCGACGAGCTGGGCCCGCACCTCGCCGGGAATCACCACCAGACCGTGCACTCCATCGCCTGCTCGACGTCCTCCGCATCCCAGAAGTCGGCGGACAGGTACTTCCAACCGCCGTCCGCGAGGACCGCAACCACGACGCCCTCGTCCAACTCGCCGGCGAGTTTGCGTGCGACATGCCCGACGGCGCCGGCGGAGACCCCGGCGAAGATTCCCTCTTCGTCGAGCAGTCGCCGCACCTCGCGCACCGACTCTTCGTTCGACACCAGGACCTTCCGGTCGAGCTTCGAGACGTCGAGAATCGGCGGCACATATCCCTCGTCGAGGGAACGCAGGCCCATGACCGGGTCACCGGGGAGTGGCTCGGCGGCTGCGACGACGATGTCGGGGAACGTCTCGCGCAGACGCTCTCCGGTCCCCATCAGCGTTCCGCCCGTCCCGAGTCCCGCGACCAGCACGTCGACCCGATCGAGCGCGTCGACTATCTCGGCGCCGGTGCCTTCGTAGTGCGCGCGCGGATTCGCCTCATTCGCGTACTGGAACGGCATGAAGTAGCGCGACTCGCGTTCGCCGAGCTCGAGCGCGAGGCGGACTGCTCCGTTCGACCCTTCGGCTGCAGGTGAGAAAACGATGGTTGCGCCGAAGAGACGCAGCAGACGCTTGCGTTCCTCTGTCGCGTTCTCCGGCATCACGCACGTGAGCGGGTAGCCCTTGAGCTTCGCGACGAGCGCGAGCGAGATTCCGGTGTTGCCGCTCGTCGGCTCGAGCAGCTCGCGCCTGGGCTCGAGCTCGCCCGAGGCCTCGGCCGCCTCGATCATGGACTTCGCAATTCGGTCCTTGATCGACCCGGTGGGGTTCTGCCCCTCGAGCTTCGCGTAGAGCTGAACGTCGCCGACAGGCTTCAGCTCGACGAGCGGGGTATTGCCGACGAGCTCGAGGAGGTTCCGCGCGACGCGCGGGTTAACCACTGCTCCCGCCAGCCATCGCCGGCAGCAGGATCACCGTCGAGCCGGGGCGAACCTCGGTGTCGATGCCCTCGCGCGTGCGGACGTCTTCGCCTTCAACGTAGACGTTGACGAACGGCGCGAGGTCGCCGTCCTCGACGATCTGCGCCCGCAGCGCGGGGAAACGTCCGATCAGGTCCTCGAGCAGGTCGCGGACCGTGTCACCCTCGGCCACGACCTCGCGCTCGCCGCCGGTCTGCTCGCGCAATGTCGGGGGGATCCGGACGTTCGTCATGCCGGTTCCCTTGTGCCCGCGCAAAACTGGACGTAATCGATGTAGTCCGTGATCGTCGGATGCTCACCGCAGACGGGACACTCCGGATCGCGGCGGAGGTTCACCTCGTTGAACTCCGCCGAGAGCGCGTCGAAGAGCAGCAACCTGCCGACGAGCGGCTCGCCGATGTCGAGCGACAGCTTCAGCGCCTCGTTCGCCTGCAGCGACCCGATCACGCCGGGAAGAACGCCGAGGACGCCGCCCTCCGCGCACGAAGGCGCGAGCTCGGGCGGCGGCGGGGTGGGGAAGAGACAGCGGTAGCACGGTCCCTCGTGCGGCTTGAAGACCGTCACCTGGCCCTCGAACCGGTAGATGGAGCCGTGTACGACGGGGATGTCGTGCCAGACGGAGGCGTCATTGACGAGGTAGCGCGTCGGGAAGTTGTCGGCGCCGTCGACGATCACGTCCCAGCCGTCGGCGAGGATCCGCTCGATGTTCTCCGAGCTCAGGCGCTCCTTGTAGGCGACGACCTGAACGTCGGGGTTGAGGGCCTCGATCGTGCGCTTGGCCGAGTCGACCTTGGCCTCGCCGAGCCGCTCGGTCGAGTGGATGATCTGGCGCTGAAGGTTTGAGTCGTCGACCACGTCTGCGTCGACGATCCCGAGCCGGCCGACGCCGGCGGCTGCGAGGTAGAGAGCGGCCGGCGAGCCGAGACCGCCTGCGCCGATCAGCAAGACCTTGGAGTCGAGCAGCTTGAGCTGCCCCTGCTCCCCGACCTCGGGGATGAGGAGGTGGCGGCTGTAGCGCGTGCGCTGCGGTGCGTCGAGGCCTTCATGCAACTCGACGGGGAAGCCGTTCCGCTTCCAGTCCGTGAAGCCCCCCGCGAGCGAGGTCACGTCTTCATAGCCCAGCTCGCCGAGCGTCTTCGCGGCGAAGGCCGAGCGGTTCCCCGCGGAGCAGTACACGACGATGGGCCGGGCCGGGTCGGGAGCTGTTCGCTCGATCCGCGACTCCAGGTGGCCGCGCGGCACGTGGACAGCGCCGGGAATGTGGCCCTCGTCCCACTCGCTCTGCTCTCGGACATCGAGGAGGAGCGGCTCGCCCCTCTCGACGAGCTCGCGAGCCTGAGTCGCGTCGATCTCCTCGATCTCGGACCGAACCTGCCCCAGAAGCTCTCTGTACGTGGGCATCGCTATAGGAAATATAGCTTTGGGCGAGTGAGCTAGCGTCGCTGCGAATGAGCGCCCGCGTCAAGGTCTGGATCATCGTCGCCGTGGCAGCGCTGGCCGCCGCAGGCACGGCGGTCGGCGTCACCCTCGCGACGCGGACGGACATCCACCGTCAGGTCAGCAAGCCGCCGCCGTTTGCATTGGATCCGACGGCGCGGCCCGAGGTCGCCCAACAGGTCCGCGAAGCCCTACGGGCCTGGCCGGCGGGGACGGTGCGGCGTCTGAGGATCCTCGCCGCCCGCTACCCGGGTAGCGGCCTCGTTCGGCTCGAGCTCGGGCTCGCGCTCGCGTTCTTGGGCCAGCAGGCCGACGCCAGGCGCGCGTGGCGCGAGGCCGAGCGTGTTCAGCCCGACTCACCTTCGGCCGTGCGAGCACAGGACCTCCGCTATCCGTCGAGTCCGCCGGGCCTGCCGCCGTTCGTACCGAGCTTCGAGCGGGCGACCAGTCCCGTCGAGGCGCATCTCTTGCGCGGCGCGGTCTACCAGCAGGCGTTGAGACCGGTCTCGGCCGAGCGCGAATTCCGCGCTGCCGCAAGGCTGGCGCCCGACGATCCGGAAGCCCTGACCGCGGCGGCGGTGGGCCTCTACGACAAGGATCGGCCCGCCTTGGCGTTCTCGCAGCTCGGTCCCTTGCCGCGGCGGTTTCCGCGGGCTCAGACGGTCCGTTTCCATCTGGGCCTGCTTCTGATCTACTTTGGGGACCTTGCTCGTGCCCGCCGAGAGTTGGCCCAGGCCCATGCGGAAGGTCCCCAGACCCCGCTTGGAAGACGGGCGGAAACACTTCTCAAGGCCGGTCGAAAGCGCTAGGACCATCTGCAACAAAAATGAGCCGTTCGGCCTATGGCGGTTATCCTGACTAGCTGGCACAGTGCGGCATCGCTAAAACGCCGGTCCTGGAGGGGGGAACGGAGTGAGCGCAACCGAGGAAGCGGTAGCAGCACCGAAGGGCGTTGTCGATCTTCTCGAGACGGATGACGCAAGAGCGCTGCTGGAGGCCGGTCGCGAAAACGGGCACCTGAGCGCCGACGAGATCGCGGTCGCGCTCGACGAGCTCGATCTCGAGCCCGGTCAGATCGACGACTTCTACCACGCACTCGAGGAACTGCAGATCGAGATCGTCGTGCCCGAGGCGGAGGAAGAGGAGCAACCGGCGGAGCAGGCGAGGGAGGTCTCGACCGACGCGCTGCAGCTCTTCCTGAAGGACATCGGCAAGGTCGACCTGCTCACGGCGGCACAGGAGGTCGAGCTCGCGAAGCGCATCGAGCGCGGTGACCACGGCGCGAAGCAGGAGATGGTGGAGGCGAACCTGCGCCTCGTCGTCTCGATCGCGAAGAAGTACCGCAACCAGGGGCTGCCCTTCCTGGATCTGATCCAGGAAGGAACGATCGGCCTCGTGCGCGCGGCCGAGAAGTTCGACTACCGCAAGGGGTTCAAGTTCTCGACCTATGCCACCTGGTGGATCCGGCAGGCGGTTGCAAGGGCGCTGGCGGACAAGGCGCGGACGATCCGCATGCCCGTTCACGTCGTCGAGAAGCTCAACAAGATCGTGCGCTCGGAGCGCAAGCTCCGCGCCGAGCTCGGGCGGGAGCCGACGGCTACCGAGATCGGCCGCGACCTCGAGCTCACGGCTGACGAGGTGGAGCACATCCGCCGCAGCGCGCAGACGCCGGTCTCGCTCGAGAAGCCGGTCGGCGACGAGGACGAGTCGGAGTTCGGTCACTTCATCACCGACGAGAACCTGCCGCTGCCCGACGAAGAGGCCGAGATCACGATGCGCAAGGAGACGCTGCGCAAGATCCTCGGCACGCTCTCGAGCCGTGAGCGCCAGGTTCTCGAGCTGCGTTACGGGCTCGACGGACAGCATCCGCGCACCCTCGACGAGGTCGGCCGTACGTTCAACGTCACGCGCGAACGCATCCGGCAGATCGAGAACCAGAGCCTGAAGAAGCTGCGTGCCCTGGCGGACGCGGTGAAGCTGCGGGACGTCGCATAGAATCGCGGACCCGTGGCGGCTCGGGGATCGTCGCAGCCAAGCTCTAGGCCGCCGCGCTCCGACTAGACGTGCAACTGAAGCCGTGCCGACGAAGTCGGCACGGCTGTTCGGGTCGTAACTAAACTCGCCGCCCGTGAGCCCCTCCCCGATCGTGAACACGCCCTGATGAACGCAACTTGGCTGGAGGAGCTGCGCGAGTTCATCGCGATTCCGAGTGTCAGCGCCGACCCCGCGCACGCCGAGGACGTGCGCCGGGCGGGCGAATGGGTCCGGGACTTCGTCAAGCGCGCCGGCGGCAAGGCGGAGCTCGTCGGCCAGGGCGACGGGGAGATCGTCGTCGGCGATCTGCCGGCGAACGCCAACGGAGCCTCTGCGCCGACGGTAATGATCTACGGCCACTTCGACGTTCAGCCGCCGGCACCGCTTGACCTTTGGGAGTCGCCGCCGTTCGAGCTCGCCGAGCGCGACGGCTGGTACTACGCACGAGGGATCGCCGACGACAAGGGTCAGCTCTACACGCTGCTGAAGGCCGCCGAGCTTCTCCGTCAGGAGGGGGCGCTCCCGGTGAACCTGCGGGTTGCCTGTGACGGGGAGGAGGAGATCGGCGGTCACTCGATCGTCGACTTCATCCGTGACGACGAGCGCGGCGCCGATGCCTGCGTGATCTTCGACGGTGGGATGACGCGTGCGGATCGTCCCGAGTTCGGTCTTGCCACGCGCGGTCTCGTCGGCTTCCACATCAAGGTTCGCACGGGCGAGCGCGACCTTCACTCTGGTTACTACGGCGGTGCGGCGCTCAACGCGATTCACGTGCTCGTGCAGGGACTGTCGGCGGTGATCGCGCGCAACGGCCTGCTCCCCGACCAGCTCCGAGTGGGCCGTCAGCCGTTCACACAGGTGGAGGTGGACAGCATCAAGAGCCTGCCGACCGGGTGGGAGATCCTCGATGAGGCGGGAGCGATTCCGCTCGATCCGAAAGCGGAGCAGGAGTTCTACGATCGGACCTGGGCCGAGCCGTCGCTCGACGTGAACGGCATCCGCGGAGGGAAGCCCGAGTTCGTGAATACGACCCTCATCGTCGAGGCGGAAGCCAGGCTCACCATCCGGCTCGCGCCGGGACAGGACGTGGAGACCATTGCGGACGCTGCCCAGAAGCTGATCCGGCGGGCCGTGCCCGACCAGGCCGAGGTCGAGATCACTCGCGAGAACTCGGCGCCGCCCGGAGTGTTCTCACCGGACTCGCCTGCCATCCAGCTCGGCCTGGAGGCCTTCAAGAAGGCACTCGGCGTCCGGCCGTTGCTCGTGCGGGTCGGCGGCACCTTGCCGATCTATCCCGCGCTCGCCGCGAAGGGCATCCCGACGATCGGCACGGGCTTCGCCTTGCGGGAGAGCAACGTGCACTCGCCGAACGAGCGCCTGCGCGTCCAGGACGTCGACCGCGCCGTCGCCGCCGCGTCGGAGCTCTACCGGAGTCTCGCCGCACTTGGCTGATCCGCGCTATCCGACGCCGCTGGCCGAAGAGCTCTCCGGCGATGTGCTGGAGCGTTTCCTCCGTTACGTCCAGGTCGACACTCAGTCCGACTCCGACTCGGAGACATATCCGAGCACCGCGAAACAGCTCGATCTCGGACGGATCCTCGCCGACGAGTTGCGCGCCGCCGGGCTCGAGGACGTCGAGCTCACCGAGCACGGTTATGTGTTCGCGACGCTGCCGGGCTCCGCGGGGCCGACCGTCGGGCTGATCGCTCACGTGGATACGAGCTCCGACGAGTCGGGTGCCAACGTCAAGCCGCAGGTGGTGAGGAACTACGACGGCGGTGACATCGTTCTGCCGGGCGATCAACGGAAAGTGCTGCGAGCAGCCGACAATCCGATGCTTGCGGAAAATGTTGGCTACGACATCGTCACGACCGACGGGACGACCCTCCTGGGAGCCGACGACAAGGCCGGCGTCGCCGAGATCATGGGCGCAGTTGCATACCTCGCCGCGCATCCGTCGATTGAGCACGCGCCCATCCGGGTCGCGTTCACGGTCGACGAGGAGGTTGGACGGGGCGTCGACCACTTCGACATCGACGCGTTCGGCGCGGACTTCGCCTACACGCTCGACGGTTCTGAGATCGGGCGGATCGACGACGAGAACTTCTCGGCCTCCGAGGTGCGCATCCGCATCGAGGGCCACAGCGTGCACCCGGGGACGGCCAAGGACAAGCTGGTGAACGCGATCAAGCTGGCAGCCCACGTCGTCGAGCGCCTGCCGAAGGACTCGCTCTCTCCGGAGACGACCGAAGGTCGAGATGGATTCGTCCATCCTGTGCGGATCACGGGCACGGTCGCGGAGGCGGAGCTGCGCTTCATCGTGCGGGACTTCGACTCGGACAAGCTCGATGAACATGTTCAACTCCTGCGCGATCTCGCCGACGAGGTCGCAGTCGAGGAGCCCCGGGCAGAGGTCACGGTGAGCGTGGAGGAGAGCTACCGGAACATGAAGGAGTTCCTCGACGCGGACCCGGCGGTGACGGAGGCGGCCGAAGAGGCGACGCGCCGCGCGGGGATCGAGCCCTGGCGGGAGCCGATCCGCGGTGGAACGGACGGCACGATGCTCAGCGCGCGCGGGCTACTGACGCCGAACATCTTCACCGGCGGCCATCAGTACCACTCCGTCCTCGAGTGGGCCTCCGTGCAGGAGATGGCCGGGTCGGCGGCGACGATCGTCGAGCTCGCGAAGCTCTGGGCGGAGCCCGAGTGGAGCGCGACTAGCGGGTCAGGTAGGAGTGGCCGAAGCGCCGCATCTCCTCGATGATCGGCAGCAGCGCGGCACCCTTTTCCGTGAGCTGATACTCGACGCGCGGCGGCGACTCCGCGTAGCTCCGGCGGATCACGAGCTCCTCGTCCTCGAGAGCGCGCAAGCGCTCGGAGAGCGTGCGCGGGCTGATCCCGGCACACGAGTGCTCTAGCTCGGAGAAGCGGCGCGGGCCTTCCGAGAGATCGTGGACGAGCAGCGCCGTCCACTTGGCGCCGATGATCTCTGCGCACGCGGCGACTGCACAGGACGTCGCCTCGTGGACCGGATTCATCGTTCGCATGGCTATCCGGATTGTAGTGACGCCCGGAAGGGCTGAGGTGTTGCGTCGAGCTTGGGGATAGCGAAGCGCGCGATCGTCCCGAATCCGGGCGCCGGCTTGCAGGCCTGCGCGACTCCCGCGTCGCAGGCCACCGAGAGGAAGATGAAGGCGTCCTCTATCGTGAAGTGCCACTCGTCGACGAGGAAGCGAGCGGCCTCTTCGGAGCACAGCCTCAGTGCTTCGTCGTAGTCGTCGGCGGTCGCGTGGGGAATCCAGCAGTCGGCGAGCTCGGTGACGGGCCAGGTGCCCTGCTT
The DNA here is from genome assembly GCA_046724565.1 of Actinomycetota bacterium. Classification (GTDB taxonomy): domain Bacteria; phylum Actinomycetota; class Thermoleophilia; order Gaiellales; family Gaiellaceae; genus 3-1-20CM-4-69-9. The sequence goes on along the minus strand of JBKOWS010000057.1, from coordinate 31,968 downwards.
GCCCGTCAGGAGTTCAAAGCGGATGTCGACCTCGCCCGCGATCTCGACGCCGGTGAAGCAGATCTCGCCGTCACCCATCGACGCGTGCATGTCGCCCACCGCGAACATGCCACCGGGTTGGCGCACGGGGAAGTACATCCGTGCACCCTTGCCGTGCACGTGGTCGTCGAGGTTGCCGCCGTGTCTTCCCGCCAACCCGTTGGTGAGGACCTCACCGTCGGTCGCGACGCCGACGACTCCGACCATCGGCTGCGCCGGGAAGCGCACGCGCTCGTTCATCTGGATCCAGCCGTTCTCGACGCGGAAGAGCCGGGTCACCGGCGACTCGACCTGGTCGATCAGCTGGCCGAAGCCCGGGATCAAGCAGGCGAAGCCCACCTCGACCGGCCGGACGTCGAGGATCTCCGCAACGAGGGAGTCGCCCGGCTCGGCTCCCTTGACTGCGACCGGCCCGGTCGCGCTGTTGACGCGCCGGAGGTCGATCTCGGTGACGAGGTCGTCCTCGGAGGTGATCTGGCCGGTGAAGCAGTCGTTCGTCTCGAACGTGACCGTTTCGCCGGGCTCGACCTCCAGGACCGGTTCGAGCTCGGGCCCGAAGGCCCAGATGATCTGGTCCCGCCCGATGCGGTGCCCGACTGCGGTCGCCATCAGGCCGGCTCAACCCAAGGCGGCGGATCGTGTGTCCATCGTCCGCCGAGCATCGTGGCGACGACGTTGACCTCTGCGAGTTGTTCGGCTTCGAGCTCGAACGGGTTGCGGTCGAGCACAACGAGATCGGCGAGGTATCCGGGGAGCAACTTGCCGCGGCGGTGCTCGTCACGCGCGAGCCAGGCGGGGTTCACGGTCGTGGCCTGAAGCGCTTCCTCCAGCGTCAACTTTTGTTCCGGGTGCCAGGCACGGGTCACGGCCGCACAGATCCCGTCCCAGGGGGACAGCTCTTCGATCGGCGCGTCCGACCCGTTCGCGACGAGCGCGCCTGCGTCCCACAGCGAGCGGTAGGCGTAGGCGCGGTCGGTCTTCCCAGCCCAGGAGCGCTCCGCGATTTGCTCGTCGGACGGGGCGTGACTGAACTGGACCGACGCGGCTACGCCAAGCTCCGCGAAGCGCGGCACGTCCTCCCAGGTCAGGAGCTGTGCGTGTTCGATACGCGGCCGGAGCCCGAGCGGCTGCCAGAGCGCGCGGGTTTCCTCGAAGGCGTCGAGTGCCTCTCGGTTCGCGAGGTCGCCGATCGCGTGCACTGCAACGGGGAGGCCGGCGGCTGCGCCGCGGCAGATGTAGTCCGCCAACTGCTCCTTGCTGGTGATCTGGACGCCGGAACCGTCCATCAGACGAGCGGTCTGCGAGCCGAGCGTCCCGTCCATGAACGCCTTCAGGTAGCCGACACGTACCAGGTTGTCGCCGAAGCCGCTCCGGATCCGGAGCGCGGCGAGGTCGTCGACCTGCTCGGCCGGTAGCGACTGCCACACACGAAGGTGCAGCGAGCCTTCCTCGCGGAGACGCTGCCAGACGCCGAGTGCGCCGAGCCAGCCGTCCTTGTCGTGCACGGCGGTGACACCCCGGGAAGTGGCGATGCGCACCCCTTCGCGGGAAGCCTCCACCATCTCGTCGTCGGTTGGTCGGACGTGCGTGTCCCGGAAGTGCCAGGCACATTCCTCCCGCAGCACGCCGCTCGGCTCGCCGCGCTCGTCCCGTACGACCACGCCGCCGGCGACCTCGAGATCTCCGTTCGCCCGCGCGAGCGCCGCGGAGTTGAGCCACAGCGAGTGGTAGTCGCGCGCCATCAGCGCGGTCGGCACGTCGCCGGTGACCCGGTCGAGGTCCTCCTTGGTCGGCTCGACAGGCGGTGACCAGTCGCCGCTCCGCCAGCCCATTCCGCGCAGCCACCGGCCCGGCTGGACGTCAGCAGCCGCCTTTGCGACCCGCTCCAGCACCTCCTCCAGCGACAGGGCTCCTTCCAGCCGAATCTGCCGCTGGGCGAGCGCCCAGGTCGGGAAGTGGACGTGGGAGTCGCTGAAGCCCGGGAGCACGCACCGGCCGCCGAGGTCGATGCGCTCTGGGCTCGCAAGCGCGGTTTCGTGGGTTCCGACCCCGCCCGCAATCCGCTCGCCCGCGATCGCGAGGGCTCGCACGACCGGGAGCGTCGGCTCCATGGTGCGGATCAGGCCGTTCTCGAGGATCACCGTCGGAAAATTACGCGTGAATACACTCTCCCGCGTGGCCTACGAGTCGTTGACGGAGGACCAGCGAGAGATCCGTGACCTCGTACGGCAACTGGCGCGCGAGCGGATCGCGCCTCGCGCAGCCGAGATCGACGAGAGCCACGAGTTTCCGTGGGACGTCGTCGAGCTCTTTCGCGAGAACGATCTCTTCGGGCTGTTCTTCGACGAGGAATACGGCGGGGTCGGAACCGGGACGTTGCTCTCACTCGTTGTGATCGAGGAGATCTCGAAGGTGTGCGCGACGAGCGGGCTGATCCTGGCGGTGCAGGAGCTCGGCTCGCTCGGCCTGAAGCTCGCCGGGAACGAGGAGCAGAAGGCGCGGTATATCCCTCGGCTCGCGTCCGGCGAATGGCTCTGTGCCTATGCCCTGACCGAGTCGGGATCTGGTTCCGACTCGGCCGCGATGCGTTCGACCGCGCGGCTCGAGGGCGACGAATATGTCCTGAACGGGTCGAAGCGGTTCATCACGAACGCCGGCGTCGCGCAGCTCTACACCGTCTTCGCGAAGACCGATCCGCAGGCCGGGCATAGCGGCATCTCGGCCTTCCTCGTCGAAGCGGACACCTCGGGCTTCGAGGTCGCGCGGCTCGAGCCGAAGATGGGGATCAAGGGCTCGACCACGGGGGAGCTCGTGCTCGAGGAGTGCCGGGTCCCAGCCGCCAACCTCCTCGGCGAAGAGGGGGACGGATTCAAGATCGCGATGCGGATTCTCGACCGTTCCCGTCCGGGAGTCGCCGCGCAGGGCCTCGGTCTCGCGCAGGGCGCGACGGACTTCGCCGTCGAGTACGCGAAGACACGCGAGACGATGGGGAAGCCGATCGGCGAGCACCAGCTCGTCGCGGCGATGCTCGCCGATATGGAGACGAAGTGCGAGGCAGCGCGCGGGTTGCTCTACAAGTTCGGCGCGGCGGTCGACGAGGGGATCGACGGGCCCGAGCTGACCAAGCTGTCCGCGATGACGAAGCTCTACTGCACGGACGTTGCCATGGAAGTGACTACGAACGCCGTGCAGGTGCTCGGCGGGTACGGCTACATCTCCGAGTATCCACTCGAGCGCATGATGCGCGACGCGAAGATCACGCAGATCTACGAGGGCACGAACCAGATTCAGCGGCTCGTGATCGCACGCGAGATGCTGAAGGAGCAGCGCGCCTTCCTGCTCGCCGGCGTGGGCTAACCGGGCAGGTGGACGAGGATCAGCTGCGAGGGGACGTCCGGTAGCTCGCACCGGGCGCCCGGATAGGCGTGCTCGACTGCCCGGCGCTTGCCGAACGATGCGACGATGAGCAGCGGTCTGCTCGGGCCGCAGTAGTTCTGCCACTGCGACGTGAAGAGGTGTTCCTACCACGACTGAGCGACCTGCGGACGGCCCCGGAGTATGGGTTCCCGTAGACGTGCAGCCGAGCGTGTGTGTCGGCGTCACGGAGCGCGAGCGTCGCGCGCACGCCGACGAGGCACGCGTGGTGGCTGCGGTTCCGCAGCCCGACGTAGATCAGGACTTTGCTGCCGGCCCCGTTCGTCGCGACCGTGAGGCACGATGCTCGGGTCACGCAAGTGGGGAGCCGGGTGACCAGGGCATGTCCCGTTGCGCCTGTCGCCGCCAGTTCGAACACGCCGAGTGCAGGCGCCACCAACATGCGACCCAAACTCGACACAGTTGCGTCACATCGTAGGCAGTACATTCGCAACGCTGTCGCCCGTATCCCGGCGACATGCCGCAGCCAGCCGGGTCTTTGGGTCTGACCCCAGGACATGTCTCGCAGGGAGGCGATGGTTTGCCACGCCCGCTTCGCGCTCAGGAAGAGGACGGCATTTACCACCTCGTCAGTCGCGGGGTGCGCAAGCTCCCGATCTACACCGACGCTGCCAGCAGACACCGGTTTCTCTCGCTCCTCGACCTCGTCACCGACAAGTACAGCTGGGAGCTGCACACGTACTGCCTGATGACGAACCACTACCATTTGCTCGTCACGACGCTGGAACCGACGCTTTCAGCCGGCATGCAATATCTGCTAAGCAACTACGCGCAATGGTTCGATTGGCGCCACGGCTTTGAGGGACACGTCTTCGAGCGCCGCTTCTTCTCGCGTGGCATCACTACGGATCGCGATCTCCTTTCGACCGCGCGCTACATCCTCCTGAACCCCGTGCGCGCCGGCATCTGCGACACGGCGGGCGAGTGGAACTGGAGCAGCTACCACGCCACCGCGGGAACGACGCCGACCACTACCGGCCCGCGCCTCTCAGACTGGACCCTGGACTACTTCGGCCGCCGCAATTCCGCGGAAGCGCGCGGCCGGTTCGCGGACTTCATTCGCGCGGGGGAACCAGAAGCTCGAGCCAGGCGGCGAGAACAGGGATGAACTCCGGGTCGATCTGGTGGAACATCGGCGTCTCGCGGTACAAGACCTCCGCACCGGCTTCCTCCAACAACGCGCGCGCGCGCCGTCCCCATTCCACCTCGATGACCGGATCGAGTGTGCCGTGCCCGATCGCCACGGGCGGCAGCGGCGGTGACAGGTCGAGCTCGAACCCGGGAACGCTCGGAATGAAGCAGCTGAGCGCGATGATCCCGGCGGGCCTGGGCCGTCCCTTCCCAAGACTCAGCGCGTACGCCATCACGCCGCCCTGCGAGAAACCGCCCAACACCACGCGGTCGAACTCGAGCCCGGCCTCCCGCACGAACCCGTCAACCCACTCGGACGCCGCCGCGTAGCTCGAGTGGAACGTCGTCGGCTCGGGCGTTCCAATGCCGCCCAGGGCGTACCAGTGCGCACCGCCGGGGGGCAGTGACAACGGCCCCCGTGGCGTCGCCCCGACCAACCGTCGCCCCGGATCGAGCGCGTCCAGCAGGGGAAACAAGTCGTGTTCGTCCGCCCCGCGCCCGTGGAACAGCACCAGCGCGCCCTCGGGCTCGGCCGCCGCCGGACGCACGCGCGCAGTCAGGCTCACGCGTAGATCATGACTGCCCGGGTACAGTCCGAGGCGCATGCTCTTCGAGGGGATCCACCACATCACTTGCATCACAGCGGACGCGCCGGGCAACGTCGACTTCTATGTCCGCGTCCTCGGGCTCAGGCTGGTCAAGAAGTCCGTGAACCAGGACGACCCGACGGTCTATCACCTCTTCTACGCCGACGAAAAAGGGAGCGCAGGAAGCGACCTGACCTTCTTCGAGTACCCTCAGGCACGGCGCGGCCGGGCGGGACGCGGCATGGTGCACACGATCGTTTTCCGCGTCGGCTCGGAGGAAGCACTCGACTTCTGGGCCGATCGACTCGCCGCCGAGGGCGTCCAAGTCGACCGCCAGGGCGACAGGCTCCGCTTCGAGGATCCGGAGGGACTCGCTTTCGAGATCGCCCATGTCGAGACCGACGACGAGCCGCTGATCGCCGAGCACCCCGAGATCCCCGCCGAGCTCGCGCTGCAGGGATTCGACAGCGTCCGCGCCTACGCCGATCCCGGTCTGAGCAAGCGCTTCCTCGAGGAAACGCTCGGGTTCGAGCCTGAAGGCGATGCGCAGTGGGAGGTTCGCGGTGCGAAGCGCGGCTCGCATTACGCGTACGACGAGGCGCCCGCCGAGCCGGGCATCCCCGGCGCCGGCACTGTCCATCACGTCGCCTGGGCCTCTCCGCCCGCCGAGCACGAGGAATGGCAGAAGCGGGTCGCCGCCTCGGGTGCCCATCCGACGCCGGTGATCGACCGCTTCTACTTCAAGTCGATCTACTTCCGCGAGCCGAGCGGCGTCCTGTTCGAGATCGCCACGATCGGGCCGGGCTTCACGGTCGACGAGCCGCTCGAGACACTCGGCGAAAAGCTGTCGCTTCCGCCGAACTACGAGCACCTGCGCGAGCGCGTCGAGCCGCTGCTGACGCCGTTGCCGAACCCCCGCGAGCTAGTCAAGCGTTAGCGCCGCGTACCGCGCACGCACAAAGTCTACGAACTCGGCCATGCGGTCGGCGAGCTGCGAATCCTCGATCTCGAGGACGTTCTCCGCGTTCTGCTCACCTGAGTGCGAGAGGTTGAAGCTGCCGATGAACACCGTGTCGTCGGCGACGGTCACCTTCGCGTGCATGTAGTCGTGGACGACGCCCGGCGCGTACGGCGTCGAAGTCTTTCCGGAGAAGCTCGAACGCTCCAGCAGGAAGCGAAGCGACGCGCCTTTCCATGCGACGTTTCCGCTCCGCCGCCACTGCTCCAGCACCTCCTCGATCTGTGTCGCATCGACGACCCCGGCCAGATCGACATGGCCGTCGGCCGCCACTTCGGCCAGCGTGCCGAGGATCGGGCCAGAGGTGATCACGGGCGAGGCCACACGCACGCGGCGCTCCGCCGCCCCGATGCTGGTCGCGATCCGCTGCGCGAGCTTCTCCCCGCGCTTCGGGGAGAACCAGGGCCGCACCGGGACACCGCCGACGTCCACCGGTGACGAATCGACCCTGCCGCTCTTCTGCACCTCACGCGTCCTCCAAAGCTGCGCGAAGTCGTCCTGGAAACGGATTGCCAGGGCGGGCGACTCGACCACGGCGATGACGTTCTCCTCCCGCGTCCACGAATCGTCGGTCCAGTTGGTCGAACCGGTCCAGACAGCGTCGCGATCGCGGATGACGTACTTGTGGTGCATCAAGTCGGGCCAGCCGGGGACGGCCGCGGTCTCGAACGGGAGCGACTCGATCAGGTCGGGCTTCGTCATCGGCGGCGGCGGCACCGGCGGACGCTTGTCGGTCTCGTCGAGGTTGTAGATCAGGCGAACGTGCACGCCGCGCTCGTGCGCGGCGACGAGTGCGTCCTCGACGATCTTCTCGGTGTCGTCGTCCAGTCGGACGTCGTAGAGCGCAAGCTCGAGCGTCTCACGCGCCGGGTTGAGAAATGTGGCGATCTTGCGCGCGACGTCGATCGACGCCTGGCCACCGTCCGTGAGCGTATCGACGTGGATGGGGCTTTCAGCCTGGCCGGCGTCATCCATTGCGGTTTCCATAGGAGTAGGGTCGGGTGCGGAGATCCTGGCTGGAGGTAGAGCTGTGCGAGAGATCCGTCGCGCTGGGCGCCGTTTGGGTTACCGAGGCATGCTAGTTGCCTTTGGCATCGCGACGGTGACGCTCCTCGCCGCCTCCAGCACCGGGTCCGCCCATGCGACTCGAGTGATCCAGCTCAAGGGTCATGGGCCGAGAGTTCTTCCGCATCTCCGGGTCACTGCACCGTCGACCATGTTCTGGACGAACTCCGGATCCTTCTTCCAGATCTCCAGCTCTGGCGGGTACTGCAACGAAGGAGCCGTCACATCTGAGGCGCATCGCGGAACGTCCTACATCCCCTCGGGCCGCTATCAGGACCTGAGCGTCCGGGCGATCGGCGACTGGACGATCACGATTCGCACGGGGGTGGAGCGGGTCGGCAATCCGATCACCTTCAGCGGGTCAGGCCAGGAAGCACTTGCTCCCTTCCGGCTTTCGAGGGGCAAGACGATGTACTGGACGAACACCGGCACGATCTTCCAGACCTACCTTGCCGAGCCGGCGAAGGCCGGCACCATCAGCTCCCAGTACCACCGCGGCCAGATGCGTCTTCCCGCCGGGCGCTACCGGTTCTACGTCAACGCCACGGAACCGGAACAGCCGGTTGGCCACTGGAGGATCGTCATCCGCTGAGAGCACGCGGCGGGATCGAAGTGCCCGCTCTTCGTCGTTAGCGCGGTACGAGCTCGAGCGTCGTGGTGCGTACTTCCGGAGTGAGCATGGGATCGACGATGCTGGCGGGGTAACGCCGGTACTTCGAACGGTAGGCCTCGTCGACCGCGTCGCTGACGTCATCGCCAGTCTCGACGAAACGAACATCCTTCTCGACGCCGCCGGCGTGGATGTGGCCTTCGTGACGCACCTGGGCACCGCGGAACCAGTGCGATGTTGGCCCGTACACGGAGCGGACGTACAGCCCGTCGCCGTGGCGGACGACCCAAATCGTCACGGGTTTTCGCAGGGTACCGTCCTCTCGTACAGACGCGAGCTGCAACTCTTCTGCGGCCCCGATCCTGTCGAGCTCGTCCCTCATCCACTCGCTCATTTCAGACCTCCACCCATGACAATCGCGCGCACTGATGGGAGTGAAGCAGGAAAGTGGTCGCGAACGGAGGAGGAGGTCATCAATGCAGGTCACGAGGAACGGGATCGACACCGCAGCGTGGCCTAGTGAATGGTTCACCGGTGCGGTGTACATCGACACTCGAGACGAGGGCTTTACTCGCGCATCAACATCAGGGCCGCTTCACGCTCGAGGTCGAGGAACGGTTCGCCGCTGACATCGATCCCGAGGCGGTCGATCGTTCCGCCCGTGAACCGGTGCGGGGGCTCGCCGGGAAAGTCATCGGTGAGCGGCTCACCTTCGTGACGCCCGACGTAGATCCCAGAGCCTGCGATTGCGAATGCTCCCAGCTGCGTCTTGATCTGGCCCTCGCCGACCGCCTCGTCGCCGTGGTACAGGGTCAGCGTTCCGATCGTGTGATCGGGAGCCTGACCCGTCTTCTCGAATGAGGCCGCGAGGATGAGCTTCTCGCCGGTCGGTAGATCCTCGGTCGCAACGACTGACTGCTCCTCACTCCCGAGGAAGTTGTTCAGGTAGTGCAGCCGGTTGTCCTTGACGTACAACGTGTGCCCGCCGAAGCGCGAGCCTTGCGCGAAGATCACTCCCTCTGCACCGGGCGCAGGGATGTCGACAACTGCACCGACGACGAAGGAGCGCCCGCGGACGACCGCACCCTGCCATTCGGGCACGGGAGCCGTATCCGGGTAGTAGACGTAGCGCGAACGCGGTGCGGCGAGCTGGGGGCGCTGAGTGTTGAGGATCTCGATTGCCGAGCGGTCGTCGAGCGGGAACGCGCTGTTCGCGCCTGCTTCGGCGTACCAGAGGTTGACGAGCTCGCGCACCTTCTCAGGGTGCTCCGAGGCAAGGTTGTGGACCTCTGAGCGGTCGACGTCGGTGTGGTAGAGCTCCCATTCGTCGTCGTTGTAGTGGCCCCAGCTGGCAATCGCCGGGTGGTTCGTGACCGCTTTCCAGCCGTCGTGCCAGATCGACCGTGAGCCGAGCATGGTGTAGAACTGCGTCTTCCTCGGCGAGGCTGCAGTGGGGTTGTCGATCGTCGCACGCAGGCTTCTCCCGTCGAAGGCCGTTTGCGTGTGACCCTTGATCGTGTCGGGAGGGTCGACGCCTAGCAGGTCGAGGACCGTCGGCACGAGGTCGACCGCGTGGCAGTACTGGTCGCGTAGCTCGGCACCCTTGGAGCCGGGCGCGGCCAGGAGGAACGGGTCGCTCGTGCCCCCGTTGAACTCGTAGCGCTTCCACATCTTGAACGGCGTGTTGAACGCCATCGCCCAGCCGTTCGGGTAGTGGTTGTACGTCTTTGCACTGCCGAGGTCGTCGATCTTCGCGAGATTCTCGGCGAGATCGTCAGCGACGCCGTTCGCGAACTTCATCTCGTTGACGGATCCGGTCGGGCCGCCCTCGCCGCTCGCGCCGTTGTCGGAGACGATCAGGATCAGCGTGTTGTCCAGCTGCTCGGTCTGCTCCAAATAGTCGAGCAGACGTCCGATCTGGTCGTCGGCGTGGGCGAGGAACCCGGCGTACACCTCGGCCATGCGGCAGAACAGTCGCTTCTCGTCCTCCCCGAGCGAGTCCCAAGGCAGTGTGCTGTCCATCACCGGGAACTGCAGATTGTCCGGGCCGGTCCGCGTGTCGGGCGTGCCGATGGGATTGATCGGCGGGAGCTCCGTGTTCTCGGGGACGATCCCGAGCTCCTTTTGGCGCGCCAGCGTCTGCTCGCGGATCGCTTCGTAGCCCACATCGAAGCGCCCCTTGAACTTGTCGATCCACTCCTTCGGCGCATGGTGGGGCGCGTGGCACGCCCCTGGTGCGTAGTAGAGGAAGAACGGCTTCTCGGGGGCGATCGCCTTCGCGTCCTTGATGAACTCGATCGCCCTGTCGGTGAGGTCCTCGGTGAGGTGGTAACCCTCCTCGGGCGAGCGCGGTTGCGCGACGGGATGGTTGTCGTAGACGAGGTCCGGATACCACTGGTTCGTCTCGGCTCCGAGGAACCCGTACCAGCGCTCGAAGCCGCGGCCGGTCGGCCAGTTGCGGCGAGTCGCAGCGAGGTTCATCTCGTCGGTCGGGCAGAGGTGCCATTTGCCGACCAGGTAGGTGTTCCAGCCGCGCTCGCCGAGGATCTCCGACAGCATTCCGTTTTCGGGTGGGATCGTGCCGCTCGCGTTCGGGAACCCGATCGCTGCTTCGGTAATGCAGGCCATGCTGTTGCGCGTATGGTTGCGACCGTTGAGGAGACAGGAGCGCGTGGGGGAGCAGAGCGCCGTCGTGTGGAACTGCGTGTAGCGCACGCCCTTTGCGGCGATCCGGTCGATGTTGGGCGTCTCGATCGGCCCGCCGTAGCAGCTCATGGCGGAGAAGCCGACGTCGTCGAGCACGATGTAGACCACGTTCGGTGCTCCGGGTGGGGCCTTAGGCGGCTCGAACGGCGCCCAGTCGGGCTCCGAGTCGCGGATGTCGACGTTGATGGTCCCTTTGAACGGCTCGCTCATCCCACTCCGCCTCCCACTTCGGTCGTCGACGCTGGCGAAATCGCGGTCAGGGTCAGCGACAAGCGTCCTGTTCGCATCGTCCGCAGGGGATGAACGGCACGATGGAGGCTGAGTTCATCCGGTGTGGGTGACGCCTATCGGGAGCTTGTCCTGAACCATGTCCTCCGTGCGCACGAGTTCGACGGCCATGAAGAACATGGTCGAGTTGCCTGGCGGCACATTTCGTATGGGCTCGGAACGCTTCTATCCCGAGGAGCGGCCCGTGCGCGAGGTGTCGGTCGACGGCTTCTGGATAGATCGGCATCCGGTGACGGTGGCGGACTTCCGCCGATTCGTGAAGGCAACGGGTCATGTCACGTGGGCCGAGCACGCGCCGCAGCCGGAGGACTACCCTGAGGCTGATCCGGATTCGCTCGTGCCGGGATCGCTCGTGTTCCAGAAGACGGATCACCCGGTCGACCTGCAGGACTTCCGCAACTGGTGGAGTTGGACGCCCGGAGCCGACTGGCGCCATCCCGAGGGTCCGGGCAGCAATGTCGGGGCCCGCGAACTCCATCCAGTCACGCATATCGGGTACGAAGACGCGGCCGCCTATGCCGACTGGGCCGGGAAATCACTCCCCACTGAAGCTGAGTGGGAGTACGCCGCGCGCGGGAGCCTGGACGGCGCGGTCTTCACCTGGGGAGACGAGTTCGCCCCGAAGGGGCGGATGATGGCCAACACCTGGCAGGGCGAGTTCCCGTGGCAGAACCTGTGCACCGATGGCTACGAGGGCACGTCGCCCGTTGAACGGTTCCCACCCAACGGCTTCGGCCTCTACGACACGGCGGGCAACGTCTGGGAGTGGACGGCTGATTGGTTCGAGCAACCAGTGCCGCCGAACGGGCGAGCTTGTTGCTCGCCGGACAAGCCACACGTCGGGGAGCGGTTTGCGCGCAAGGTGATCAAAGGCGGCTCGCATCTCTGCGCGCCCAATTACTGCTTGCGCTATCGGCCTGCCGCTCGACAGGCGGAGTCCGTGGACACCACGACCTGCCACATCGGCTTTCGCTGCATCATGCGGCCCTCGTCCGGGTGACGTCGCTCGTCTACGCAAACGCGTCGCTTGTCGCGGAGCTTAGGCGAGCGCATCATCCCGTTACGACGGCGCTCGTCAGAGCGTCGATCCCGGCGAGTCTGCTCGCCAGTTCCTCGCCGAGTCCGTAGCGCGCAGCGAGCGCGGCAGGCGCGGTGTAGCTCAGCTTCGTCCCATCCGCATCAGCCCAGACGAGCACCTTCAGCGGAAGGTCGAGCGCCGCCAGCGGCACCGCCGCCATGACCGGCGTCCCTGCCTCTGGGCTCCCGAAGATGACGACCTTCGTGTCGCGTAACAGGAGCCCGTGAGCTGCCGCCTCGCCGCTGTGATCGATCACGGCGAACTCCTTCATCCCGCGGGACGCAATGAGAGCGGAGAGACGAGCCACCGTGTCCGCGACCGACCAGGGGCTCGACTTGGTGATCACCTCGTCGCCGCGATCGTTCATCTGCCTCGATCTTAGAGACGCGCGAACGCAGCGCCGTGCTATTTCCTCGCTCGTGGAGCCCGACCCGCGTTGTCGAGAGGAGTCGGTCCGCTCCAGGCGAGATTGACGAACCCTGTCGACCTAACCTCGTAGACCCCAACCCAACGGCGGCCGCTCGCGCCTCGGACGAGCTCGGCGAGCTGCACGGCCCACTGCTTTCGTAACAGCGCCGACGTTGCCGCTACGCGGACAGCTCGCTCTCGTTCGTCGGACATCGTCAAGCCCCCTGAGTCGGTCGGGAAGTCAACCGCGTGTTCTACTCGATGGCAGTCCTTGCAATGGCAGGCGGCTCGCGGCCGGCGAGGACCCACCCTGCTGCGATGGCGGCCAGCGGTACGCCGACGACTGCAAGAGCGAGGTAGAGAATCGGAACGTCACTCAGGTAGCCAACGTCATCGCGGTAAGTAGCGAGGAGAACGAGGTACGCTCCCGCGACGCCCAGAAGCGCACCCAGCAGAGCAAGTGCGCCGGCGGTCGTGGCCGTGAGCCTGCGGCGAATGCCCGACGTGGCTCCGGTGGCGGTCAACGTACGGAGGTCGCCGGCGCTCTCGCTGCGGATCAATCCGACGGTCATCGCAAGGATGGCGAGCGCGAGAAAGGCGCCGGCCGCTGTTGCGATCGCCCTGACCCTGGCGAAGGAGGTCCCCTTTCTTTGGACCTCGATCGTGAAGCCGGCCTTCGCCGCACGCTCGCGGGCCTTCGCTATCTGGTCGTGCGTCAGCGGCCGGTTCGAGTTGACCAGCCAACCCGCCGGGATCTGCTTCCAGCCGTGCCGGCGAAGACCGTTGAGAGTGATGAAGTTCGGCGGCTTCTGCGCGTTGTCCGTGCCGAAGAGATGCTGGCCGGTCTCGATTCTCTGAACGTGTGTGAAGGCGATGTTCCTCCGGTCCGTCATGCTCGGGATGACGAGTCCCTCAGTCCGGACGCCGCGGTCGGCGAGGAAGTCCGCGCTCGGATCGATCGTCGCCGGGTCGATTCCCAGGTACCTCAGCACCGCAGGCGTGGCGACGTAGAGCTGCGACTCGACCCGGTAGAACTTGCCGGTCTGTCTCGTGACCTCAACCGAGTCGAATACCCGCGTATCGCCAACGACCATGGCATGTGCGCCCGGCTGGACTGCTTTGAGGAGCGGAATCACACCTGCGCGATTGAGGTCGCCGGCGAGCTCTCGGACGCTCGCGGACAGGCGCTCGAGCCGAGCAGGCGCGTCGACAGGCGAGAGCTCCCTGGCGTCCTTCGGGCCGAGGTACACCCGGATCTGGCGGTCGGAGAGGGTGGGCGGGGCGGCCGCTCTCTTCGCCTCCTCGGCCGACGCCACGACGACGACCGTCGCTGCGATGCCCAGCGCGAGCGTGACCGCCGCAAGCGCCGCTCCTGAACGGGCCTGATAGCGGACCAGGTCTCTTAGTGCCAACCGCGGCGCGATCGAGACGTGCCCCGCCAAACCGGAGAAAGCGCGGATCGCGAGCGGGCCCAGAAGCAGCGTGCCGAGGATCGTTGCAACGATCCCGGCGACGATCAACGGAGGCTTGTCGCGGTGTGAGAGGGCGAGACAGCCGATGCCGACCGCGATCAGGGCAACGGCCACGATCGCAGAGTGACGCGCGGGCCTGGGCTTGGCCGGTCGCCCCGAGAGCGCGAGCATGACCGGAAGGCGGGCGACAGTTCGCGCAGGCCACCATGCGGCAGCGGCCGCCGCGAGAACCGCGAGCAGGGCGGCGACGATGATCAGCGCCAACGGCAGGCTGAGCCGATCGATGCGATGGTCGGTGGCCGACTCCAGCGTCGGGGCGGCGACGAGCCAGAGCGCGAGGCCGACGATCGTCCCACAGAGCGCAGCGATCGCCCCGACGAGGGCGCCGTTGGCCAGCAGGACGAGACGGAGATGCTTCTGGGTGGCGCCGATCGCCGCGAGCATGCCGAGCTGGCGCAAGCGGCGGTGCGCTACGACTGCGAAACCTGCCGCCGCGACGAACGAGGCGAGGAACAAGAAAACGGTGGCAACGGAGAACATCGCCAACGTCCCCGTCGCCTGGTTGCTGGGCGGTCTCGTCACCTCCCGGAGGGATCCGCTGTTATCGCTGAAGGAGTCGACCCATTCGGCGCTCGCCTTGACCAGAACGGTCGCGTAGTCCGGCGCACCTAGGGACGAGGGCGAGACGAGAGCGAATTCATCGCTCAGCTTGCGCGGGTTCTCGACTATGCCGACGACGGTCCGTCGATGGCCGTCGAGCGTGAGGATCGATCCGATGTCGAGCCGCAGGAGCTCGGCCACTCCGTCCGTGACGGCGACCTGGCCGGGTTCCGTCGGATAGCTGCCTTGGCGGAGTGAGATGAGCGCGCTGCCGTAGGCGCCGTGTGGGTTCTGCGCTCGGAAATCCACCTTCTCGACGCTGCCGGGAACGGCCACGGAGCGGTGGCCGATGACATCGATCGTTCCGAAATGCCTTCGGGCGGAGGCGAGTCCGGCCTCGAGCTTCCGCGGATCGGTCCCGTCGAATTTCAACAGACGATTCCCCGAGCCCACCTCTGCGTTGTCCGCGGGGGTTGTGTTGTAGACGATCGTGATGCTGCCGATCGCCGCCGCAACCGCAACGGTGAGAAGCGTCACCACCACGAGCTGCTGCCGCCATTCGCGCCGGAACATGCGCCCGGCCCACCGGATCACTGCACGACGGGCGGCAACGCCCCCGTTCCTCGGCCCGCCGAGGGCCGTCGGGTGGGCAACGGCACTCATCGTCGGTCGCTCGCGGCAAGCAGCGACTCAGGGCCGGGGGGCGCCACGGTCTGGTCGACGACGTGGCCGTCGCGCAGGAAGACCACGCGGTCCGCCCATGACGCCAGCTGCGCCTCGTGGGTGACGACCACACCTGCAACTCCGCGGTGCGTGGAAGCCCGCAACAGGCGCATGACCCCCTCGCCGTTCACCGAGTCGAGCGCACCCGTTGGCTCGTCGGCGAGCAGCAGGTTGCGCTCGCCGACGATCGCACGTGCGATCGCGACCCGCTGGCGCTCGCCGCCCGAAAGGTCGTCTGGGTACCGATTGCCCCGTGAAGCGACATCGAGTTCCTCGAGCGCCTTCACGCCTCTTGCCCGCGCGGCCTTGGCGTGCACTCCGTCGAGCTCGAGGGGCAGCGTGACGTTCTCCAGGGCCGTCAGCCCCGGGAGAAGGTTGAAGTCCTGGAAGACGTAGCCGATCGACCGTCGTCGCATCTTCGCCCGATCCGAGCGCGAGACTGTCGCGAGATCGACGCCGTCGACGAGCACTTGACCGCTGCTCGCCTCCTCGAGGCTGCCGGCGATCGTCAAGAGCGTGCTCTTGCCGGACCCGCTCGGGCCCATGACGGCAACGAGCTCGCCTCGCTCGACCGAGAGGTCGACGTCGCTCAGCGCGTGCACTTGCGCCGGTCCCGAGCCGTAGCTCTTCGATACCTGTCGTAGTTCGAGTGCGTTCGGTCGTAGTTCGAGTGCGTTCGTCATTGCGACACCTCCGTCGCAGGAGTTGTTTCTGGTCTTGGTTCTGATGAGGTTGAGACCTGTGGACTTACTGGAGCCGAGGGCAGTTGCCTCAAGCGGACATCTGCGGCGTCGAGCCAGCGCACGAGCGCTTCGAGGCGGAACAGCTCCGCATCGGCAACGAGTGCAAGCGGCACGTCGTCCTCCGGGGCCGCCGCCTTGATTCGGGTGTAGCGCTGCATGACCTCGATCACGTGCCGGCGGTGCACCTGGAGGATCTCGTGGATGTCTGTCCCGGGCACTTGCAGGGCGACCAACACCTTGATCACGAGCTCGTCGCGTGGAGGAGGGACGAGGTCTGGCGGGGTGCGAAGCCAGTCGGCCAACTCGTGCTCGCCGACCGACGTGATCCTGTATCGCTTCCGCGACCGCTCGCCGTCGACATCGGTCTCGACGAGCCCGTCCCGCTCGAGCCGCTGCAGGGTCGTGTAGACCTGGCCGACGTTGAGCGGCCACACCTCACCCGTCCGGGCCTCGAACTCGCTCTGCAGTCGCAGGCCGTACTTCGGCCCCTCCTTGAGCAGCGCGAGGAGGGCGTGGGGGACGCTCACGGACGGCCTTTCCTCATAACCATACTCAGTAAAATACTGAGTATGCTCACCCTGCGCAAGTGGCGCTCTGATCTAGTTCGGGACCGGATCGCCAGGTTGCACACGGAGGTGTAGGCCACATGCGGAAACTGGCAGTGATCGAGTTCGTCACCCTCGACGGGGTCATGCAGGGATTCGGATCACCGGATGAGGACAGGGACGGCGGCTTTGAGTACGGAGGTTGGGGCCAGCCCTATGGCGACGAGGTCATGAATCGGAAAGCCGTGGAAGGGTTGCAGGACACCACCGCTTACCTCCTCGGCCGAAAGACCTACGAGAAGATGGCTGCGTACTGGCCATACCAGGCGGACGACAATCCGATTGCCGCGCACTTCAACGCTGCGCCGAAGTACGTTGTCACGCAAACGTTGACCGACCTCGACTGGGCCGGCTCCGAGGTGCTCGACGGCGACGTCAGAGAGTCGGTGGATGCGCTGAAGGCTCGGGGCGACGGGACGATCGCGGTACTCGGCAGCGGCGTCTTGGTGCAGACGCTGATTGAGAACGGCCAGATCGACGAGTATCGGCTGTTCGTCCACCCTCTGGTCCTCGGTGCCGGCAAACGACTGTTTCGCCAGACTCCGCGGCCACTGCCGATGCGATTCGTCGACTGCACACCGACGAGCACGGGCGTCCTGCTCCTCACATACGAGCCGGCATCGAGTAGCTCGTAGCTACGCCGGAAGTTCCGCCGGCAGGCCGAAGCGCGGAAAGATCTCCGGTGTCACGAAGGCGGTGATCTCCGCGATCTCCGATCCCGAGAACCTGAGCACGTCGAGCGTCGCAGGTAGAAACCGCCCGGTCTCGCCGTCGAGGTGGTACGAGGCAAGCGCCACCTGCCCACTGGCACCGGTCGGAGTCGAGCGCATCTCGGGGCACGATTCGACGGCCTCCTTCGCGAAGCCCGCGATCGTGTCTCGCCCCCGCCACCAGGTCGGCCACGGCGGCATCGAGAAGACGGCGTCCTTCGCCAGCAGCGCGCGGAGGGCCTCGACGTCACCCCTCCGCCAAGCGGCTACGTAGGCCTCGACCAGCTCGCGGATTCGGTCGTCACCGAGCATGCGGAGCGTCGCCTGTTGGCTCTGATCGGGCAGGCGCTGGTCGACCGCCTTGCGTGCACGCTGCAAAGCGCTGTTCACCGACGCAACTGTCGTGTCGAGCGATTCGGACACCTCTCGGGCCGAGAAGCCGAGCACGTCGCGTAGGAGGAGCACGGCCCGCTGTGTTGCCGGCAGATGTTGCAGCGCTGCAACGAAGGCGAGCTCGACAGCTTCACGCTGCTCGTAGCGAGCCTCGGGCCCTGCGTAACCATCGGGCACCGCGAGTACTTCGCTCGGATACGGCTCTATCCACACCGATTCGACGAGCGGCGTGCCCGGATCACCGGGCTCGTCGCTCGGCGGGCCGTGGTCGATCGGCAGCATTCGCCGACGCCGCGCCGCGATCGTGTCGAGACAGCCGTTCGTGGCGATCTGATAGAGCCATGTGCGGAGCGAACTGCGGCCTGCAAACCGGGGAAGGCCACGCCACGCTCGCAACATCGTCTCCTGGAGCGCATCCTCGGCGTCGTGCAGCGAGCCGAGCATCCGGTAGCAGTGGGCCAGGAGCTCCGGCCGATACTTCTCGGCCAGGTGACGGAACGCATCCTCGTCGCCGTTTCGAGCGGCAGCGACGACTGATTGCTCATGTGGCGAGGTGGTCGCCATCTTCATCGCGTGGCCGCGTAGCCGGATTCCCGTAGCATCGCGCCGTGCGCGAGTTGCGGCCGGGTCTGTGGCACTGGGAGGGACCGCACCCGGACTGGAAGCCGGGTGAGCCATGGGACCACTTCGGCAGAGGTCTCGAGATCCCGGCTGAGTGGCTCCGAGACGGCGTGACACGAGACGAGATCGCCGCGGGGCTTCGCCCACTGCTCGAGCTGCCGGTCGAGGTCGTGCTGACGGCGCCCGGCGGGCCAACCGACCGAGCCGCCCTCGAGCGCGCGCTCTCCTGACGCCGCTTCGTCATTCACTTCCGGTTCAACTGGGAATCGTGGCACGTATGGTCGTCCCTTCTCCCGGGCGGCTGTCGACGGCGAGTTCGCCGTCCAGCGCCTCGACTCGGTCCATCAGGCCGCGGAGACCTGATCCACGTTGCGGATCCGCTCCGCCGATCCCGTCGTCGGCAACCTCGACGACAGCTGAGCCGCTGTCCTGCGCGACTCGCACGCGCACACACGACGCACCTGCGTACTTCGCCACGTTCGTGAGGGACTCGGAGACGAGGTAGTACGCGGCCGCCTCGACGCGCGGCGGCAGGCGACCGTCGGCGAGAACCTCGATGTCGACGGGGACCGTGGAGCGCTCGGCGAGTGTCTGCAGAGCCGGCTCGAGGCCGCGCTCGGTCAGGACGGCCGGATGAATCCCCCGTGCGAGCTCCCGGAGCTCCTCCAGCGCCACGTCGAGCTCGGCGCTCGCGGCGAGGAGCAGCTCGTTTGCCGACTCGGGGTCCGACGCGAGCTTCCTCTGGGCGTGCCGGAGTGCCAGAGAGAGCGAGACGAGCCGTTGTTGCGCGCCGTCGTGAAGATTGCGCTCCAATCGCCGCCGTTCCTCGTCTGCCGTGGAGAGGAGTCGCGACCGCGAGGCCGCGAGCTGCTCTCGGGCTTCCTCGTTCGCGAGAGCGAGGGAAACGAGGCGCGCGAACTTCCCGAGCCGCTCCTCCGCGCCCGCCGGGAACAGGTGCGGCGGGGTCAGCCGGGCGGTCATCACTCCCCAGATACGCCCCGTCACCGTGATCGGTGCAGCCACGATCGAGTTGGCGCCGATCCTGCGCATGTAGTTCGCGAAATCCGCATCGGTGCGGTCATCGAGATCGAGCCGGACGGGGAGGCCGGTGGTGTAGGTGCTATGCGCGAGGGTGCCGTCCTGCATCGGGAAGCGATGACCGATCGGCCCCGAGTAAACCCCGGGCTCATTCCAGCGACCGACGATCACCGATCCGGCGCCGTCCTCGTCATAGCGCAGGAGATTCGCCGAATGGGCCTCGAGCACGCGTCCCGCTTCCTCTGTCACGAGGTCGAATATCCGCTCGGGACGCCCCTCGGCAGCGACGGCGAGGGCAACGCGATGAAGGGCCTCCTGCTCCACCTCGTGGCGTTTGCGTTCCGTGACATCTCGGACGAGTGCGATGAACTCGTCGTCGCCGCTCGGGATGAAGCGTCCTTCCAGGTGACGGAGATCACCGTCGACTCCGCGCTGCCACTCGATCGTCTGCAGTTTGCCGGTGTCGAGCGCAAGCCGGCCCGCAGTCATCGCCCGATCCACGATTTCACGCGGGACGGGCACGTCGTACGCGCTCGACCCGATGCTCACGTCGGTCGGCGTGGTCGAGTGCTCCAGGTTCTCCTGGATGTCCAGGATGATCCCGTCGCGCCGGACGCGGAACATCTTGTCAGGGATCGCCTCGAGCAGCGCTCGACTGCGCCGCTCGCTTCGTTGGAGCTCGAACAGGAACCGGTCCCGCTCGACCTCGAGGCCGACGGCGGCTGCGACCTGCTCGACGAGCCCCGCATCATCTGAGCCCACCCGCTCGTGGTGAATCGCTGCCACGAACTGGCCGCCCCGCTCGACCGGGCTCACGACTCGATCGGCGCGCTCCGCCTCCAGTTCGCGTCGATTCCCATGGACGTCGACGTAGGCGCAGACCGGATCTCCGCACCAGATGAGCAGCTCTGCGGTCGGGTCGCGAAGCAGACGCTGAACGCGCTCCTGCAGATCTGCGGGCACGGTCAGCATGCGCGCGGGCGGGATCGGCGCGCCTTGCAGGGAAATCGGCACACCCGTCACGAGCCCGCATGGTCGCACTTGCCTGACGGCTGCGCCGTACGGCTTTCCACACTGTTTCGGCTTTCCGTCTCATGTGAAGAGAAGACGATCGAGCCGAGCTGAAAAAGACAGTCGCGAGGTACGGCTAGCCGTACCTGCGTCCACCGGTGCAGCCTATTGCGGCCAAAGAGCCCGGCAGTGACACTGCCCTCACTTCTTCGGAGGCCAGGGATGCGACCAGAGGTTGACGACGTCGAGTTCGAGTCGGTCGCGCTCAGTGACGAGCGCGGGCGCGACTTCGATCAGTGGGTCACGAAGCGGCTCTCGTCCTGGCCGACCGCGGACATCCGCGCCTTCGACGGATGGCTACTTGCCGAGTCGCACTTCGAATTCATCCCCGCCGTGCGAGCGGCGTGGCGGAGCCGCCCCGCCGAAGAATTCGACGAGGAGCCGGCAGCGTGATCATCGACGACAGCGAGAATTGAAATGACTGGTCTCGAACCACTTGCTGTGCACTCCGACTGGGACAGTGCGACGGACGGGGAATGGGTGGACGTCCTGACAGGGCTGTCGCTCTTTCAGGGCGTAGGCAAGCGCGAGCTCCGGAGGATCGTGCGTAGAGCTGAGTTTGCAGAGTTCAGCGCGGGCGAAACGGTCGTCCCGACCTCGGGCCGTCCGGACTCCTTCTACGTGATCCTCGGCGGTACGGCGAGGGCCGCTGCAAAGCCAGCCGCCCGCACGCTGTCCGCGGGCGACTACTTCGGGGAAATGAGCCTTCTCGACGGAGACGTTCGTTCGGCGAGCGTCGTCGCGACGAGCGATCTCCACGTGATGAGTCTGCGGCGAGGAGCGTTCGAGGACGCGCTCGCGCGGAGTCCGAGCATGGCGCGGCGCCTCCTGACCGAGCTGGCTGCGCGCGTACGCACGCTCGAGCGACAGGCCGCGCGGGGAACGACCTAGCGGACCGCGGACGTTTCGCCAGTCTGCCGCACTCAGAAAGTGGTGTGAGCCGCACCTCCTGGCCATCCTCACGGGACGTAGGTTCAGAGAGTGGACGAAAGGATCCCAAGCACCGACTCCAGGGCCGACGCTGTAGGTCTACGCGTCGAGCGCGGCGATCCCGCGCTCGCAGTCCTCGAGATCGCGCTCGGGGCGAACACCACCGGGCCACCGCTCTACGAGCACGTCTCGCTCGACGAGACGTTCTATGTCCTTGAAGGCAGGGTCACCTTCCGGGTCGGCGAGGCGGCCTTCGTTGCGCTTCCCGGAGCCCCGGTCGTCGTCCCTCGCGGCATCCCGCGCAGCTACGCAAACCAGCAGGAGGAGAGGGCGCGCATCGTCGCGGTCTGCTCCTTCGGTGATGAGGGCACTCCGGCGCTGAGCGGGGTTCATCAGAGTGTCATCGTCGGACCCCCGCTCGACGCATGAAGGCAGCCTGTCACCTAGAGCTCACGTTCGATCAGTTGTCCCTGGTCCACAAGTCGCTACAGGCCGTTCGGACGATCGGCGCTCTGCCGCCGCGCGACGAGCTCCTTGAGGACACGATCGAGCTCGTCGATCAGGCTCTCGACCGCGCGGTCCACAAGGGTCTTCGGCTCGAGGGAGCAGCCGGACTGCGGGCGGCCTGAGCCGGAGCCGCCAAGGCTCAGCTCGTTGCGGATCTTCGTCGCAGGCGCGCATGCCCAAAGCGGAGCCTGCGACCTAACGGATCAATCCCTTCGAACGCTAAACGGGGATCCTTGCGCGCAGAAAGGTCGGTCCGCCTTTCGGGCTCTCGATCGACAGCTTGCCGTCGAGTGCTTCGACTCGGTCGGCGAGACCGCGGAGGCCGGAGCCGTTCGCTGCGTCCGCTCCGCCGACGCCGTCGTCTTCGATTTCAGCCAGGACATGTCGGCCTTCGCGAGTGATGCGAACGCTGGCCACTCGGGCGTCGGCGTACTTCGCGACGTTGGTCAGTGCCTCGGCGACGACGTAGTAGACAGCAGCTTCGACCTGTGGGCTCAGCCTCTCCTGCGGAGCCTGTTCGATCTCGACGGGAACTCGTGAGCGGACGGCGAGAGTCTCGAGCGCATCCGGTAGCCCGCGATCCGTGAGGATGGTCGGGTGGATGCCGCGCGCCAGGTCTCGTAGCTCCTCCAGCGCCTGGTCGAGCTCGCGCTCGATCGTCCCCAGTTGCTTCGCTGCCGCCGAGACTCGGCCGTCCTTCAATGCCTTGCGGGCAAGGCGGAGGGCGAGCGAGAGGCTCACGAGACGCTGCTGCGCGCCATCGTGGAGATCGCGTTCGATCCGGTAGCGCGCGGCATCGGCCGCCTGCACGATCCGCGCCCGGGAGGCGCGAAGTTGCTGCTGCTCCCGCCGGCGGGCTGTCACGTCGATGCCGGAGAAGAAGATGCAGGGACGACCTTCCGAGTCCGTTACCCGCCGCTTGATCCACGCCACGATCGCATCCGATCCGTCGGCTCGCCGAAAGGCACTCTCGTGCTCGACCCCGTCGTCCTGATTCAGGAGGCGCCGCTTGACGTCCGCGGACTCACCCGGGGCCACGAACGCCTCGTGGAAGAGCTCACCTCTTGCACTCGCTTCTCCGGCAAAACCGGAAAGGTCCTCGAGCGCGTTGTTGTAGCGCACGATGCGAAGGTCCTTATCGAGGACGCAGAAGAGGGCCGGCGTGCTGTTCACCACGGTCCGGATGAACTCACGTTCGCGCTCGAGCGCGTCGACCCGGCTGTGCAGCTGCCGCTGGAGCTTCTTCTTTTCGACGGCCGTAGCTTTCTTCTTGGCCCTCGCCGGCATGACGCCCTTTCTCCCGACGGTCCGTAGGCGAGCTGGGAAGTCTAGAAGCCGGCGGCCTTCCCTCGGCCCATGCAGTTCGTCATCCGGATTGGGTGAGGTAGGGACCGCGTGCCTCGGGCACGATCCGCCTCGACTGTCCGAGAGACCGGGAGGTGAAGAGGTGGGCCGACTTCGGAGCCGCGGTACAGAGGGAACTCGCTACACGATGCGCGAGAAGCTGTTCTCGATCGGAGACGACTTCTGGATCGAGAACGAAGCGGGGGAGAAGGCGTTCAAGGTGAACGGGAAGGCGCTCCGTCTGCGCGACACGTTCGTGCTCGAAAGTCCGGCCGGCGAGGAGCTGTTCACGATCCAGGAGAAGAAGTTGAGCGTCCGCGACAAGATGCAGGTCGAGCGGAACGGCAAGACAGTTGCGACAATCAAGAAGGCGCTCGTCACTCCTCTTCGTGACCGCTATTCGATCGAGGTCGAAGGCGGACCAGACCTCGAGGCGAAGGGCAACGTCGTGGATCACGAGTACCAGTTCAAGCGTGACGGCGACAAGGTGGCCGAAGTCTCGAAGCGCTGGTTCCGGATGCGGGACACGTACGGCATCGAAGTCACGCCGGATGCTGACGACGCCCTCATCCTCGCCTGCACCGTCTGCATCGACCAGATGAGCCGAGGGTAGCGCCGTCGGCGGGGCCGCGCCGCGAGCCGCACTAGGCTTGCGGGCACCCGCCGATGACGCTCGCCCAGTTGTCAATCACGGTCGCCCTGCTCGCAGGGCTGGGGCTGCTCGCAAGCAGGGTTGGACTGTCGGCGATTCCCGCCTATCTGCTGGCGGGATTGCTGCTCGGGCCCAACGAGCCGAGGGCGCTCAGCCTGATCCGCCCCTCGGAGGTGACGCATTTCCTCGCCGAGGTCGGGCTGGTGTTCTTGCTCTTCTTCCTCGGTTTGGAGTTCACCCTCGGCCGGCTGGTCCGCAGCCGCCGGCACGCGCTGGTGGGCGGTGCGATCGACCTGCTCCTGAACGGGGCTCTCGGCCTGGCGGTGGGCGTGGTTGCCTTTGGGTTCAGCTTCGGCGCGCTCGT
Organism: Actinomycetota bacterium; assembly: GCA_046724565.1. Lineage (GTDB taxonomy): Bacteria > Actinomycetota > Thermoleophilia > Gaiellales > Gaiellaceae > 3-1-20CM-4-69-9. Next base: position 7,830 of record JBKOWS010000057.1, on the reverse strand, counting down.
GCTTGGGGCGGCGATCTACGTCTCCTCGAGCGCCATCACCGTCAAGGGGTTGATCGACTTCCGTCGACTCGCCGACGAGGAGACCGACCTCGTGCTGGCGATCTTGGTCGCCGAGGATCTGGTGATCGGGCTCGTCCTCGGGTTCGCGTCGGGCGGCGGTGGCGCGGCCGGCGAGACGCTTGGGCTTGTCGGCAAGGCCATCGCCTTCGTCGGCGCTGCGCTTGCAGTCTCGAAATGGCTGAGCGTGGTGATCGATCGCGTGCTCGACTGGCTGCCGCGCGAGTTCTTCCTCTTGGCGGTATTCGCGTTCTTGATCGGTTCTGCGGCACTCGCCAAGGAGGTCGGCCTGTCCGAGGCGATCGGCGCGTTGATGGCCGGCGTCGTTCTGTCGGAAACGTCAGTGCGCGCGGAGATCGAGGAACGCTTCTTCAGCTTCCGCGACGTCTTCGGGGCGCTCTTCTTCTTCGTCTTCGGTCTCTCGATCGACGTCGGCCGGATCGGCAGCGTCGCCTGGATCCTCGCCGCCGCAGTCGCGGCTGCCCTGGTCGGCAAGGTCATCGGCGGCTATCTGGCAGGGATCGGCGGCGGCTTGACGCCTCGGCAGAGCTTCAACGCCGGCATCGCCTTGGTCGCTCACGGCGAATTCACGATCATCCTGGCGCAGCTGGCGAGCGGCAACGATCAAATTCCCTTACCGACGCAGGAGAAGCTCGTCGCGTTCGCCGGACTCTATGTCCTGATCACCGCAACGCTCGGTGTGGCGCTGATGAAGGAGTCGAAGGCGATCGGCCGCCGTCTTTTTCGCGCGCCTAGACTTGCGCTGGAAGCCTGACGATGCCAGTCGATCTTCAAGAGACACGTCTGCCGGGGATCGGCTCGAAGTTCACGCTGCGGCTCGACGCCGGCGGCCGCCTTGCGATCATCCTTCACAACGACGGCAAACGCGAGCTCTACTTCTTCCGGCGTGCAGAAGACGAGGAGCCGAGCTCGGTCATCACTCTCGACGACGACGAGGCACGCCAGCTCGGAGCCGTGATAGGCGGCGCGTACGAGCGTCCGCAGATCGTCGAGGACCTCGAGATGGCGCTCGGCGAGCTCCAGATCGAATGGATCCCAGTCCCCGACGACAGCCCTTGGATCGGCAAGACGCTTGCCGAGTCTGCATTCCGGGCGAAGGCCGGGATCACGGTGATCGCCATCCTTCGCCAGCCCGAACCGGTAACGGGCGCACAACCGACGGACACGATTGAACGGGGCGACACGCTCGTCACCGTCGGGAAGGCGGGTCAGTACCCCGGCTTTCGGCGACTTCTGAGCGGAACCGGGGAATGACTCCGTCAGGCCGCGCTGCTGACGCTCGGAGCGCCTCTTCGATCGCGTTGCGTGACTCGTCGGAGTCGTCGAGGACGTCGAACGCGTGCCGGCCGTTCGGAACTTCGATCAACACGTCGGGTGCGACGTTCGCAATGAATCGCGCGACCGCGGGTAGCTCAGCGCCACGCACCGCAACCACTCGGGCGGTTGTTCGAGCCAGCGGTACGCCAAGTTCCTAGAGCGACACCCTATTCGAGTGGATCGAACCCGGTCAGCTGGTCGAGACCTACGCGCGCTTGCGCTCGAAGCTCGAGGACACGCGGCGCAAGGGGCAGAAGTTCTGGCGCCCGCGGCACGATGCTCAAGGCCTACAAGCCGACCGCCTGAAGACGCCGGAGCTGGTTCGGTCGGGCCTGGTGCTTGGCGCGTATCACCCTGGCCAGACGAAGGACCTGCAGCGCTCGGACCGTAGAAGTACGGCATCACGCGTAGCGCAATCACGTTGGTTGCCGTACTCGCCGTGGCCGTCGTGCTCCCGGCCGAGGGCCGTGCGGCTGACGCGGAGACGGTGTTGGCGCACCGATACGCCCCGGTGGTTCGCCTCGTCCGGCAGGACGAGCCGTGCCATCACGGCGAGCCCTATCGACCGACCGACGTGAACCTGGTGCTCGGAAATCCAGACGTTGCACTGCGGGGGCCCTGGGACAGGAGCAACATCATCAAGGTCGGGCCGACCGCGACGGATCTTGCCGTCGGATTGTTCGGCTATCACCTTGACTTCCCGGGACACGCTGTGGCGCCGGGCTGTGCGTACGACGAATGGTCGCACCGCGTGAACCAAGGCGCTGCCCCCCGAACATACGCGCGCGTGGTCACCGATCCTGCTTTCCCAACGCAGATCGCGCTGCAGTACTGGTTCTTCTACGTCTTCAACGACTTCAACGACAAGCACGAAGGCGACTGGGAGATGATCCAGCTCAACTTCGACGCCTCAACCGCAGGTCAAGCGCTGAAGGTCAAGCCTGCGCTGGTCGGCTTCAGCCAACACGAGGGCGCGGAGAGCGCGAGCTGGGGCGATTCGAAGCTGCAGATCGTCCACGGGACGCATCCGGTCGTCTATCCGGCACTGGGGTCTCACGCGAACTACTACACCTCCGCGCTTCACCTCGGCCGTAGTGCCGCACAGGGAGTCGGCTGCGACGAGACCTCCGGTCCGTCGCTCGAGCTCCGGCCGGACGTCTCGGTGATCCCGACACGGAAAGCTGCCTACCTACCTGCCTATCCATGGCTGGGTTTCGAGGGCCACTGGGGCGAAGAGCATGAGGGCTTCTACAACGGCCCGACCGGGCCGGCAACCAAGCTCCAGTGGACCGAGCCGATCGCCTGGGCGAACAACGAATGGCGCGACAAGAGCTTCACGGTTCCCGCGGGATCGTTCGGCTCGACGGCAACCGACTTCTTCTGCGGCGCCGTGGCCGGCGCCTCCACGCTACTTACCTCTCTCGTCGGCAATCCGTCACCGGTGCTGATCGCGTTCGCGGTGATCCTCGGGATCATTCTCTGGCTTACATCGCGAACGCGCTGGCAGCCGTCGGCACCGCTTCGGCTCGCGCGCCGACGACCGTGGGGCTCGATCGTCACCGCCGCACGACGGATGTACTTCGGCCACCTGCGCCTCTTCCTCGGCATCGGCCTGCTGTTCTTTCCGCTTGGTGCGGTCATCTTTGGACTCCAGTATTTACTCTTCAGAGTTGGAGGCCTGAACGGCCTGGTGGACTCGGCCGGCAGTACGAACGCGGTGGTCGACTCTCTCGCCCTCTTGCTCGGCATCGTCTTCACCGTCTTCGGTCTCGCCGTGATCCAAAGCGCGAGTGCGATCGCGATGGTCGAGATCGACGCCGCCCGGCACATCACCGCCTTGAGGGCCTACCGCAAGACTCTGCCAAAGCTGGGCTCGCTCCTGGCTACGGTGTTGATTGTCGCCGTTGCCCTCACGATCGTCAGCTTCACCGCGATCGGGGTTTTGCTGGCCGTCTTGCTGGTCGTGCGTTGGTCGTTCCTTGCCCAGGTCCTCGTCCTGGAAGATACGTCGGGGGTGACAGGGCTCCATCGAAGCGCTCAGCTGGTCCGAGGAAGCTGGTGGCGGGTGGCGTCGCTGATTCTCTTCATCACCGTCATCGCGCTCCTTCTCGGCCCGCTCTTCGGAACCGTGCTCCTCTTCGTCACGAGCGCGTCGTTCGACTTCGTCAACATCGTGTCGAGCGTCATCTACGCGATCGTGCTTCCCTACGCTGCGATCGCGACGACGTATCTCTACTTCGACCTTCGCGTCGCCAAGCAACAGGAGATGGCGACGCAGGAGCAAGGCGACGTCCTGCCCGAGGAGACGCCATCTGCGGTACTGGCGTCGCCGTAGGGCGAGCTACACCTAGCCCGGCTGGCCGAAGCTGTCGCCGAGCAACATCGATGGCTTACCGGCGTCTGCATCGCTCGCGGCGCGGGGCCCGTGCGATGCTGCACATCGTCTTGCTACTTGATCAGCTCGATCCCATCGTCGGCTCCGCTGTCGACACGTGGGCCACAGTCGCCGTGGCAATCGGCACGATTGGAGCCGTCCTCTATGCATTGTTCCGAGATTTTTTCGTCACACCGCGGCGTCGACCAAAGTTGGATCTTCGCTTTGACAAGAGCGGAAACGATCAGGTCATCGTTGCGACAGCCGAGGGGTTCGACGCGGGCTATGTTCGGTTGCGAGCGGCGAATCGAGTGGGAAAAGACACGGCCGATGATGTAGTCGTGATGGTGACCGAGCTTCGGCAGGTGGCGGGTTCGGAGGAGACGATGTCCGAAGCACAGCCGATCGGCCTGCCGTTGACGTGGTCAGGGTCCAGCCCGACTCGGACAATGGCTTCCGTGCATCCCGGCTCCGAGCGACACATCGACCTTCTGCACGTCGACTTGCCTGCCCGAGACGACAGCGAGATCGCGCGAAGATGGTCTGAGGCGGTGCCACTCCAACTCGACCTCAGCCCGAGGCCCGTGGGGGGACACGACATTCTCGAGCCCGGCACATACGAGATCTCGGTCGAGGTTCGCGCCCGCAACGCGGACGCTATTCGCTACGCGATCCCCGTCTTCTGGGATGGCAAGTGGTCCGGGAAGGCTGCGATCTGGGATCATCTCCGCGTCGAGCCGCCGCGGAAGGTCCGGTAATCGGTTCTCGTCACAATGAGCCGCGGGAGACCTCGCCGTGGGCTGCGATTACCGCGCGGCGCGGCGAGCGACGTTCGCGGAAGATCGCTCGACATGGAGTACCGCCTTGCCGGAGATCCTGCCTGTCAGCAGGTCGTCGATCGCGCGGCCCACGTCCCGCCACGGCGCCTCGAGCTCAACCTGAGCGACCAGCTTTTTTTGCTCCAGCAAGCGGACGAGCCGGGAGAGATCGCTCGCGACACTCATGTGAGGCAGTTCGTCGATGAGATTGAGCGTGTAGATCCGGGCACCGGGCGCACGATCGAAGCGCGTGGCGCGGAAGGAGACCACCTCGTCCGGGCTGCCGGTGGCGAGATTGACAATCAAGCCTCGCGGCGCAATGTGTTCGATCGCGGCGGCGAACGTCGATCCGCCTACCGCATCGATGACCACGTCGAATTCGCCTGTGATGTCGTCGACGACTCGGGGCGCGCCGAGACGCTGCAACGAGACGCGGTTCCTCTCGACGTCGTGTACGAGTGCGGTCACGTACGCGCCGGCGAGCGCCGCAAGCTGCACTGCATACCGGCCAACGCCTCCTGAGGCGCCGGTGACGAGGACTCGCTTCGCTACCAGGAATCCGCCGAGCTCCAGGGAGCGCAGCGCCGTTAGGCCCGCTGTCGGCAGCGTGGCCGCATGAGCATCGGACACCGTCGCGGGAATGACTGCCAGTTGCGACGTCGGCGCCGCGACGAGCTCGGCCCACGCTCCTCGCCTGACGATGCCGACGACTCGCTCGCCTGCCGGCGGGCCGCTTCCATCAGCTGCCGATCGGTCGACCACGCCCGCGACATCCCACCCAACGGGTGCCCCCTCCTCGCCATCGGCAAGGTCGAGTACCTCGCCCCGATTGAGGGAGAACGCACGTACCCGGATGAGCGCCTCGTGCGGCAGGGGCGCCGGGTCGGCGACCTCGACCATCGCTAGGTGTGGTGCCTCCGCGGTTACACGGAACGCGAGCATCGACGTCCTGAACGCCGACCGTGCGCTGAAGCTTCCAGCCGGCTCGCATTGCGTGACGGCGACCGGGCGGGATTTACTCCGGGGTGGTCGAGACGGTTTCCGCTCCCTCTCCGGTAATCAGTCGTGCGCCGCGGCCGCGAGTTAAGAAGCTGACGGACCAGCGGATAAAGACAAGGATGCGGTTTTGGCCGCCGACGAGGTAAAAAAGGTGGACAGTGAGCCACACGACCCAAGCGACGAAACCACTGAGTTTCAGCCCTTTTAGGTCGGCGACCGCGGCCGCGCGACCAATCGTCGCGAGATTGCCCTTATCGCGGTAACGGAACGGCCGAGTCTCGCGAGAGCGCAGCCGGGCTAGGACGACCTTGGCGGCGTAGCGGCCCTGCTGCATGGCCACCGGAGCCACGCCCGGGAGAACCTCGGTGGCGCCGTCCGGCCGGCGAACGCGGACCATGTCGCCGAGTGCGAAGACTTCCGGATGACCGGGCAGCGTCAGATCTGCATCGACCGTCACACGGCCGGCGCGGTCGCTCTCGGCGCCCGTGAGCTCGGCCAGCCTTGCTCCGAGGCTGGAGGCCGTGACCCCAGCCGCCCAAATGACCGTGCGGGTTGGGACTCGGTCGGCCTCGCCGCTCCCGGCGTCGATCGTCACGCTCTCGCCGTCGACGCCGACCACCGTTCGGCTAGTGAGGACGGTCACGCCGAGCTTCTCCAGCGATCGCGCAGCTTTGGCTGAGAGCGACTGCGGGAACGTCGTGAGCACCCGATCCAGAGCCTCGACGAGCAGGATGCGAGCCGTGCGCGGATCGATCGTCCGGAAGTCATGGCGCAGGGTGTCGCGGGCGAGCTCGCCGATCTGGCCGGCCATTTCCACGCCGGTCGGGCCCCCGCCGACGACGACGAAGGTGAGCCAGGCGGCACGCCGATCTGGCTCCTGCTCGACCTCGGCGGCCTCGAACGCACTGAGCAGGCGGCTGCGGACGACGAGCGCGCTCTCGAGGGACTTCACCTCGCCGGCGTGCTTGCGCCAGTCGTCGTGGCCGAAATACGAGTAGTTCGAGCCACCGGCGACGATGACCGTGTCGTACGGGAGGACGGCAGGCGCTGGAATACCAGCGACCGAGCGAAGATGCACCTCTCGCGCCTGCAGATCGAAGTCGGCGACCTCGGCCATCAGGACGCTGACGTTCCGGTACCGCTTGAAGATTGCCCGGAGCGGATAGGCGATCTCGCCGGGAGAGAGCGCCCCGGTCGCGACCTGGTAGGTGAGCGGTTGGAAGAGGTGGAAGTTGCGCCGATCGACGAGCGTCACCTCGACCGGGGCCCGGCGGAACTTCAGGACGGCCTGGAGCCCGCCAAAGCCGCCGCCGACCACAACTACACGGTGCACGATCGCCGGTTGGGTATTAGGGATGATGTTCGCGTGCCGATCGGGCTGATGTTGGCGACCCTGAGCGCGCGTCGCGATTTCGGCGACGACTGGTTGTTGGAGCGGAAGTTCGACGGCGAGCGGTGCGTCGCACGCAAGGCCGGTGACGCGGTGCGACTCGAGTCGCGCACGGGGAAGGAGCTTACGGGTACCTATCCAGAGGTGCGTGCCGCGGTCGCGTCGCAGCGCCCCGGAGATTTGTTGTTGGACGGCGAGGTGGTGGCGTTCGAGGCGGAGCAGACGTCGTTCGGCCGCTTGCAGCAGCGCCTTGGGGTGACCGCGCCCTCCAAGGAGTTGGTCGCAGCGTTCCCAGTCGTTTACTGCGTCTTCGATCTGCTCGAGCTCGACGGCGAGGACCTCAGGGGCCGGCCGCTGCTCGAGCGGCGTGCCCGGCTAACGAGGACGGTGCGGCCGAGGACCGGGTTGCAGCTGAGCGAAGCGTGGCGCGGCGACTCGCAACGCCGGTTTGCCCAGGCCTGCCGGGCCGGCTGGGAGGGGTTGATCGCCAAACAAGCCGACGCGCCGTATGGCGAGGGACGCTCGCGGCAGTGGCTGAAGCTGAAGTGCACGTCGGAGCAGGAGCTGGTGATCGGGGGCTACACCGATCCCGCCGGCAGCCGGACCGACTTCGGTTCACTGCTCGTCGGTTACTACGAGAAGGGTCGGCTGCGTTACGCCGGAAAGGTCGGCACCGGCTACAGCGCAGCGACCCTGCGCCAGCTCGGCCTGCGTCTGCGTGCCCTGGAGAGGCCTGAGTCGCCATTCGTCGACGCTCGACCGATTCCGCGCGGAACGCACTGGACGCGCCCGGAGCTAGTCGCCCAGATCGGCTTCGCGGAGTGGACGCGCGAGGGCCGGCTCCGGCAGCCGCG
>JBKOWS010000009.1:0-21528 GCA_046724565.1 Actinomycetota bacterium | reverse complement strand
TAGGCATGCAGCGTCCATCCGTACGCCTCGCACACACGCGTGAGGTGCCGCTTGAAGTCAGCGTAATCGAGCTCGTCACGGAAGATCGTGTTGCGCGCGACACCGCGCGCCGTGACATGGAAGAACCCGTCAGGGAGCTTGCTGCGGGCGACGCGCGGCACGTCGCGAACGTAGCGACGCGCGCAACGACACGCTAGACGCGGAATGGGACGTGTCTTAGGGACTGTCCCTAAGACACGTCCCTAGAACCCAATACCGCTCGGTGGTGGGAGTGGGCTCTGCGGGAGGCCGCTGCGCGGGCCACCGGCGTTGTACTCGCTCGGCGCCACGTCGTTCGGGCCGTCGGGATAGAAGACCGAGGCGAGCGTCTGGATCTGACGGCGTCCCACGTCGAGCTCGAACTGTCCGCCGCCGTAGAGGCGAATCCCGTTCTCGTCGCAGTGCTCGATGCACTCGAGTAGGCGTTCGACCGTCCCGAACCGCGACGGCTTGATGTTCATCCACCCCGGCTCCACCGGCAGCGCGCGCACGTCGGCGGCGGAGTGGATCGGCGCGTCGAAGCTCAGCCGCTTCTCGTGCCCGCGCAGCACCTCGCCGCACTCGCCGTCCAGGGACGCGTCCTCGATCACGACGTCGGGGAAAAGCTCGACGACGCGGGCGTAGAGCTCGGGATCGGGCTCGACGTCAACGACCGTCCCGCGGTAGTACGCCTTGAGGTCGAGCACGCGCACGCGCCCCGTCGCCGCGAGGCGTTCCATGAACGACCTGTCCCACTCCGGCTCGGGATCGAGCTTCAGCTCCAGCTCGGGCGCGACGGCCAACAATGCGAACGCGTCGCCGCGCGTGGATACGACGAAGCGGACGGGCCTCTGCTCGCGCTCGACCGCCTCGCCGAGGGACATTCCCGCCTGCCGAAGCGCCAGGTCGAGCGCGGCGCTCTCGAACGCCCAGCGCCGGTAGTCGCGCGACGCCGCCATCTGCGGGTCGCCCGCGAACAGCGCCAGCCCGTCCAACGCGCGCGAGAGCTCAGCAAGGGTCGTCGCGCCCGCCGGCTCGAGTGAAGGGAACCAGTCGTGATCCTCCGCGGTGTACGTGACGTCCTCGCCGCGGCCTTCCTGTCCGCGCCCACCCAGCACGACGAGCGTCGTCACGCGCGTGAACTCGGACGAGACCTCTACCGCGCGCCGCTCGGTCCGCACCTCCTCGACGACCAGCTGGAGGTCACGCAGCCGCCCCCAGAGACCCATCAGCCGACCGTCGCCTCGACCTTGCCGCTCGGCTCGACGCGCATCATGCGCGCCACGAGCGGGATCGCCGCGAGGATCGGAATCCCGCACACGATCCAGAGCACCTGGTAGCCCGACGTCGCGCTCAGGAACGGACGCGCGAGGTCGATCGCCGCGCCCGCGACAGGAGCGCCGAGCAGCAGGCCCAGACCCTTCGTCGTCGTCGCCAGCCCCGAGATCGCGCCCCGGTGCTCGGCGGGCATCAGCTTGAACAGCAGCCCCCAGGCAAGCGTCATCACGGTGCCGCCGGCAATCGACACCGGGACGATCAGCCCGAAGTACCAGTTGTGCCACGTGGTCGCGAGGCCCGCGACCATGAAGCCGCCGCCGTACACGAACGACGCGAAGAAGATCACGCGCGCGATCCCGAAGCGATCGCCGAGCCGTCCCGCGACGAGCGCCGCGATCACGTAGCCCGTCGCGACGGCGCCGAGTACCGCTGAGGAGATCGCCTTTGTCTCGTGCAGGCCCTCGATGATGTAGAGGACGACGAACGTCCGCGCGGCGGCGAACGTCCCCTCCCACGCCGCGTTCGCGATGAGGAAACGCCGCACCTCTGCCTCCTCGACGAGGATGGACCAGCTGCGCTTGAAATACGCGCCGACGCCCTCGAAGACGCGGCCGTGGCCGCCATCCTCCCGCACCCAGAAGATGCAGGCGCCGCACGCCGCCGCCGTCACGAACGCCGCGAGCACGAACGGCGCGGCATGCCATGCCTTGAGCAGGAACCCGCCGCCGACCAGCGCGGCACCCAGGGCGATGCCGCGCAGCACGTGCTGGATCCCCTGCGCGCGGCCGTAGGTCGACGGCGGCAGCAGGTCCGGATAGAGGCCGCGGTAGGGCGGCTCGTAGACGTAGTACGCGAAGAAGAACGCGAGCACGATCAGCGTCGTCGTCCACAGGTTCGGCATGAACGGCATCAGCAAGAGGCAGAAGCCGATCGGGCCGAGCGCGGCGAGCATGAACGGACGCCTGCGTCCGAGCGGGGTGTGGAACGTGTCGCTCCACGGCCCGATCACCGGCGACAGCGCGAGCGCGAAGACGCCTTCCGCGCCGAGCACGAGCCCGATCAGCGTGCCGGAGTCGGTGAACCGGTCGAGCAGCGGCGGCAGGTACGCGGCCGTCGTCGTGATCGAGAACGCGAGCCCGAATGCGCCAAGGCCGAGCGTCCAGAACAGCGAGGTGCGAACGGGCGGCGTGCGCGCCGTCGCCTGAGCAGTCAGCTGCGCCACGAAGCTAGAGCGGCGCCGCCTCGCGATCGGGGGTCAAGCCGCCGCAAACGACCTCGATGACCGTCTGCTCGGCAGCCGCGATCTGCTCGTCGCCGTCCTCGAGCTGGCCGAGGACCCACCCCGTCAGGATTTCCTCCAGTGCACCGTAGAACACATAGCTGACCATGCGGGGGTCGACGTCGGGACGGAACTCGCCCTCCTCCTGTCCGCGCGCGATGATCCGCTCGAGCCCGGCGAAGGCCTGGTCGATCTCGTCTATGCGCCGCTGTAGGTGCGAGCCGCGTGTCACCTCGCGCACGAGCACGCGCACGAGGTCGGGGTCGCGGCGCCACGCCCGCAGCAGGATCTTCGCGACGCCCGCGAGCCGCTCGCGCGCGGTCTCGTCCGTCTCCTCGACCGAGCGCACCGCGTCGAGCACGTCACGCCACGTCTCGCGGAAGATCGTCTCGAGCAGCTCCTCCTTCGACCGGAAGTAGTGGTACAGCAGCCCGTGCGCGACGCCGGCCTCCTCGGCGATGTCCCCCACACGCGAGGTGTGGTAGCCCTTCCGCGCGAACACGCGCACGGCGGCATCGAGGATGAGCCGCCGTTTGTCCTCGTGACCTGTTGACCGGTCAGTCAATGTACGGAGCATAGTGGAGCCTCTTGCCGGGATCCTCGTCGCGGATTTCACGCGCTACCTTCCCGGCCCGTTCGCCAGCCGCGAGCTGCTGGAACGCGGTGCGCGCGTCGTCCGCGTCGAGGCGCCGGGCGGAGATCCGATGCGCGACGTCGAGCCCGGCTGGCACGAGGCGCTGAACGCGGGCAAGGAATCGGTCGTCTGGGACCTCGTCCGTGACCCCGAGCTCGGGCGCACGATGTGCGCTCAGGCCGATGTCGTGCTGGTGGGATTCCGGCCGGGCGTGGCCCAACGTCTCGGCATCGGCGCGGGCGACGTTCCCGAGTCGGTCGTGTACTGCTCGATCACCGGCTTCGGGCCGGACGACCTGCGTGCGGGGCACGACCTCAACTACCAGGGCTGGGCAGGCCTGCTCGCCGATACGGCTCCCGCGATGCCGCCGGTGCAGATCGCCGACCTCGCGGGCGGCGCGCTCTACGCCGTGGTCGAGATCCTCGCGGCGCTGCTCGAGCGCGAGCGCACCGGCCTTGGACGACACATCGAGGTCTCGATGACGCACAACGCGCACCGTCTTGCCGCGCACCGGCTCCACGGCGAGCCCGAGCGGACGCTGACCGGAGCGCTCGCCTGCTACGGCATCTACGCGACCGCGGACGCACGGCACGTCACGATCACACCGGTCGAGCCCAGGTTCTGGCGGCGCTTGTGCGAGGTCATCGCCCGGGAGGACCTGATCGACCGTCAGTACGAGGAGGACCAGGAGGCGCTCGCCGCCGAGCTCGCGGACGTCTTCCGGGCGCGCCCACTCGCCGAGTGGGTCGCGCTCTTCGACGGCGAGGACGTGATGGCAGGGCCTGTCGCCACGCTCGCCGAGGCGCGTGCCTCGTTCGAGGGATAGCTGCGGGCAAAGCGGACGACGATTTTCACCACATGAGCCTCAAGCGCAGCCTGTCGCTGCTGTGCCTCGCCGCGTCTGCCACCGCGCTCGCCGCTTGCGGCGGCGACACGCTCTCCTTCGATCCCGTCGCGAGCGCTGCGACGAAGACGGCGCAGTCCGAGTCGTCGCGCGTCGCGTTCACGGCGACGATGGACGTCGACGGCGTGGGCGGAATGGCCTTCAGCGGAGCGGGCGTGTTCGACGGCCGCACGCGCTCCGGGGCGCTCAACATGCGCTTCCAGCTCCCCCAGGACGCGCAGGCGCAGCTGGGCGCCGTCGACCCGACGATGCAGATGATCATGGACGGCCGCCGCGGCTTCGTCGTGTACATGCGCTCGCCGCTGTTCGCGCGCGTCGCCGGCGACCGGTGGATCAAGGTCGACGTCGGCAAGGCCGCGAAGAAGGAAGGGATCGACCTCGAGGCGATCATGAACTCCACGCAGGCCGACCCGTCGCGCTCGCTTGCGATGCTCACCGCGTCGACCGACGCGCACCCGATCGGCTACGACCGCGTGCGCGGCGTGTTCACGACCCACTACACGTTCAACGTCGACCTGGCGCGGCTCGCAAAGGAGCACAAGGAGCTGCGCGAGACGTTCGACACCGTCCGCAAGCTGACCGGCGTCAGCTCGTACCCCGCCGAGGCGTGGATCGACAACGCGGGCCGCGTTCGCCGCCTCAAGATCGACATGTCGTACAACACGCCGACGGGCGGCGCGTTCACGATGTCGATGACCGAGGATCTCTACGCGTTCGGCATCAAGGTCGACGTCCGGCCGCCCGACGCGAGCCAGGTGCTCGACGTCAGTCGGCTCGGCGGCTAGGCCTCGTTCTGCCCGCCGGGCAGCGCTGAGGCGAGCTGCCCGAGCGCCTGCGTCACCTCGCTGGGGATGATCCAGACCTTGTTCGACTCCCCCTGCGCGATCTGCGGGAGCACCTGGAGGTACTGATACGCGAGCAGCTTCGGGTCCGGGTTTCCCTCGTGAATCGCGTGGAAGACGGTGTCGATCGCCTTCGCCTGACCCTCCGCGCCGAGGATCGCCGCCTGCTTCTGCCCCTCGGCCCGCAGGATGGCGCTCTGCTTCTCGCCCTCGGCGGTCAGGATCTGCGACTGCTTGACCCCCTCGGCGTTGAGGATCGCGGCCCGCTTGTCGCGCTCGGCGCGCATCTGCTTCTCCATCGAGTCCTTGATCGTCGCCGGCGGGTCGACCGCCTTCAGCTCGACGCGGTTGACCCGGATCCCCCATTTGCCGGTCGCCTCGTCCAGTACGCCGCGCAGCTGGCCGTTGATCTGGTCGCGCGACGTGAGCGTCTCTTCCAGCTCCATGCCGCCGATCACGTTGCGCAGGGTCGTCACCGTCAGCTGCTCGATGCCCTGAATGTAGTTGGCGATCTCGTAGGTCGCCGCCTTCGGATCGGTCACCTGGAAGTAGATGACCGTGTCGATGCTGACGACCAGGTTGTCCTCCGTGATGACCGGCTGCGGGTCGAACGAGACGACCTGCTCGCGGAGGTCGATCATGTCGCGGATCCGGTCGACGAACGGGACGACGAGCGTCAGGCCGGGCGTGAGTGTCCTCGAATAACGGCCGAGGCGTTCGACGACGCCGGCGCGCGCCTGCGGGACGATGCGAATCGTGCGCGCCAGCGTCAGGAGGACGAGCGCCGCGACAACGAGCAAGACGATGAGACCGGCCACCATTTTCGCTCCTTAGATCGGTTCTACCAAGTTCTAGCGTGTCGGTCGTTCATTTCAGACGGATCGGAGGCATAGCCTCCGATCCTGAGGTCGGCACCGCAAGCGGTGCCTTATTCGTAGACGAGCGCCGTGGCGCCCTCGATCTTGACAACTTCGACCCGTGCGCCCGGCTCGAGCACCTGGTCTTCCATGTAGGCGCGCGCCGACCACTCCTCCCCGCCGATGCGGACGCGGCCGCCGTTCGCGTCGACGCGCTGCACGACGACCGCCTTCGCCCCCTCGAGCGCGGCGGCTCCGGTCCGGATCGCCGCGGGCATGCGCAGATGCCGGCGGGCGATCGGCCTGAGGAGGAGCAGGCTCGCGAGCGACCCGGCGATGAACACGAGCAGCTGGACGATGACCCCGAGCCCGACCGCGGCCGCGACTCCGGCGACGACTGCGGCGAGCGCCACCGGGCCGAGGAAGAACATCCCTGGCGTGAGGATCTCCCCGACTGCGAGCACCACCGCCGCAAGCGCCCAGATCAGCCACGCGGGCATGCCGCGATGCTAGTAGGTCGGACGGGGCAGCCCGAGTGCAGCGGGCAACCCGTACAGGTCCGTCAGGCGCTCCTCGATCTCTGGGTGGCGATCGTCGCGGTCGAGCAGGATCGCGCGCATGCCCAGCGCGCGGGCGCCCTCGACGTCCTCCTCGAGCGAGTCGCCGACCATCACCGCCTGAGTGGGCTCGACACCGAGCTGCTGCAGCGCCGCCTGGAAGATCGTCGGATGTGGCTTCACGTAGCCGTGCGCGCGCGAGCCGACGATCGCGTCGACGTCGAGGTGGTGGTGCGCGACGAACTCGCGCAGGTCGCGGATGCCGTTCGAGACGAGCCCGAGGCGGAGCTGCGCCGCGCGCAGCTCGTCTAGCACGGCCAACGCGTCCTCGAACAGCTCGAAGTTCTCGGACACCTCCCAGCCCTGCTCGATCTCGGTGGCGCAGTCGGACGCGATCTCCTGGGGCCCGCCCATGCCGACGAAGATCTCTTCGGTGAAGTGGTGCCAGATCGTGTCGTCGTGCAGAAGCTCGGGGTGGCGCTTGAGGTTCAGGGCGGCCGCTTCGCGCGCATCGTCGTAACGGGACACGTCCAGCGCAATGCCGTGACGCGACGCGATGCGCGCGTAGCGCTCAGGCGAGAGCTCCGGCCCGGGGCGGCAGAGCGTGAAGTCGACGTCGAAGAGGACGGCGCGGAGCTCGGTCAACCCGGTGCGACCGGAGTCGGCCAGCGATACGCGTTCGCCTGCCGGTTCGCGAGCGACGGCAGCTTCGCGCGGATGCGCTCGAGGTGCGTGCGGTCGAGCTCCGCGGAGATGACGGTCTCCTCGTCCGGCGCCTGTGCGAGCACCACGCCCCACGGGTCGGCGATCAGCGACCGCCCGTAGGCAGGCTTGCCCGGCAGCGTCTCGCCCGTCTGGGCGGCCGCAGCGACATACAGCTGGTTCTCGATCGCGCGCGCGCGTAACAGAACGTGCCAGTGGTCCTTGCCGGTCGGCGTGGTGAAATGCGCCGGAACCGTGACGAGTTGCGCGCCCTCCAGCGCGAGGATGCGGTAGAGCTCGGGGAAGCGCACGTCGTAGCAGACCGACAGCCCGACGATCCAGTCCTCCGCCTCCACGACGACGGCCTCCTCGCCCGGCTCCTCCGACTCCGACTCGCGGTACACGACGCCGCCGACCTCGACGTCAAAGAGGTGGATCTTGCGGTACGTCGCGACGATCTCGCCGTCGGAGTCGAAGACGAGGCTCGTGTTGGAGCGCTTCTCGCGGCCCTCGCGCAGTTCGACGATCGAGCCGCCGACGAGCGTGACGCCGTGCATGCGCGCCCAGCGCGACATCGCGGTGACGGACGCGCCTTCGAGCGGCTCGGCGGTCTCGTGGTAGTACGCCGCGTCGCCGATGCCGTTCCACTTCTCGGGCAGGACGACGACGTCGGCGCCGGTCGCGGCAGCTTGCGCGACGAGCCGTTCCGCCGTTTCAAGGTTCGCAGCCTTGTCGGTGCGACTCGTCATCTGGACGCAGGCGACACGGATTCGATCCGGCATAGGCGCAGGATAGCCTCGCGCCGGTGAGCGTCCCGCCGCGCCTCCGCGTCCTCGAAGCGCTTCGGCACCGCGACTTCCGGCTGCTCTGGGCGGGCCAGACGGTCTCCCAGATCGGCGACGCGGCCTTCGTCGTCGCGCTCGGCTGGCGTGCGTTCTCGCTGACCGGCAAGGCCAGCTCCCTCGGGATCGTGCTGATGGTCGAAGCGATCGGCCTCGTCGCGACGCTGCTGATCGGCGGCGTCCTCGCCGACCGCTACTCGCGCAAGCTGCTCCTGATCGGATCCGACGGCGCGCGGGCGCTCGTGATCGCCGCGCTCGCGCTCGTCGATGCGAGCGGTCACCTCACGTTCGGCGTGCTGATCGGATTCGTCGCGCTGCACGGGCTCGGCAGCGGGCTGTTTCAGCCGGCGTTCGGCGGGATCCTGCCGCTGCTCGTCGACGACCCGAGCCTCGGCTCGGCGAACGCGCTCGTCGGGATCTCGCGCCAGGCGGCGTTCGTCGTCGGCCCTGCGATTGCGGGGCTGATCTACGGCGCCGCCGGCTCGAGCGCGATCTTCGCCGTCGACGCGGCGTCGTTCGTCGTGTCTGCGGCGCTCGTCGCGTTCGCGCGCCCACGTGTGTACGAGCGCGCGCCGAGCGAGGGCCTGCGGCGCGAGCTGACGACCGGTCTTCGCTACGTCGTGAAGGTGCCGTGGCTCTGGATCACGATCGGGACGTTCTCCCTCGTGCTGCTCGTCGGCTACGCCGCGTTCCAGGTGCTCCTGCCCAAGCTCGTCGAGGACGCATGGGACGGCGGCGTCGGCGCGTACGGCCTGCTCTTCACGCTGCAGGGCGTCGGGATGGTGATCGGCAGCGTCGTGCTCGGGCAGACGTCCCCGAACCGCCGCCGCGGCGTGCTCATCTACACCCTGTTCGTCGTGAACAGCGTGTTCGGCGCGCTGATCGGGTTGTCGCCGTGGTACGGCGGCGCCGCGCTGCTGCAGATCGGCCGCGGGTTCTGCATCGGCTTCGCGATCACGCTCTGGGACACGATGCTCATGCAGCGCGTCCCGCAGCAGATGCTCTCGCGCGTCATCAGCATGGACTGGTTCGGCTCGCTCGGCCTGCTGCCGGCGGGCCTCGGGATCTGGGCCGCGCTCTCGGGGCTCGCCGCGCCGGGCACGCTGATCGCGGTCAGCTCGGCGGCCTGTGCGGGGCTGTTCGCGCTCGGCCTGAGCGACCGGCGCATCCGTTCCGTGGAGTAACCGGGTTTGCCGAGGGAACCACGCGGTAGGAACACTCTCTAAAGCTTCAAAAACGAAAGTAAGGAGGGAGCATGAGCTACGGGCTCCTGCTGTTACGGCTCGTCGGCGGTCTGACCATCTCCGCCCACGGCGCGCAGAAGCTGTTCGGATGGTTCGGCGGCCACGGCGTTCGCGGCACGGCCGGGTTCTTCGAGAACTTGGGTTTCCGCCCGCCGCTGGCGCTGGCCGTCCTCGCCGGGCTGGGTGAGACCGGCGGCGTGCTCTTCGCGCTCGGTTTCCTGACGCCGCTCGCGGCGCTCGGCATGACGGTCGTCATGTTCACCGCGATCGCGGTCGTCCACTGGTCGAAGGGCTTCTTCAACACGAACGGCGGGTTCGAGTTCCCGCTGTTGCTCGCGAGCGTCGCGATCGTCGTGGCCGCGACCGGCCCCGGCCGGTTCTCGATCGACCGCGCGATCGGCTGGGACGACAACATCAGCGGCGTCTGGTGGGCGGTCGGCGTGGCTGTCGTCGCCGCCGCCGTCTCGGCTCTGACCGTCGCGACGACGCGCCGCCGCACGCGCGTCCAGGCGGCCGCCGCGGCGTAGAAACGACGCGGCTCGAACTAAGAGGGCCTCGCGAAAGCGAGGCCCTCCACCTTCCTATCGGGGTGCCCAGATTTGAACTGGCGACCTCTCCGACCCGCCAAGGCGCCGCCTGCGGCGCCGACATCCAGGACGCACGAGCTTGCTCGTGCGTCCGTCGGAAATGACCACGCTCGCGGCTCGAACAAAAGGGCCTCGCGAAAGCGAGGCCCTCCACCTTCCTATCGGGGTGCCCAGATTTGAACTGGGGACCTCTCCGACCCGCCAAGGCGCCGCCTGCGGCGCCGAAATCCAGGACGCACGAGCTTGCTCGTGCGTCCGTCGGAAATGACCACGCTCGCGGCTCGAACAAAGGGCCTCGCGAAAGCGCCCTTCTTCTATCGGGGTGCCCAGATTTGAACTGGCGACCTCTCCGACCCGCCGAGGCGCCGCTTGCGGCGCCGACAATCAGGGCGCACGAGCTTCGCTCTGCGCCCGTCGGAACGACCAACCGACACGCCCGACTCACACGAAAACAAGAACAGGGCCCCGACAGGCGAGGCCCTGCGATCGGGGTGCCCAGATTTGAACTGGGGACCTCTCCGACCCGAACGGAGCGCGCTACCAGGCTGCGCCACACCCCGGGGCGGCACACAGAGTAGCCGCTTCCGGCACAGATCGGTCTCACGGACCCGGCTATGTTGCCTCTATCGACAACGGAGGCTAGCAACCAATGAACAGCGTCATCCTGATCGGCAATCTGGCGAGCGACGTCGAGGTTCGCGAGTTCGCAGAGGACAAGCGGCGGGCCACGTTCAGGCTCGCAGTCGACCGGAACGGGAAGGATGCCGACACCGACTTCTTCCAGATCATCGTCTGGGATCGGCAAGCCCAGCTCTGCGCCGACTATCTAGCCAAGGGCAGGAAGATCGGCGTCGAGGGTCGCCTCAGATACCGCACGTGGGAGAACGAAGGCCAGAAGCGCAGCGCGGTCGAGGTCGTCGCCTACCGGGTCGAGTTCCTCTCCGGCCCGGCTCAGTCAGGACGAGAGGTGGTGCCCTTCGAGGCGGCCGTTGCATAGAAAGTCCTCGATTGCGTGCTCGCAGGCCTCCGGACGCTCGCCGATCAGGAGGTGCCCGCATCCAGGAATGACCCGCAGCTGCGCGCGCAACCGGCGCGTGTACTCGAAGGCATCATCGAGCGGAAGCTGCACGTCCTCGGCCCCCCACAGGACGAGCACGGGACAACGAATCGCTTCGAGCTCCTGACGCGGATCGTCGAGGCGCAGTGCCTGCCACGCCCCGTCGACGTCGGTGTGCAGCAGCTGCGCGGCGAGAAAGCCTTCGACAGCCTCGTTCGTGAGCGCGACCGGATCCGCGACCGAGACGAATCCGAAGACGAGCCTCCGAAGGCGGTCAGAACGCGCGACCAGGCTGCGATATCGCGCCGCAATCCGGCCCGGCCGAACCGCCGTGAAGAGCGACAGGAGCTGCCGACCGAGGACGTTGCCGATGCTGAGACCCGCGGCACCGGCAAGCACGATCGCCGTCACGTCGTGAGGCCGACGAAGCGCGAGACGCAAGACCACCATGCCGCCGAGCGAGTGGCCCACCACCGGTGCGGGCAGCATCTCCTCGCGCTCGGCGACGAGGGCGACCCGGTCGGCGTACGGCTCGAGCCCGGAGACCGCCGGCAAGGCCGACGAGCCGCCGTGACCCGGGAGGTCCGGCACCAGCAGGCGGTGCCGTTTCGCGAGCAGCGGCGCCAGCTCGGTCCAGTTCGAGGCGGCCCCGCCCAGCCCGTGGACGAGTACGAGCGGCGGCCCGGTTCCTCCGACGAAATAGCGCAGGTGGACGCCCTTGATCTCGGCCGTTCGCTCCTCGAGGCCGGCGAGCTTTGCGTACGTCACGAGGGCCGATTATCCTTAGTCCGATGAATGGATTGGGAGGGCCGGCCCGTTGAATCCGGCACTGACATCTGGAGGCTCGTTCTAGCCCGCTGAGCGCATTCGCGCCGGCGGGTTTTTTCGTGCCAGAAGGAGAGGAGCGTCGATGGCAAACCACCTCACGCCCGAAGAGCTGTCCAAGGAGCTCGGTATCGATCGCCAGGAGGTCATCCGAGTGTGCGTCGAAGAGGGTGTGCCGATCTATCAGGGCAAGATCGACAAGACGCTGTTCCAGGCGCAGCTCGAGGCGCTAGGTGCGTTGCAGAAGCACTAGGTAAGCGCGACGACTAGGCAGACTTGCGTGCCGGTGCACGGCGCGCCCGGGAGCCGCTCTTCGGGGCGGCTTTCGTCGTCGAGTCCGGGGCGGGCTTCCGCTGCTTCGCCTCCGCGACGCTGCGCTTCAGCGCTTCCATCAGGTCGACGACGGGCGCCTCGGGAACCGGCTCCGGCTTGGAGATCTCCTGCCCCTCGAGCTTCGCCTCGAGCATCTGGCGGAGATCGCTGCGGTACTGGCTCACGAGCTCCGACGGGTCGAAATCGCCCACGAGGCTGTCCATCACCTGCTGCGCAAGCTTGAGCTCTGCTTCCTTCACCTCGGTGCCGGCGACGGCCTCGTCGATCTCGGCCTGCGAGCGGACGTCCTCGGCGAGGAAAAGGGTCTCGAGCACGAGGGCGTCGCCCTTCGGGCGGATGAGGGCGAAGTACTCCGCCCCGCGCAGGACGAAGCGGCCGATGGCCCCCATCTCCGCCTGCCTCATCGCCTCGAGCAGGAGGACATAGGGGCGGCGCTGCGCCGGGGCCTGCGCCGGTGCGAGGTAGTACGTCCGGTCGAGATAGACGGGATCGACCTCGTCGAGCGGGACGAACCGCGTGATGTCGATGGAGCGAGAGTCGTCGTGCTGGGTGATCGCCTCCAGGTCCGCGTCCTCGATGATGACGAACTCGCCCTTCGCCACCTCCCAGCCCTTGACGATCTCGTCCGGGCCGACCTCACGCTCGTGGGTCGGGCACCAGCGCTTCTGGCGGATCGGCGTCTTGCACTCCCGGTGAAGCGTGCGGAAGCTGACGTCCGACTGCTTCGCCTTCGGAGTCGTGGCGAGAGCCAGGCCAACGGGGATGTTGACCAGGCCGAAGCTGATTGATCCGTTCCAGATGGTGCGCATGGGGCCGCTCCCTTTGGATTCTAGTGCGGGACCGGCCCCATTCGCCTCCAGTTGCCGGGTTTCCTTCTCTGGGCTCTGCTACGCGACGGCCGCCTCGGCCTCGCCGGCGGGCTCGTACACGGGCCGGTAGCCCAGAGCCCTCCCGACGGGCGCGCCCATGGCCAGTGCCGCGCGCTGCAGGATGTGGGGGATGACGGGCAGGCGGACGTCGTCAAAGTGATGCCTGGCGATGACCGCCAGCCTCAACGCGTTCGGCATGCCCTTCTTCGAAGTCCTGCCGTCGGCTGCGAGACCGAACATCGTCCCGATCAGCTGCTCGAACTCGGGCGCGGGGCTGATCTCCCAGAGGAAGCGGGCCTCGGCGTCGCCGGGGTTGTAGAACTTGTGCGCCTTTCCAGGCTCGACTGCGACCACCTCGCCCGCGCCAGCCTCGATCGTCTTGCGGCCAACCTTGAACCCGACCTTGCCGTCGAGCACCTCGAAACGCTCCGACTCGTAGGGATGGACGTGTGCCATGCGACCACGGCATTCGGCTGAAGAACGGCCTCGACGAGGACGTACTCCCCGTCCGTGTCCCGCGACGTCTGGTGAAAGATCAGGCGCTCACCCCGTCACGGGGTTCTCGATCGTTTGCCCAATCCGGATCATCGTGGTGTCTCCTTTGGCTCAGTGGTTGGCCCAGTAGGTGCAGCCTGAGCCGGCGGCGTCGAGGCGTGAAGTTGGACAACTCCACAATCCGTTGCGGCAGCCCCGCCTCTTCCTCGTGCGGGAACCGCACTGCGAGCGCTAACTAAGCTTCGTCTCGGTGGCAGTCGAGACGAGAGCCCAGGCAGAGGGGGCGCAGCCACTCCGGCCGACCCGCACGATCGCACGTCTCTGGCTGGATGCCGTCGAGCGTCGCTGGCCCGGCCCGGCCTATCTCGTGGAGGACGGCCGGGAGTGGCGCGAGGTCTCCTGGGACGAAGCCGCCCGCACCGTCGACGAGCTCGCTCACGGCCTGCTGGCCCTCGGAATCCGCAAGGGCGACGCGTTCGCGATCCTGGCCTCCACGACGCTGGAATGGGCGCTCTTCGACTTCGCGCTCGGCCTCATCGGGGCAGTGGGCGCGCCGGTATACATGAACAGCTCGGCGAAGGACGCTGCCTACGTGCTCCGCCACTCAGAGGCGGTCGGCGTCCTCTGCGAGGACGACGAGCAGCGGGCGAAGGTGCACGGAGTCGAGCTGCGGCACGTGTTGACCTTCGCCGACCTCGCCGACCTGCGCGCAAGAGGACGCGCACATGCGGCGGAGAGCCCCAACGCCGTCCACGAGGCCGCCGCAGCCATCGACGAAGAGGACCTCTTCACCTACATCTACACCTCCGGCACGACCGGCCCACCGAAGGCCTGCATGATCACGCACCGCAACTACTACGAGATGTCCAACAAATGCAGTGGGATCGACGACTTCGCCGTCAGCGACGACACGATGCTTCTCTACCTCCCCCTCGCGCACAACTTCGGCCGCCTGATGCACCTGCACAGTCCGCACGCCGGCTACACGCTCGCGTTCTGTCCGGACCCGTACGCCGTCGCCGAGGCGCTGCCGCATGTGCGGCCGACCGTGTTCCCGAGCGTGCCGCGCGTCTACGAGAAGGTGTACACGACGGTCACAACCAGATTCGCCGAGACAACCGGGCTGAAGCGAAAGCTGATCGAGTGGGCGTTAGGCGTCGGGCGGGAGGCGAGCGGCTTGCGCCAGCAGGGGAAGCCTCTTCCGCCCGGGCTGGCCGTGCGGCACAAGGTCGCGGATCGCCTCGTGTACAAGAAGGTCAAGGATCGACTGGGCGGCCGCATCCGCATCTGCATCTCGGGCGGCGCACCGCTCGCGAAGGAGATCATCGAGCTCTTCCACGCCCTCGACATCCTCATCCTCGAGGGTTACGGCCTCACCGAGTGCACAACCGCTGCGACGGTGAACCGCCCCTCGGACTTCCGCTTCGGCACCGTCGGTCCGGCAATGCCCGGGGTCGAGCTTCGCATCGCCGACGACGGCGAGATTCTGATCAAGACCGACACCATCTTTGCTGGGTACTTCCACGATGACGAGGCCACGCACGAGGTCCTGCCGGGGGACGGCTGGCTTCGCTCCGGCGACGTCGGCTCGATCGACGCAGACGGCTTCCTGAGCATCACTGACCGCAAGAAAGACCTCCTCGTTACCGCCGGTGGGAAAAACGTCGCGCCTCAGAATCTGGAGAACGCCCTCAAGACGCATCCGATCATCTCGCAGGCACTCGTGGTCGGAGACCGGCGGCCCTACGTCGCTGCGCTGATCACGCTCGTCGACGGCGCGCCGAAGGAAGACGCTGACGCCGAGGTACAGCGCGCCGTCGACGAGGTGAATCGCGATCTGTCGCGCTTCGAGCAGATCAAGCGATTCGCCATCCTTCCGCGCGACTTCAGCGCCGACGAGGGAGAGATCACGCCGACGCTCAAGCTGAAGCGCCGCGTCTGCCAAGAGCACTTCGCCGCCGAGATCGAAGGGCTCTACTCCTGACCGACGTCTTCCTCGTCTTGTCCGCGTTCCTCGCGAGCGCGGTCGAAACCGTCGAGGCTCTGACCATCGTCCTGGCGATGGGCCTGACGCGGGGCTGGCGCTCGACGTTGACGGGCGCAGCAGCTGCCGGGATTGTGCTGGCGGCCATCGTCGCGGCACTCGGGCCTGCCCTGACGGTGATTCCGATCGAGGTACTGCGGCTCGTCGTGGGCGCGCTGCTGCTCGTCTTCGGGCTGCAATGGCTACGGAAGGCGATTCTGCGCGCGAGCGGCTGGCGCGCCGTGCGCGACGAGGACGCGGTCTTCGAGCGTGAAAGCGCCGCGGCTCGGACAGCTCCGCGTGAGGAACGTGCCGGCTTGGATTGGTACGCGTTCACCATCTCGTTCAAGGGAGTCCTGCTCGAAGGGCTCGAGGTCGCCTTCATCGTCCTGACCTTCGGCACGACCCAGGGGAACATCCCGCTCGCCGTCGTCGGCGCTGTCGTGGCGGTCGTGCTCGTCGTGATCGCCGGTGTCTTCGTGCGCGGGCCGTTGAGCCGGGTTCCGGAGAACACGTTGGCGTTCGTCGTCGGCGTGATGCTCACGACGTTCGGAATCTTCTGGGGCGCCGAAGGCGCCGGCGTCGACTGGCCCGGCGAGGATGCCGCGCTGCCCGCGGTGCTCGCGTTCGTCCTCCTGATCTCCCTCGGCTACGTCAGCGCGTTGCGGCGGCGGAGGCTGAGACTGGCGCCGGCATGAAGCGGTTCGCACAGTTCTGGTGGAACTTTCTGGTCGGGGACGACTGGCGCGTTGCCGTCGGGGTTGCGATCGGCCTGGGACTGACGGCGCTCGTCGCGACCACTTCCGTGCCGGCCTGGTGGCTGCTACCGGTAGCCGTCGCCGCCGTGTTGTGGCTGTCGCTGCGCCGAGTGGTGACTTAGATCCGGCGGCCGCCGGCGAAGTTCGACGAGTAGTAGCCGCTCAGCGAGGAGATCTTCACCACGTCGCCGGTGTGCGGAGCGTGGATGAACTGTCCGCCGCCGATGTAGATCCCGACGTGGCTCGCGCCGCTGAAGAAGACGAGGTCGCCGGGTTGCAGCTGACCGATCGAGACGGGAGTGCCCATCCCAAACTGCGCGTAGGAGCTGTGTGGCAGCGAGACGCCGATCTGGGCGAACACGTAGGAAACGAGGCCGGAGCAATCGAAGCCTCGCGGGCTCGAGCCACCCCAGACATATGGCACGCCGAGGTACTGCATCGCGATCCCGACGACGCCGCCGTGAACGTTCGGAGGTGCGACGGTCGATCCCTCGGGAGTCGACGCCGAGATGCCCACCCCGGCCGCCGCCACGGGTTGCGCGCCCGCGAGGCGCGCCTGCGCGGCGGCCGCCAGCTGTCGCTGCTGCGTAGCCTCGGCTGTCTTGATCCGGGCGATCTCGCCCTTGATCGACGACAACAGCTGCCGACGCGACGCGAGCTGAGACTCGATGTGCCGCTTCTGCGCGGCCTTCTCGGCCACGATGCCCTGCTGCTCGCTGTGCGCCCGCTTCAGCGCCGCCCGCTGTCGCTGGACGGCCGCCTTGAACGAGGTGACCTGCTGGACGATGCTCGCGTCCTGCTGCGACGTCGAGTTGACGGCCTCGATCCTGTTCAGCAGATCCTCGAAGCTGGTCGAACCGAGCACAACCGACAACGTCGAGTTGTCCTCGCTCGACGTGTACGCGCTGACGAGCCGGGCGGCGAGCGAGTCCTGCGCAACCTTCAGGCTTGCCTGCGTGAGCTTGAGTTGACGACGGTTCTCACGCTGGTTGGTCTCGATCTTGTGGAGACGCACGTTGGCGAGGTTGTAGGCCTCGACCGCCGCGCCGAGACTGTTGTCGATCTGCTGGATCTGTGCGAGCACACGCTGGGCCTGCGCCTGCTTCGCCGCGACCGAGCCGGGGTCTGCATTTGCCCCGGCCGCCGCAAGCAAAAGCACGGCTAAACCGAAAAGGAACGCCTGCGCCTGTCGTCTCCTGCCGCTAGCCAATAGCTCGGAAGATCGGGGTCGACGAGCGCACCGGAGGGGGCCGGTACGTCACAAGTGCGGCACCCTAGCAACGACTTCGGATATCTGCAACAGCTTTCCAGGCCGAAAAATGATGATTTTGAACATGTATACGACCCGCACAAAGTGGCCTCTTGGTAATGTCCCGGCCCTTGCCTTGGCGACGGGAGAGACGCCTTGGGCTCGGGCTCGGGCTCGTAGCCGTGCTCGGCTTCGGCGCGTTCCTCCCGGGCGCCCTCGGGGCCGGCCGGCCGCATGAGGCCTCGAAGACGGTGCTGAAACATCGCCAGACGAAGCTCGCCGCCCGCTCCGAGCAGGCCCTGCTCGGCCTCTATTCGCTCGATTCCCGCCTGGCCCAAGCCCGGGGCGATCTCGCCCTTCTTCGCGGGCGCGCGGCCGCTCTGCGCGCGGAGCAGGAGCAGGTCAGGCGTGAGATCGCAGTCGTGGAGGGGACGCTGAGGGCCTCGCAGCGGCTGCTGGGCGACCGCCTGCGCACCCTCTACGAGGAGGGGGAGCCGAACCCCATCGCGATCCTGCTCGGGGCCTCCTCGCTCGACGACGCTGTCACCCGGCTGGATGAGCTCGACCGCAGCGCGCGCCAGGGAGCCCAGGCAGCCGTTGACGCCAAGGACGGACGCGCCAGGCTCCGGGACCTGGCGCTCGAGCTCGCAGCGCAGGTCAGGGAGGTGCAGGCACTCGAGGCCCAGGCGACCGACACGGCGGCGGCACTCTCCAGCGCGCGGGCCCAGCGGATCGCCTACCTGCGCTCGCTCGCCAATCAGCGGCGCTTCACCACTCACCAGATCGCCGCCCTGGCCAACCGCTCGCGGCATGTCGTCAAGCGCGCAGAGGCGGCCCAAGCCAAGAGCGACGCGGGACGACCCACGGTCGTCGCCGTCCCCAGTGTGCAGGGCCCACGGACCTTGACGGTGACCGCAACGGGCTACTCGCTGCCGGGTCACACTGCCACCGGTCTTCCGGTCGGGTTCGGTGTCGTTGCCGTCGACCCCGGAGTCATTCCGCTCGGGACACGCCTGACGATTCCGGGTTACGGCGAAGGAGTGGCCGCCGACACGGGGACAGCCGTCCAGGGCAATACGATCGACCTTTGGTTCCCGACACTTGCGGACGCGATGGCCTGGGGCCGTCGCACGATCACGGTCACGCTTCACTAGACTTTCCCCCGCTGCGAGGGGAGAACGCCCAGTCATGACTGAATCCGTCAGAGCGGACGAGCAGGCGCTGGCCGACGTCCGCGTGCTGATCGTCGACGACCACGACCTCTTCCGAAGCGGGCTGCGGAACCTGCTCGAGGACGAGGGCGTACAGATCATCGGCGAAGCGTCCGCCGGCCAGGAAGCGCTGAACATCGTGCGCGAGGTCGCTCCGGACGTCGTGGTCATGGACCTGAACATGCCGGGCATGGGCGGGGTCGAGGCGACCCGGCACATTTCGAGCATTGCGCCGCTGACACGTGTCGTGATGCTGACCATCTCCGACCAGGACAACGACGTGATCGACGCCATCCTGGCCGGTGCGTGTGGCTACCTGCTCAAGGACTCGTCCATCCAGGAGCTCATCGCCGGCATCCGCGCCGCCGCACAGGGCGAGTCGCTCATCTCGCCGACGATTGCATCCAAGGTGTTGCAGCGTCTTCGCGCATCGAACACGCAGCCCGAGATCGAGAGCACGATTCGCGCCGAGCTCTCCGACCGTGAGATCGAGGTCCTGAAGTTGATTGCCAACGGCAAGGACAACTCGATGATCGCCGCCGAGCTGCACATCAGCCCGAAGACGGTCAAGAACCACATCTCAAACATCCTGATGAAGCTGCAGATCGACAACCGCATCCAGGCGGCCGTCTACGCCGTGCGTAGCGGGATCGTCTAAGGAGCTGCCGAGCGGATCTCGTCGGCGCGAACGCGCAGCGACGCCAGCAGCTGGCGCAAACTCGCGAGGTCGCCGTCGGCCGTCGAGAGCCGCTTGCCCAGGCTCACCAGCTCCGTCTGCTCTGTCTCCGTGGCTTCGGCGAGCTTCGCCGCGACTTCCGCGATCCGGCGCTCGAGCCGCCAGCGCTCGGCCTCGAGTGCGAGAGCTCTTGCGTAGCCTGCGGTCAGCGTGTGCTCGACGGCATCGATGCTCGGGGCGTCCTCGCCTACCCGAGGAGCGTCGAGCAGAGTGCGGATCTCTTCCTGAATCATGGGCAGGGCGACAGGTTCGGGCCGCTCCGACAAGTATCCAGGCGGACGGCCCTCACGACATGGGCCGCCCGGACTATCTTCCTCCCGCGGGAGGCCCATCTTCTTGACCGAACCGGTTCACGCTCGAAAAATCGGTGGCCCGTGAGCCGCCGTCTCGTCGCAGCACTTGTCGCCGCCGTGGCCCTGGCCGCGCCGGCCTCGACGAGCGCACGCGCTGGCCAGCAGTCGCCGCTGCAGCGCTCGCTCTCCCGCGCGCTCCGCGTGCCTCACGTCGCTCCCGCCCGCTCCGCCGGGGTCGCGCTCGATCTCGCGACGGGCACCGTGCTGTTCGCGCGGAACGGAGCGAAGTCGCTCGCCCCCGCGTCGAACGAGAAGCTGCCGCTGACGTATGCCGCCCTCGTGAAGCTCGGCCCGACGTTCCGGATCGAAACCGACGTGCTGGGCGACGGCCAGCTCGACGGCAGCGTCTGGAACGGCGCGCTGGTGCTCAAGGGGAACGGAGATCCAACGCTCTCTCGCGCGGATCTCCGAGCCCTGGCGGCGCAGGTGAAGGCCGCCGGCATCCGCAGGGTCACCCGCGGGATCATCGGCGACGAGAGCTCCTACGACACACGTCGAGTCGTCTTGGGCTGGAAGCCCAGCTTCTACCTCGACGAGTCCCCGCCACTCTCGGCGCTCGTCGTCGACCGCGCCCGCGTCGGCCGGTTCGTCACGAGCACGCCGGCCCTCGCAGCGGCGACTGCCTTCCGGGAGGTCCTGCGCGCCTCGGGCGTCGCCGTCGCCGGAGCGGTGCGGCTCGGACGCGCAGGCGGCTGGTCGGAGCCGCTCGCCACGGTCTCCTCCCCGACTCTCGCCGCCATCCTTCGGTTTATGGACCGGCAGAGCGACAACTTCACTGCGGAGATGCTGCTGAAGCAGCTGGGCCTCAGCGAGCTCGACCGAGGAACGAGTGCGGCTGGTGCGTCGGTGGTCAGCCAGGCGCTCGCCGAAGCAGGCGTGCCAATGGCGGGCGTGCGCATCGTGGACGGCTCGGGCCTTTCGCGGCTCGACCGGCTCACAGCAAACGCGCTTGCGACCATGCTGGAGAAAGCCTGGGCCGATGCGGCTGTTCGGCCCACCCTGGCCGCGGCCCTGCCGGTCGCCGGCGTCAGCGGAACGCTCGAGGATCGCCTGCGGAAGCCACCCGCGCGGGGACGCGTGATCGCGAAGACGGGGACGACCGACGAGGCGTCGTCGCTCTCGGGCTACGTGCCTGAGCGGTTCGCGTTCGCTGTCCTGCAGAACGGACACCCGCTCTCGTGGTGGTGGGCCCGGCGTGCGCAGGACCGTTTTGCGCAGGTACTAGCCGCGCAGTAGCTTCAACAAGTCCTGCTCGGCGAGCAGAGGAACGTCGAGCTTGCGCGCCTTGGTCAGCTTCGAGTTGCCCGGCTCCTCCCCCACGATCAGTCCGGTCGTCTTGCCCGAAACGGAGTTCACCACCTTCGCGCCCCGGGCCTCGAGCTCAGCGGCGGCCTGGTCCCGGCTGAAGGCTTCGAGCGTCCCGGTGATCACATAGGTCTCGCCGGTCAGAGGGCCTTCGACCGGCTTGAGCTCGTCACCGATCTCGAACTTCAACCCGAGCGAGCGGAGCTCCTCGACGAGCTTTTTGTTCGCGTCGTCGGCGAACCACTCGGCGATCGACTCGGCTCGATCCGGGCCGATACCCTCGGCCTCCTGGATCTCCTCCTGGGACGCCGCCATCAGCCGGTCGACATTCTCGAAATGGCGCGCGAGGTTGACTGCCGTGACCCAGCCCACGTCGGGGATGTTCAGTCCGAAGAGCACGCGGTTGAACGGGATCTGTCTCGACGCATCGATCGATTGAATGGCGTTGGTCGCGGAGATCTCGCCATAGCCCTCGAGCTCCATCAGCTGCTCTTTGGTCAAGCGGTACAGGCCGGGAAGCGAGCGCACGAGACCGAGCTCCCAGAGCCGCCGAACGGATTGCTCGCCGAC
>JBKOWS010000126.1:0-7494 GCA_046724565.1 Actinomycetota bacterium | reverse complement strand
CTCGCCGCCGGCGTCGAGCTCTTCGAGCGCACGGCCGCAGTCCGGATCCGCGCCGGACAGGTGACGACGCTGCACGGAAGGGTGGACGCACCCGAAGTCGTCGTCGCCGTGAATGCCGCTGCCACGGGTTGGCGTCCCGTTGCGCGCCACGTCACCAACTTCGGCTCCTACGTCGTGCTGACGGAGCCGGTCCCCGAGCTGCTCGAGGAGATCGGCTGGACCCGGGGCGAGGCAGTCCTCGACGGCCGGATGTTCCTGCACTACTTCCGCACGACGAATGACGGCCGCGTGCTGATGGGCAGCGGCTCGGGCCCAATCGGCTTTCGGGGGCGGGTCGACAGCCGCTTCAGCAGCGATCTCCCGACGGGCGCGCGCGCCGAACACGGTCTGCGCCGGCTGCTGCCCGGCCTCTCCGGAGCTCGGATCGAGCGGGCGTGGGGTGGGCCGATCGACGTCTCGTCCGACCACCTCCCGTTCTTCGGAACCGTCCGCGGGAAGCGTGTCCACTACGGGCTCGGCTACTCCGGCCACGGCGTCGGTCCGACGTGGCTGGGAGGCCAGATCCTCGCCTCGCTCGTGCTCGGCCTCGACGACGAATGGACGGCGCTCCCGCTCGCGACGCGTCGGGTTCCCTCCTTGCCGCCGGAGCCGCTCAAGCGTCTCGGCGGCGGCCTCGTCCGCACGGCGATCATGGCCTGCGAGCGCGCGGATGAGGAGGGGCGCCGTGCGTCCCTTCCGGCCCGCGCGGGCGCCGCACTTCCGCGCCTCTTCCGCATGGAGATCGGAACGCGCTAAAGCGAACTGCTGGGGTCTGACCCCTTTTTGGGGTCAGACCCCAGCCTCTGGATTTCGTTTGCCGCCGAGCTCGTATATGACCGGTCGATACGTTCGAACTCAGCGAAGCCCACCGCGTTCGCTGTGCGCCTGGAAGAAGTTTTCGGAGCCTGCGGTTGCCATCGCCGCGCTGGCGGAGATCTCGAGCGCGAGGGTCGCGGCCGCGACGATCTGTGCGAAGCGGTAGACCTTGCCCACGCCGGCGCAATCCATCAGCTCGAGCCACGCCCGCGCGTACGGATAGATCGTCCCGCCGCCGACTGTGCCGACCTCGAGGCCGGGAAGCCGCAGCGCGCATTGGATCCCGCCCTCGACACGACGGCCGGTGCCGTGGGCCATGGAGCTCGTCCCGACCATGCCGAGGTCCTGCCCGGTCGCCGCGAAGATCGCCGCGATCGCGGAAGCAGGGGTGAACGCGACGGACTGCATCCCGGATGCGACCGCGCCGTGCGTCCCGGCGAACGAGAGCTCGAGCAAATCGTCCACTGTCGTGCGCAGGACGCGGCGGACGGTTTCCTCGGTCAGTGTCGTCTCGACGAGCACGGTCTTGCCATGGCCGCCGCGCTCGAAGTAGCGATGGGACGGCTTCTTGTCCCCGCCCATGTTCGCCTCGAGGATGGCGCGCTCCGGCTTCACGGGTGCGTGCTCCATCACGTAGCCCATGTTCAGCGCGTACGCGTTCCGCGTCATCATGTTCGGGCCGCACGCGTCGCCCGTCGTGAATGCCCACATGACGTGACACATCGGGCCCACGACGTGCGTCTCGACCTCGCGAAGCCTGGCGAACGACGAGATCCACGCGTCCTCACGTTCAGCGAGCCAACGCCGCATCTCCGCCACGTGGGCGTCGAGGAAGCGCGCCAGCGTCACGGCCTCCTCGGTCGACCTGCAGACGAAGCACGATGCGCGCGTGATCCGGTCGCCGAGGACATAGGTCCGGAAACCCCCCGACTCGGCGGCGGCACGTGCGCCGCGATAGAGCGACGCGGAGAGCCCGCCCTCGGTGTGGGCGAGCGGGACGAACATCTGCTCGCGGGCACGGCCTGTCTCCGTCACACGTCCGAACGGCTCGTCGAGCTCGTACAGCCCGAGCTCGACGTCGAGCGGGCCGACCACGGACACCGGAATGACGGCGGCCCCGGTCAGCATCTCCTGCGCGTTGACGTAGGGGGACAGGTCGATTCGCGTTACGCCCCCGTTGAGGCCGAGTGCCTTCTGGCGCGCCTCGATCGACGCCGCGTCGTTCTTGCGAGGCCAGCGCTTCAGCTCCATGGGCGGAGCTTACGTCCCGAGGCCGGTTAATCTCCCGCCCATGGCAACGGGCCAGCTGATCGAGATGAGGGAGGGGGAGAGCCGGGACGCCTTCGCCGGCGTGCTGCGCTTCTACGAGCTCGCGAAACGCCAGGAGTGGCAGGTGCGCGACCTCCGCTGGGGTCAGCTGCCGCCGATACCGGAAGGCAAGGGAACCCCCGAGCGCCGCGCGCGCCGGAAGGACATGTGGCGCTCCGTGCTGACCCAGCAGCTGCAGGCGGACATGCTCGCCTGCGACATGGCCTCACAGCTCCTGAACATCGCGCCGGATCACGAGGCGAAGCTCTACTACTCGACCATGGTGCAGGACGAGTCGCGCCACACTGAGGCGTGGCTAAGGCTCGTGGCCGAAGCGGGAGGAACGGCCGAGCGCGATCCGCATCTCGACAACCTCGCGCACATGACGCTCGAGGCGGACACGCTCGAGGAGAAGGTCTTCCTGATGCAGGTCTTCTACGAGCGCCTGATCATCTCGCGCTTCCGACTGATCGCGAGGTCGTCGCGCGGAACGGTGCTCGAGGACCTCTGCAACCGGCTCGCCACCGACGACGGCATCCACCACGGCGCCGGCATGGCGTACGAGAAAGTCCTTCTGCAGAACGTCTCGAAGAAGATGAACGCCAGGCTGGTCAAGGCGGCGAACCGATTGCTCCCCGAGTTCGCGGCCCACGCCCTGTGGCGGCCGGCCGAACGGGCCTGGATCGGTCGGGCCATGGAGTCACGGGACGCCGGCAGGCTGCGCGAGGACCTCGAGCTCGGTGTCCGCCTCGCGGAGTCGCTCGGCCTCGATGTCAGCGACGTCGAGTTCTCGAACCTTCCGTAAAGCCTTGGCGGCGACGCTGATGGACGGGGCCGGGCTGGCGGCGCGGCTGCGCGAGCGCATCAAGGAGGACGTGGACGAGCTCGGCCACGTGGGGTTGGCGACCGTACTCGTCGGCAGCGACCCC
Source organism: Actinomycetota bacterium (assembly GCA_046724565.1). GTDB lineage: Bacteria > Actinomycetota > Thermoleophilia > Gaiellales > Gaiellaceae > 3-1-20CM-4-69-9. The sequence goes on along the minus strand of JBKOWS010000126.1, from coordinate 4,402 downwards.
GCGTCCGAGGTCTACATCCGACTCAAGCACAAGGCCGCGGCTGCTGCAGGGATCGAGGCAATCGACTACCGGCTCCCGACCCGCACGGGCGAGGACGAGCTGGTCGAACTCGTCCAGGAGCTGAACGACGACGACTCGGTCGACGGGATCCTGGTCCAGACGCCGCTAACGGCCCAGATCGACGAGGCACGGATCATGCAGACGATCGATCCGATGAAGGACGTCGACGGGCTGCACCCCTTCAGCGCCGGGCAGCTCTACCTCGGGCGACCGACGCTGGTGCCGGCGACACCGCTCGGGGTCATGCATCTTCTGGAGGAGTACCGGATCCCGATTGCCGGCGCGCGCGCCGTCGTCGTCGGTCGAAGCGCGCTCGTCGGAAAGCCGATGGCGATGTTGCTCCTGCAGGCCAACGCCACCGTGAGCATCGCGCATTCGCGAACCGAGGATCTCGCTCGTCACACGCTCGATGCGGATCTGCTCGTCGCGGCCGTCGGCTTACCGGAAGTGATTACAGCCGACATGGTCAAGCAGGGCGCGACCGTCGTGGACGTCGGTATCACGCGCACGGAGGCAGGAATCGTCGGCGACGTCGAGCCGGACGTGGCCGAAATCGCCGCATATCTCACGCCTGTACCAGGCGGCGTCGGGCCCATGACGATCGCAGCGCTCCTCGAAAATGCCGTGCGCGCCGCCCGCTATCGGAGCGGGAAGCTTGCGTTCCCGCGCATCTGAGCTAGACTCCGGCCGCTGTATCGGTAGTGGCGGCTCGGTGCCCGGGCCGTCGCGCGTTTTGAAGGAGGAAGTACTTTTGGCTCAGGGCACCGTGAAGTGGTTTTCGAACGAGAAGGGCTACGGATTCATCGAGCGTGAGGGTGGGGAGGACGTTTTCGTCCACTTCTCTGCTATCACGCAGGAGGGGTACAAGTCGCTGACCGAGGGTCAGCGGGTTGAGTTCGAGGTCGTGCAGGGCCCCAAGGGCGCCCAGGCCGCGAACGTCCAGCCTGTCTAGCTTTCCTTTCGGAACCTAAAGTCGAGGGCCCCCGAAAGGGGGCCCTTTTGTTTGGATGGAGGACCTGCATGGCGATCACCAGAAAGGACGTACTGCATGTCGCGGCGCTCGCGCAGCTCGAGCTGAGTGAGGAGGAGATCGCTCGCCTCACCGCGCAGCTCGGCGACATCCTCCAGGCCGTCGGCAAGGTCTCCGAGCTCGACCTCTCGGACGTGCCGCCGACCTCGCATCCTCTCTCTGTCGTCAACGTCTTCCGCCCCGACGAGCCGCAGTCGTCGTTGCCGCTCGAGGACGTCTTCGCGAACGCGCCCGAGCGTGACGGCGACCATTTCCGCGTGCCTCCTACCGGGGTGGCCGAGGAGTCCTCCGCATGACCATCGACACCCTTCGTCTGACAGCCGAGGAGGCCATGAGCCTCCTAGACCGAGGCGAGGTGTCTCCTGTCGAATTGCGCTCCGCTTACCGCGAAGCGATCGACCGGCACAACGAGGAACTGAACAGCTTCCTTACGCTCGTCGACAGTGACGAGAACGACGGCGTCCCGATCGCCTTGAAGGACGTCATCTCCACGAAGGGCGTACGCACGACGGCGGGCTCGAAGATCCTCGACGAGTATGTCCCGGTCTTCGACTCGACGGTCGCGGCACGCTGCAAGGCCGCCGGCCTGCAGCTGCTCGGGAAGACGAACACAGACGAGTTCGCGATGGGCTCGTCGACAGAGAACTCTGCCTATGGCCCTTCGCGTAACCCGTGGGATCCCTCCCGCGTGCCCGGTGGCTCGGGCGGCGGCTCGGCCGCGGCGGTGTCAGCGGGACTTGCGCCGTGGGCACTCGGGTCCGACACCGGCGGCTCGATCAAGCAGCCGTCGGCACTCTGCGGCAACGTCGGGCTGCGGCCGACATACGGCACCGTCTCACGGTACGGAATCGTCGCGTTCGCCTCCAGCCTCGACCAGGTCGGTCCGGTGACGAAGACGGTGCGGGACAACGCGTTGCTCTACGGGATCATCAGCGGCAGCGACGAGTCGGACTCGACGACGGTCGAGGTGCCGCACGTCGAGCTGCCCGAAGCCGAGGACCTGAAGAGCCTCCGCGTCGGCGTTCCGAAGGAGTTGAACGAAGCCGAGGGAATCGAGCCGGGGGTGGCGGAGGCGGTGAGACGCGCCGTCGACCTCTGCGCCGAGCTCGGCGCAGAGGTGGGAGAGTGCGAGCTGCCGCGCTCGGTGGAGTACGGGCTGCCCTGCTACTACCTGATCGCCCCGGCCGAGGCCTCGTCGAACCTCGCGCGCTACGACGGCGTTCGGTACGGCCTCCGGGAATCGGCCGACAACTACTACGAGATGGTCGCGCGCACGCGCGACGCCGGTTTCGGTGACGAGCCGAAGCGTCGGATCATGCTCGGCACGTACGCGCTTTCGGCCGGCTACTACGAGGCGTACTACGGACAGGCGCAGAAGGTGCGCACGGTGATCGCGCGGGAGTTCGACGCTGCATTCGGGCGCTTCGACGTGCTCGTGAGCCCGACCTCGCCGACCGTCGCGTTCAAGATCGGCGAGAAGTCGGGGAACCCTCTTGCCATGTACCTCACGGACGTGCTGACCATCCCGCCGAACATGGCCGGGCTGCCGGGGCTCTCGATTCCCTGCGGGCTGTCCGAGGGTCTGCCGGTGGGCCTGCAGCTGATCGGCCCCCAGTTCTCGGAGAACACGCTCTTCCGCACCGGCCACGCCCTCGAACGTGCGATCGGCTTCGACACCGTTCCGGAGCGGCTCAGATGAAGACAATCGTCGACCGCGCGGCCGACTTCGTCCTGGCCGTCGAGCGCGTGTTCGGTGAGCGCCCGCGCTTGCTGGACGGTTCGCGTGCCGTGCAGCTCGGCGAGGTTCGACTGTCGCTCGAAGCCGGCGAGCACGAGCTGTGCGTCATCCGCATGCACGGCGCGCTGGAGGAGTACCTCGCGATCTTCGAGGTGCGCGGTGACATCGAGGTCCCGTTGCTCGAGGCGAAGGAGTTCCTAGGTGGCTGACTGGGAACCCGTCATCGGGCTGGAGATCCACGTGCAGCTCAAGACGCGCACGAAGATGTTCTGCGGCTGCGAGGCGGGATTCGGCGGCGAGCCGAACACCCGCACCTGCCCGGTCTGCCTGGCGTTTCCCGGCGCGCTTCCGGTGCCGAACGCGATCGCAGTCGAGTGGACGATCAAGCTCGGCCACGCGCTCGACTGCCGCATTGCCGAGCATGCGGTCTTCCACCGCAAGAACTACTTCTATCCCGACAATCCCAAGGGCTACCAGATCTCCCAGTACGACGAGCCCCTGTGCGTCGACGGAACGTTTGTCGTGCCGGAGGAGGGTGGCGACAGTGTCGTCGGGATCGTCCGCGCACATCTCGAGGAGGACGCCGCGAAGACGATCCACGTCGGTGGGGCGACCGGCCGTATCGTCGGCGCGGCGCACTCGAACGTCGACTTCAACCGCGGAGGCACGCCGCTCGTCGAGGTCGTGACGCGTCCGGACCTCCGCTCCGCGGAACAGGCGAAGCGCTTCCTGCAGCTGCTCCGGCAGACGATCGTCGAGCTCGGCATCTCCGACGCCGAGATGGAGAAGGGGACGCTGCGCGCGGATGCCAACGTTTCGGTCCGGCAGGTCGGTGAGACGGGCTATCGCACGCGCACCGAGCTCAAGAACATGAACTCCTTCAACCACATTGCGCGCGGGATCGACGCGGAGCTTCGCCGGCAGATCGAAACGTGGGAGTCGGGCGGCGAGGTGGTTCAGGAGACGCTCGACTACGAGGTGAAGTCCGACACGGTCACGCCGCGCCGCCGCAAGGAGGAGGCCGACGACTACCGCTACTTCCCGGAGCCCGATCTCGTGCCCCTGGCGCCGGAGGCGGATGTGGTCGACCGACTGCGTGGAGAGCTGCCCGAGCTACCCGGCGAACGCCTTCGCCGCCTTCTTTCAGTGCACCAGCTCAACGTCAAGGACGCTGAGGCCGTCAATAGCGACATTCGCCGCGTGAACCTCGTGGAAGCTCTCAGTACACGTCTCGATGCCTCGGTGGCAGCGCGATTTGTTCTCAATGAAATGGTTCGCGCTGACCTTGACGTCGCCCTTCGCCATCCGAACGAGCTCATCAAGCTCGTCGAGCGGCGAAGAGACATTCCTCGTGCTGCGTGGGATCGAGCAGTTGAGGCGGCCGGAACTTCAGATTTCTCGGCCGACGAATTCTTGGGTGATGGCGTCGTCGCCGACACGTCCGCGCTTGAGCCGCTTGTGGATCGGATCCTCGCCGACAATCCCGACCAGGTGGCCGCGTACAAGGGCGGCAAGGAAGGGCTCCTCGGGTTCTTCGTCGGCCAGGTGATGAAGGAGACGCAGGGCAAGGCCGA
>JBKOWS010000019.1:0-22573 GCA_046724565.1 Actinomycetota bacterium | reverse complement strand
GCCACAGCAGCGCCGAAGACCTCGAGCGCCAGCACGGCGCCCGGCACGCGATTCTCGAGCGAAGACAGGCGCGTGGACTGGGCATCGATGGCTGCGTTGAGGCTGTCGACATACAGCCGGGGCGCGCTCGCCAGCGGTGCGGCACTGATCGTCCGTCCGGCGAGGTCCCACAGCCGCCGCTCGATGGCGTCCTGGGCGGCCGTCGCGCGTCGCATGGTTGTGCTGTTCGGTATCTCCCTCGTCGTCTGGATCGCGAGGTCGGTGTAACGGCGCAGCAGATCGAGGGACGAGCTTCGCTCGGGCTCGGCAACGAGCTGGGCACGGAGATACGTCGTTCCGATCGCGTTCGCCTCGGCGACCGTGTTGGCGCGCCGATCTTCGTAGCGGCCGACCGCGAGCGAGAGGCCAAAGGCGAGGATCAGGCCGACAACGCCGAGCAGAGCCCCCTGAAGAACACCGAAAGGCTCGCGGAGTTTGGCCTCGTGCTCGCGCAGGTAATAGCCGGCCGCATAACCGGCCGCCGTCACCGCTCCCACGACCCCCAGGAGGATCAGCGCGACCGCCCAGCTCGGAAGCGAGAAGAACATCGGCCGGCGCGCTAGGCGGGGTGAGCCGCTCCGCCTCGCGGCAGGGCGACCACCTCGTCCATCCGATCGAGGCCTTCGGAGCGGTGGGTGATGAGCAGCACAGCGCGGTCCTCGGCCGCATCAAGGACGTCGTCGATCAGGCGCTCGGCGGTCGATGCATCCAGGTGAGCGGTCGGCTCATCGAGCACGAGTACCGGCGCCTCGGCGACCAGCGCGCGGGCGACGACCAGGCGCTGGCGCTGCCCGCCGGAGAGCTCGCGGCCCTCCTCGCCCACGAGCGTGTCCAAGCCTTCGGGCAAGCTGCGCACCCAGTCCAGGATCCGCGCCCGCCGGAGAGCGTCTTCGATCTCCTCGTCGGTCGCGTCGGTGCGGCCGAGGCGGACGTTTTCCCGGATGGTCGTCGAGAAGAGGTGCGAGTCCTGTCCCGCGACGGCGAGCGCGCGGCGAACGTCCTCCTGGCGGTATTCGCGCAGGTTGCGGCCGCCGAGCATGACGCGACCGTCCTCAGGGTCGAGGAAACGCAGGAGCAAATTGACGACGGTCGTCTTGCCGGCGCCGCTCGGACCGACGAGCGCCACGCGCCGGCCGGCGACGAGGCGAAGGTCGACATTGTCGAGCGCCGTCGCCTCGCCGGGCGCGTAGCGCGCGCGGACGCCTTCGAGCGCGACCGCGAAGGGCTGGTCCGGGAGCGGCTCGGGGTCGGCCGGGTCGACGATCGCGGGCTCGCGGTCGGTCAGCTCGAGGAGCCGACGTCCGGCCGCGAGCGTCGCCGCCAGCTCGCGCGCCGCCTGCGAGAGTGGTTGCACAGCCTCGAACGCGGCGAGCGCGAGCAGGCCGAGCAGGCCGATCAGGACGCGGTCGAGGTGCCCCCCGGTATTTGCCGACACAGCGACCGCGAGCACGCCCGCGACGGTGCAGCCGGTGACGATCAGCCTCAGTCCGTCGCCCGCACCGTCGGCGAGGGCGGCGCGGTGAGCGAAGCGGACAAGCGTGCGATCGGCCGCGCGGAGCCGGCGGAGTCGGTTGTCCTCGGCGCCGTAGACCACGAGCTCCGGTGCGCCGCGAAGGGTCTCGACGAGCTCGGCCGTGAGCTCGCCGCGTGCGGCCGCCTCGAGCGTGCCCGCCCGCCGTCCCAGCCCGGCGGCGAGGGCGGGCACAACGATCCCGCCGACGAGGAGGCCGACTGCGAGCACGACTGCGGCGGCCGGGAGGAACACCGCGGCGACTGCGACCGAAACGGTTCCCGCTAGCAGGGCGACGAGCGGCGGCCCGACGCCGCGCAGGTGGAGGTTCTGGAGCGAGTCGACGTCGCCGACCATGCGGGCGAGCAGGTCGCCGCGCCGGTAGCCCTCGAGCTGGGCGGGCGCGAGCGGCTCGACGCGCTCGTACACGCGCAGGCGTGCCCGGCCGAGCACTCGGAGCGCGAGGTCGTGCGAGGCAAGGCGCTCGAAGTACCGTGCAATGGGACGCGTGAGCCCGAAGAAGCGCACCAAGACGATGGCGACCGTGAGCGAGAGCACGGCAGGACGCTCTGCGGCGCGGGAGATCAGGTAACCGGCCGTCGCCATCAGGCCGACGCCGCAAAGCACCGTCCCGGCTCCCAGCGCGACCGAGAGCGAGGCGCGTGGTCGCGGCGCCTCCGCGAGCGCAAGTAGCCGGCGGCGCGTCGTCGTCACGCTGCCCTCCGATCTGAGAAGACGGCTGCCCTGCCGTCTGCGAGTACGACGATGCGGTCGGCACGACTCGCGAGCTGGGGTCGGTGCGCAATCAGGAGCACCGTGCAGCCGTGACAGAGACGCTCGACCGCTCGGCCGACCAGCTCGGCGCTTCGGAGGTCGAGGTCCGCGGTCGGCTCGTCGAGCACGACGAGCGGAGCGTTGCGGAGAAACGCGCGCGCGAGCGCGACCCTGCGCCGTTCGCCCGCGGACAGGGGCCGGCCTCCGTCGCCGACGAGCGTCTCGTATCCGCCGGGAAGCGCACGTACGAATTCGTCGGCGCCGGCGAGCCCGGCCGCTGCGCGGACGTCTTCGTCGCTCGCCTGTGCGCTGCCGAGACGGATGTTGTCCGCGACCGTGCCGCGGAAGATCGTCGGGTGCTGCGGAACCCACGCGAGCCGCCGGCGCCAGGCCTTCGTGTCACAGAGTGCGAGGTCGGCGCCGCCGACCGTCAGGCGGCCGGCCGTCGGCTCGGCGAGACGAAGGAGCAGGCTGGCGACCGTGCTCTTCCCTGTCCCGCTCTCTCCGACGAGCGCGACGGTCTCGCCTGGACGGAGCTCGAGGTCGAGCTCGTCGAGCACGAGTCCGGCGCGCGACGGGTACCCGAACGACACGCGCTCGAAGCGCACGGAGGCGACGGCCGGCGAGGGCGCGAGGAGCGTGCCGGCCGATCCAACCTCGGCCGGTGCCTCCGCGAGCGCAAGGATCCGCTCCGCGACCGCGATGCCGTCGGCGCTCGCGTGGAACTGCGTGCCGAGCTGGCGCAGCGGCAGGTAGAGCTCGGGTGCGAGCACGAGAATAGTGAGGCCGGCCTGGAGGCCGAGCCCGCCCCCGACGAGCCTCACTCCGACCGTCACCGCTACGAGTGCAACCCCGAGGGTCGCCGCCAGCTCGAGCACGGAGCCCGAGATGAACCCGACCCGCAGCGTCGCCATCGTCGCGCTGCGATAGCGCTCGCCCACCTCGCCGATCCGCTCCGCCTCTGCGCGGCTCCGGTTCAGCGCCCGAAGCGTCGGCAGCCCGCGCACGACGTCGAGAAAGTGGCCGGAGAGCAGCCGTAGCGCCAGCCAGCGCTCACGAGTGCGCTCCTCGGTGTAGCGCCCGATCAGCCACATGAATACGGGCACGAGTGGCAGCGTCACGAGCATCAGGAGTGCAGATGTGAGGTCGATCGCCGCAACCCAGCCGAGGACGGCGAGCGGCACGGCCCACGCGAGCACCAGCTGGGGCAGGTAGCGACCGAAGTACGCAGCGAGCCCGTCCACGCCTTGGATTCCGGCCGCTGTGATCTCCGCGGCCTCGACGCCGTCGAGGGCCGAAGGCTGATCGCGGAGTCGGCGCGCAACAAGCTCTAGGCGGACCTCTGAGAGCACTTCCGACGCAGCGCGCTCGCCGGCGACCTCGAAGCCCCACGCGACGAGTCCCCGTGCGCCAAAAGCAAATGTGAGCAGCACGAGATCTGTTGCGACACCGCCGAGTGACGCACCGTGGAACGCGTGCGCGACGATCCGCGCGAGGAGCGTCGCCTGTACGAGCACGAGCAGTGCCGTGCCGACCCCGAGGGCTACGTCGACGGCGAGCAGCACTCGAACCTGTCGCGCCCTGCGGACGAGACGCGCGTCGAGCGAGCGCATGGCTAGCTCCCGGGCTGCGGGCGCAGCTCGGGACTCGAGTCCGGCGCCGGTTCCTCGCCGCCGAGCCGCTGCCGGAAGACGCGGTAGGTCCAACCCTGGTAGAGGAGCACCACCGGCGTCACGATCAGCGCGACGACGCTCATCACAGCGAGCGTGTAGTGCGCCGAGGCCGCGTTACTGACCGTCAAGCTGTTGCCGAAGTTCGGGTCCGAGACCATCACGCGCGGATACAGGCTCGTGAAGAGCGTGGCGACGAGGCCGAGCGTCCCGACTGTGGTCAGCGCGAATCCGATCCCGTTTCTGCCGGCGTGGACCAAGATCGCGGCCAGCGCGAAGGCCGCGATCGCCAACGCGGCCGGAAGGACGGGCGGGAAGACGTCTTTGTCGTTCCGGTCGACGGCGACCACGACCGTCCAGATCAGGTAACCCGCGCCGACGGCCACGGCCGGCACGGCAAGCGCCCGCCCTGCGAGTCGAGCGCGCCTGCAGAGGTCGCCGGTCGTGCGGAGCGTCAGGAAGTTCGCGCCGTGGAACGCGAACACGAGTACGAAGGCGATCCCGCCCAGAATCGTGTAGCCGCTGAAGAGATCCCAGAAGCTCCCGGCATAGTCGCCGGCGGAATCGAGCGGAACGCCGTGGAGCAGGTTGGACAGGAGGATGCCCCAGATCAGAGCGATGCCCGTGCTGCCCACCGCGTTCGCCCAGAGCCACGTGCGCCGCCAGCGCGTTCCCTCTCCCTTGCTCCGCCACTCGAACGAGAGGACGCGGACGATCAGGAAGAAGAGGATGAGCAGGAGCGCCAGATAGAAGCCCGAGAACATCGCCGCGTACCAGGCCGGGAAGGCGGCGAACGTCGCGCCGGCGGCTACCACGAGCCAGACCTCATTTCCGTCCCAGACCGGGCCGATCGTCTCGAACATCGCCCCGCGTTCGCCCTCGTCGCGCGGCACGAATGGAAGCAGCATCCCGACGCCGAAGTCGAACCCCTCGAGCACGAAGTAGCCGCCCCAGAGCACGGCGATCAGGCAGAACCAGAAGATCTGGAGGTCCATCAGTAGGTCACCGCCGGGGCGGGCAGCTCCTGCGCCGGCGCCGGCAGGTCGGGCCTCGCATAGCGCCGCATCAGCACGAAGTCGACGACGCCGAGGACGACGTAGAGGCCGATGAAGACGCTGAGACTGACTGCAAGCCAGGCGGTGCTGACGTTGGGCGAGCTCGCTTTGCTCGTCAGGAGCAGCCCCTGCACGATCCACGGCTGGCGTCCCATCTCGGTGAGAATCCAGCCGGCGCTCGCCGCGATGTACGGGAAGGCGATCGTGACGATCGCGGTCCGATGGAACCAGCGCGCCCGCTCGAGCTTCTGCTTCCGGTAGAGCCACGCTCCGACGGCGGCGACCAGAAACATCAGCACCCCCGTTAATGCCATCACCCGCATCGACCAGTAGATCACTCGTACGCTCGGCATGTAGTTGCCGGGTCCGTATTTGCTCTGCTCCTGGGCCTGGAGTTGGTTGAGGCCTTGCACCTGGCCGTCGAACGAGCCGGTGGCCATGTAGGAGAGGATCCTCGGGATCGTGATCGAGAAGCTGGGCGTTTCGTCTTGCTTGGAGAACCCGCCTATCTGGAAGAGCGAGAAGCCGCAGGGCTGACAGGTGTTCCACTGTGCTTCGGAGGCGGCGATCTTCATGCTCTGGGCGCTCGTTACGGCCTCCCCGAAGCGGTTGCCGACCACCAACTGAAGCAGGGTCACGGGGACCGCGACGATCAGCGCCAGCTTCGCCGCCCGACGGAACAGGTCGATCTCGTGGCCGCTCAGGAAGTGCCAGCAGCAGACGCCCAGCACCACGATCGACCCGAAGATCAGGCCGGCGAGGATCGTGTGCAGGTAGGCGCGCAGCGCGAATCCGTTCGAGAGGAGCGCCCAGACGCTCGTGAGCTGCGCCTCTCCGTTCACGATCTTGTAGCCGACGGGGTGCTGCATCCACGAGTTGGCCACCAGGATGAAGTAGCCCGACATCCACGTGCCGATCACGGCGATCCAGAGCGTGGCGAGGTGGATGCGCGGTGAGAGCCGGTTCCAGCCGAAGATCCAGAGACCGAGGAACGTCGACTCGAGGAAGAACGCCGCGAGCCCCTCGATCGCGAGCGGCGCGCCGAAGACGTTGCCGACGAAGCGCGAGTAGACCGACCAGTTCATGCCGAACTCGAACTCCTGCACGAGTCCCGTCGCGACGCCGATCGCGAAGTTGATCAGGAAGAGCGTCCCGAAGAAGCGCGTCAGGCGCAGCCACGCGTCGTTCCCGGTCCGGTGCCAGATCGTCTGCATGATCGCGACAATCGGTCCGAGTCCGAGCGTGAGCGGCACAAACAGGAAGTGGTACAGCGACGTCGTCGCGAACTGGGCGCGGGCGAGGTCGACGGCCGTGGAGGCGACAGTCACCGTTTCACGGTCCCGTGGTTAGTCGCTTCCTACGGTGATCCGGCCCACGCGCTGGTGGGTGAACATGCTTCCCGCCCAGTCGACAACCGCCTTGGCGCGATCCTCGTTCGTCGGGAGCAGCGCGAGATGGACCGCGCCCCAAGCGGCCTGCGCCTTCTTCCCCGTCATGGTGCGACCGCCGAGCATCTGTACAACGGCGGCCCCGCGTCCGATCGTGGCCATCGTGCCTTTGTCGTGGTACTCGAACGGCTTGGTTTTCTTCCCCGCGATGCGACGGGCGATCATCTCGCCGGCGTGCTCTCCCGACTGGAGGGCGACCGACCCGAGCTGGGGCAGAACCTGCTGGGTCTTCGCGTCGGTAATGGCGGCGGCATCGCCAAGCACGTAGACCTCGGGGTGGTCGGGAAGCACGAGGTCGGGCCCGACAGCGATTCGGTTGCCGCGCTGGAGCTCGAGGCCGAGCGTCTGCACGAGCCGGTTGCCCTGCAGGCCGGCGCCCCAGACCAGCGTGTGCGCCTTCAGCTCCGTTCCGGACTTGAGCGCTACCCGAGTCGGCGAGACCGATTCGACCATCGCGCCCGTCATCACTTCGACGGTTCGCTCGTCGAGCGCCTTCGCGGCGTACTCGCGGAGCTTCGGCTTGAACATCGAGAACAGCTCCGGCCCGGCCTCGACGAGGGTCACGCGCGCCTGATCCTGCGACAGCTTCGGATAGTCCCTGGCGAAATCCGCGCGGTAAAGCTCGGCGACCGCACCGGCTGTTTCGACTCCCGTCGGCCCTCCGCCGACGATGACGATGTTCAGTGCGCCGTCCTCGACGATGCTCGGATCGCGGTCGGCGGCCTCCCACCGCTCGAGCAAGTGATCTTTGAGGTGGACGGCGTGCGGCAGCGTGTACATCGGAAACGCCTGCTCCGACGCGCCCTCGGTGCCGAAGAAGTTCACTTCGGCACCGAGGCCGAAGACGAGGTAGTCGTAAGTCAGCGGCGCAAGCTCGTCGAACTGGACCTCCCGTGCCGCGAGGTCGACCCCGGTCACTGTTGCCTGGTGAACGGACGCGTTGTCATGGCGTTCCACCAAGTCGCGGAGGGAGTGGCCCACCGCCGTGTTGTCCAGAAGTCCGGTGGCCAGCTGGTAGAGCAACGGCTGGAACGTGTGGTAGTCGTGACGGTCGACCAGCACGACGTCGGCCTCCGCATCCTTCAGTTTCTGCGCCGCACCGACCCCGGCAAAGCCTCCGCCGAGGACGAGGACGCGTGGACGTGATGCGCTCATGTCATCCCTCCGGTTGTGTTCGTCCTAACCGGCGAGCCGCATCTCGTACCTGGCGATCTTGCCCGCCCGGACCGTCAGCTCGATCCTGCGCGCCCGAGCGTACGCGAACTCTCCAGTCTGCTTCATTCGGTAAATCTCACGAACGTCCGAGACCAACCGGCCGCCCCCGAGATCGGTGATGTCTGGTTCGACGAATTCGACGTCGAGGTGGTCCGGTGGTCGGATCCACGTGAGTTGATCGCGCGCCTCGTCGAGCCCATGGATGTCGCGCTTCGGCGTCAGCCACTCCACGTCGTGAGCGAGAAACGGATAGAGGCCGTCGCGGTCTCCCGTGCGGGCCGCCGCCGCAAGCGCGTCGAGGAACTCCTTCGCGAGCTGGAGATCGTCAGCGCTCATACGCCCTGACGAGCTGGCCAGGCCCGTCGGTTGCCATCTCCTCGCCGTAGCCGTCGCTGGGCGTGCGAACGGTCTAGGAGCCGAGCCCGCATCATGCCGCCATCCGCGCGAGCAGATGGTCGCCGACGCGAAGCGAGTTCGCCATCGCGGTCAGCGCCGGGTTGACCGCACCTATCGACGGGAAGACGCTCGTGTCGACGACGTAGAGATTGTCGAGCTCGTGCGCACGGCAGTCGACGTTCAGCACGGAGGTCGCAGGGTCGGCGCCGAAGCGGCACGCGCCCGCCTGGTGGGCGCACCCTGCCACCGGGATGTCGTTCTTCATGTAGGCGAACCGCCCGAACAGATGGTCTGGCTCCATGCGGAGCTTGCCGAGGACCGACTTCAGCTTCGCGTAGAGCTCCCGCTTCGGAACGTCGTTCGTCGGCGTGTACGCGAGCGTGAGCCGGCCTTCGCGGTCGACGGTCACCCTGTTGTCGGGCACCGGCAGATCCTCGGTCGAGAGCCAGAAGTCGACTGCGTGCTTGGCGATCTTCTCGAGCGACCAGTGCGGCGCGAGCTTCGTCTCGGTCGGCTTCTCGCCGCGGAACATCGGCTCCTGCGACTTGCCGACCATCTGGATGTTCCCGAGCGGGTAGTCGTGCTCGTCGCTGCCGAAGTAGAAGTCGTTCAGCCCGAGAGTCTTCTGGAAGACAGTGGGGTTCTCCTCACGTGAGAGGGCGAGCACTGCCTGGCTCGCGTGGAACATGTAGTTCCGTCCGACCTGGTCCGACCCGTTGGCCAGGCCGTTCGGGTGCTTGTCGTTGGCAGAGACGAGAAGCAGCTTCGCCGTGTTGGCGGCGCCGCACGCGACGACCACCACGTCGGCGGCGTACCGTTCTTTCTCACCGTCCCGCTCCACGAGGACCTCGGTGACGGCGGTCCCGTCCGGGTTCGTCTCGAGCTTGGCCGCGAGCGCGTTCGTAAGCAGCGTGACGTTCGAGTGCTCGAGTGCAGGCCGGACACCGAGCACCTCCGCGTCCGACTTTCCGTGCACGGCGCACGGGAACCCGTCGCAGTTCTGGCACCGCACGCAGACGCTGTAGGGCATGTTCGGCTCGTTCAGGCGGATCCCGCACGGGGCGTGAAACGGGTGGTATCCCTCGGCCTCGAGGTCGTCGTGAAGCTGCTGGATCCGCGGCTCGTGGGAGACCGCCGGGAACGGGTACGGCCCGCTCGCCGGGCCCTCGGTCGGGTCCTCGCCGTGGGCGCCGTGCACCTCGTAAAGCTGCTCGGCGAGCGTGTAGTACGGCTCGAGTTCGTCGTACGTGATCGGCCATGCGGGCGAGATCCCGTCGTGGTGGCGTAGCTCGCCGAAGTCCTGCGGGCGCAGCCGGTACAGCGCCGCCCCGTAGAGCTTGGTCGCGCCGCCGACGAAATAGTGCACCTGCGGCTGAAACGCCTTGCCGTCCGCGTCGTACCAGGTGTCAGGGGAGACGTAGCGGTTGTCGACGAACACATCCTGTGCGAGCCAGTTCGACGGCTCGCGCGGCAGCCAGTCGCCGCGTTCGAGGAGCAGGATCTTCTTGCCCGACGGAGCAAGATGACGAGCGAGCGTTCCGCCGCCCGCACCGGTGCCGATGATGATCACGTCATAGGCATCCACTGTTGCCTCCTCACGTTGGCTCTACTGGTCGGTCGGAACCCGTAGTCGGCGATCGGTGGAAATGGCGACGGAGCGGCTGCACTCTGCTCTCTCGGTTGGATGGACGGGGCCGCGGTCATGACTCGATCCACGGCCGGTGCCAACGTCCGTAGCCGGCGACCAGTTCGTTTGCCGCCTGGGGACCCCACGATCCGGGCGCATACGGGTGCACGGCTGGAGGCGCGTCCAGTAGCGGCTGCATAACCCGCCACGTCTCCTCGACCGCGTCCTGGCGGGTGAAGCGGATGCTCTGGCCGACGAGGGCGGCATGGAGTAGCACCTCGTACGGCGTTGCGCCCTCGCCTCCCTCGGCGGCGAACTCCATGCCGAGTGCGATCGAGCCGGGGCCGTCCGCTCGGTGAGCCTCGAGCTCGAGCCGAACCCCGGTCGACGGATCGAGCTTGACGACGAGCTGGTTCGGCTCAACGTCACGCTCGAACGCCGGGAAGCCGAGGCGGGGCGGATGCTTGAAGACGAGGCGGAGCTCGGTCTGCGTCACCGGAAGCCGCTTGCCGGTGCGGATGAAGAAGGGTACGCCCGCCCAGCGCCAGTTCTCGATCTCGAGCCGCAACGCGGCGTAGGTCTCCGTCGTCGAGTCCGTCGCGACGCCGTCGATCGAACCGTAGCCGTCGTACTGGCCGCGGACATAGTGCGCCGGATCGGCTTCCTTGACCGCGCGGAAGAGCGTGATCTGCGCGTCCTTGACTGTCTCCGGGTCCCCTCGGGCCGGCGCCTCCATCGCGCAGAGGGAAACGACCTGCATCAGGTGATTGACGACGACGTCGCGCAGCGCACCGACCGGATCGTAGAAGTGGCCCCGGTCCTCCACTCCGAACTCCTCAGCCATCGTGATCTGAACGGACGAGACGAAGTTGCGGCTCCAGATCGGCTCGAGCATCGAGTTCGCGAACCGCAGATGGACGATCTCGTCGATCCCCATCTTCCCGAGGTAATGGTCGATTCGGTACAGCTGTTCTTCGTCGATGTACGAGTGGAGCTCGTCAGCGAGCGTCCGTGCCGACTCGAGGTCGTGGCCGAACGGCTTCTCGACGACGACCCGCGCATTCTTCGTCAGACCCGCATCGGCGAGGCCCTTCACGACCCGGCCGAACAGAAACGGCGGGATCTCGAGGTAGAAGACGGGCAGGCTCGCGTCGCCGAGCGCATCCGCCACCCGCTCGTACGTGGCGGCGTCGGCGAAGTCCCCGGGAACGTAAGAGAGGCGAGCAGCGAAACGGCGGAAGACGTCCTCGTCGAGCTGCTCGCCGGTGCCCACGATCGACTCACGCGCTCGCTCGACGAGTTGATCGACCGACCAATCGTCGACCGCGACGCCGAGGATCGGGCAATCCAGCAGGCCGCTCCGCTCCAGCCGGTAGAGCGAGCGGAAAGTCATCACCTTGGCGAGGTCGCCCGTGATCCCGAACACCACGAGGCGGTCTGCAGGCCGGCCCTCGAGTCGCGGGGCCTGAACCTTCGGGGCAGCGGTGGGTGCGTCAGCGATCACTCTTCCTCCTCTCTTTGCAGCGCAGCACGATCACATGACTCAAGAGGGCCTGCTCTTCTGCTCGATTTCGAGGAGCTCGAGCCCGAGCTCCTCGAATCGCTCGATGAATCCGTGCAGCTGCGCCTGATCGATCACTCGGCCGGTCAAGACCGTGGTTCCCTCGACTCGTTTCATCTCCATCCCGTTGAAGAGGTAGGAAAAACGGCTGTCGAGCTCGCCGCGGACGACGAGTCGGTAGGTCGCTCCCTTTTCAGCCTGGCTCTCCATCGGAACGAGGTTGGCGGATCGGTAGGTGAGCGAAAGCGCTCGCGGGCGCAGTTCACCTAGGTGATTCGTGCCGTCGACGGCGTCAGTTCACCTGCGCGTGCGCGACATTGCCCACGAGTGCAGCGCTTCATCGTCAAGATCGAAGGCCCGAATCTCGACGACGTGGACGAGATCGAGTTGCCGCATCTTCCACGCGAAGGCGAGCCGATCGAGACCCGCTACGGGACCTGCCTGATCGTCCGGAGCGAGTCGTTCGACGACAACGGTACGTACAGCGGCCAGATCACCTGCCGACTTGGGTAAGCGATTGTCGCCTGGCCGCATGACCAGCTCCTAGGTGTCGACGGGCGGCCGGCCGGAAGCCCGCCGGAGGTCGCGACGGAAGAGCGCCCCACAATCACCCCCGCTGTCGAGGGGGCCCTTGAGGCACACGATCGCTTCGAATACGACGTAGCTCGACCACTGGAAACGCGGACACCCCTCCGGGCTCGCGGTGCTCGCCGCCTGGGCGTTGACCTCGATCGCGTTCCTGTTGATCGAGCTCGGCCCGGGCGCCTGACAAATCGTCCGCGCCGGGCGATCAGCGCGACTGCGACCGCCACGGCGACAGGGATATCAAGGTCCTATTGCAGTCGGTCTCGCGTTCGGCGTCACGGGAGCAGGAGCTCGTGATCGGCGGTTACACGGAGCCTGCGGCCGCCCTACCGATCTCATGGCCGTCGACGCCGGCGCGTCGCGAGAGTGCCTCGATCACGTCACGAGGCTTCCAGGCGTGAATCACGTCGACCGGCACGCCGTAGCGCTCGAGGTGCGCAGCGACACGGTCCGCGGTAACAGACTCGCGTCTAGCACGGCTGCTACCCGGGAACAGCACGTACAAGCGAGTCGGATACGCGAAGGACGCCCGCCATCCTTCCGTGTACTCGATCACATCTCCCCAGAGCGCGACGTTTCCGACGACGGCGTACGGGCCCTGCGCTCGAGGCGGAACCGTCGGGGCGTAGTCGGTCGCGATTTCGAGGGTCGAGGCGTAGATGCCGCACTCGCAGTCGACGCTGGGCGGTCGGTGTCGGGTGCGGTGCCGGTGCCACGGCAGCTGCCACATCTCGCACCTGCCGGCGAGCGCCTGCAACCAGGGCCAGCGAATCCGGTGGAAGAGGCTCATGAGGTAGATCTCGCCCCTGTTCTCCACGGCGCGCCAGGCCCGCCAGCCGATGACGGGCTCGCAGTAATCCGGTGCGGCAGTCACGCGTGCGTCTTCGCGGGCTCTGGGCTACGCGGCTCCAGCGAGGGAGCCGCCGGTGGGCGATCGAGCCCGGGATCGCCGCGTTCCCTTTCCGGGATCGGGCTCCGAACCGGCTCCACGGTTACGCGGCGTTTTGGTGTCCCGATCTTCATCGAAGCGCGCCAAAGGAATCACATCTCGGGGGTGGTTCATCACCCGGAACGGATGAGTGCGGCGAGGCTGCCCGGTTTCATCCCCTCGGGACGATGCCGCGTCCCGGGGACGCTCGAATCATGCGGAGGATGCTCTTCCTGAACACGATGCGACGGGAAGCAGCGTGCGATTGCGGATGCGATCGGTCAGTCGATTGCCATCGACCTCGTTCGCACGCGGGCGCGCCGGTCCCGACAGCCGGCGTGCGCGAGTAGGAGCACCGTGCGGCTGGAGTTGGGCAAGCGGGTTCGGTGCAGCGACCGCGAAGTGGTCGGAGAGCTCGCGGACGTCATCATCGACCCGGTCAAGAAGCGGGTGACGCATCTGGTCGTCAGGCCGCACAACCACGGCCCCGGTGAGTCCCACCTAGTCTCGATCGAGCTAGCCGAGGCCGGTGGCGACGCGGGAGAGATCTCGCTGCGATGCACCGCAGACGAGGTGCGAGCGCTGCCGAACATCGAGGACTTCGCCTATCTACGTCTCGGCGAAGCTGTGGTCAGCGACCCCGAGTGGGACGTCGGTGTCACGAACGTGCTCGCCATGCCGTACTTCGAGAGCACGGGCGTCGTCGACTACGCGGCCTTCGAGGAGAACGTCGGCGTCGTCTACGACCGCGTTCCGAAAGGCGAGGTCGAGATCCGTCGCACGAGCAGTGTGATCACAGGCGACGGCAGCTACGTTGGTGACGTCGACGGATTCCTCGTCGACGAGGACGACCAGATCACCCACTTCGTTCTCGAACGCGGCCATCTTTGGGGACGGCGCGAGGTGACCGTTCCGATCGGTGCCGTGACGAAAGTCGAATCCGACACGGTCACCGTAGGTCTCTCAACCGACGAGATCGGAGCGCTGCCCGCGCATCGAGTGCATCGCTGGCCGCTGATCGGCTAGCGCTCGTCATGGGGGCCGGCGGGACTATCTGAGCCGGAGGCCGCGGGCTCGCCCGGCGAATCGAGCGACCGCGACGTGACGCGTCCATCGGCCTCGACGGTCACCAGGATCCGCTCACGGTTGTGCTGCATGACCGCCGAGCTCTCCGTCTGGTTCTCGATTGCCCATCCCTGGGCGGCCCAGCCGGCGACGGTTGCCGCAACGAGGCGCTGCCGTTCTGCGAGCCGACGGTCTCTCGACCTCCTGCGTTGAAGCCACACGAGCAGCGTGATCAACAGCACGCCGCCGACCGCCACGAGCACCCAGAACCAGGCCGGCGTGCCGCTCGACTCAGAAGTGGACGCAGTCGTCGTCTGCGGCGCGGCGCTCGAGACCGTGACGCTCACCGTGGAGGTTAGGTTGAGCGTCGTAGACGAGCTGGTCTGCGTGACCGTCACCGCCGGCCGAGTCTGCGTGACCGTCGCCGAAGGGCGCGTCTCGGTGACCGTCGCCGCGGGGCGGGTTTGGGTGGGTGTCGACACCGGACTGCTCTCGGTGGCAGCCGGACGCGTGGCGGACGGACGCGTGACCGAGACGCTGGAACGTGTGACCGGGCCGGTGGCCGCGACGTTGCCGCCGCCGCCCCCGCCGCAGCCGGCGAGCGCCACGGCCGTCACAAGACCTCCTGCCGCAAAGCAGGCGAGCAGGGCGGCCTTGGCGACGGCGTGGCGCAAGAGCTCCACCGCGACAAGGTTTGATGCATTCTGGCGCCAAGGCCTCATGCGGACAGGGTGATTCGTGCCGGGAGCGGAGTGACCGTGCTCATCCCGTCTGGGCGATGTTGTTGGCGGGCGACAGAACGAGAGTCGCCGAAGATGATCGAGCTGGCGTCCAGAGAGAGCGGGACCTTGCGGGTGGCCTTGCTGTGGAGGCAGGAGACCGACGTCTTCACGGTCTCGGTGGATGACCCGGCAACCGGAGACCGCTTCGAGCTCGTCGTGGACGACCGGCATCCTCTCGACGTCTACTACCACCCGTATGCGTACGCCGCGCTGCGCGGAGTCGAGTACCTCATTGCTGCGTAACCGATTCTGCTGAGCGAAGCCGTTCCGCGGATCGCTAGGTTCCGAGTGTGCAGTTCGACACGAAGATTGCAGTCGTCTTACGCGACGATCTCGCGGGATGGCAGAGGACGAACGTCACGGCATTTCTCGTCAGCGGGATCGCCGGGACCGTTGCGGGCGTCGTCGGTGAGCCGTACACGGACGCGTCAGGCAACGAGTACCTGCCGATGTTCGTGCAGCCGGTGCTCGTATACGAGGCAGACGGGCAGGCGCTGAGACGCGCTTTCGGACGTGCGATGAGCCGAGGAGTGACGCCCGCCGTCTACACGAAAGAGCTCTTCGCGACGAACCACGACGAGGCGAACCGAGCTGCCGTTGCAAGCGTGGACGAGCAGGATCTCGATCTCGTCGGGATCGCTTTTCGCGCCGAGCGCAAGACGGTCGACAAGATCGTCGACCGACTGCGTCTGCATCCCTGAACTTCATGGCGAGGGCGGCACCGCGAGGAACCTCGAGGTCCGTGTATAGACCCGAGCTCGTTTCGGTCGCCGAGGAACGAGAGTTGCTCGAACGCCTTGCCTCGCTTCGCTACGACCCGATCGTCCTGCACGGGCGGGCGGCGCGCACGCACGGCCCGGCACTGGGACCACGGTCAGGGTACGTGCTCGCGGGCGAAGCGCGGTCCGCCTTGCAGCATTCGATCCCGCCGGCCAAGGAGCTTCGCTACTCGATCAGGTTCCGAACGCTCCGCCGGCGTCTTGAGCCCGATCCGCGACGCTGGAAGGCCTAGTACTCGTCGTGGCGACGGAGGGGGAAGTCGGCATCCCGTCCGTCAGGGGTCTGGTCGAGCAGTTGGAAGTAGTACGGCGACAGCATGAAGCGGTCCGGCGCTACGCGTGAGTACGTGTGGTAGACGACCGTGCCCTCGAGCTTGAAGACGTTCCAGCCGGGTGACTCCGCCATTCCGGAGGCGAGGTCGGTGCCGACGTTGTCGGCCCAGTCCCTGAGCCAGTCCGGTGCCTCCGCCACCATCTTCGCCAGCTCACCCGTCGCCATCTGCTCCGGGGTGAAGGCCATGTCGAAGTCGAAGCTGAAGTCGCTCTCGTACGACGAGGCCCAGGGGAACCGCCAGCCCATCCGCTGCTTGTAGGCCTGCAGTTTTTCGATCGGCGCGCGCGAGACGCACATCAGCGTCACGTCACGATTGTTGAGATGGACGAGTGCAGCGTCGAAGTGGTCGGCCAGCCCCGTGCAGCCCGGGCACGCCGCCTCGTAGGTCGGGCCGAACATGAGGTTGTAGATGAGAAGTTGCGAGCGCCCGTCGAAGAGCTCCGGGAGGGTTTTCTCTCCTTCCTCCGTGGCGAAGGTGTACTCCTTCTCGACCCTGACCCAGGGGAGAACCTGGCGTTGCTTGGCAATCTCCTCGTCGAGGCGGCCAAGCTCGTGTTCGCGCTCGAGCAGCTCCCTGCGTGCCGCGGCCCATTCCTCGCGCGTTCCGACGGTATGAGTAGGCATCGCGTTCGCCTCCTTTGACGGTCTCTGGGGTTAGACGGACGCGGTGCCGCGAAGTCATCGCTGCTTCGGGCCGGCGGTGCAGGAGCTAGTCCGGCAACCAGCCTTCGCGGTAGGGCGTCGGCTTGCGCCTGGTCAAGCCGGCATACGCCCGCTCCGGCTCGGTGGTCTCGTCCTCGACGCCCGCCCCGTGGCGCAGCGCCGTCTCGTCGACCGGATAGCCGCCCCAGTCCGGCTCCCTCGTGAGGATCCGGGCGCCGACGGCGAGGACGAGGCACGGCCCCTCTCCAGCGCCCAAGATCGTGTGCTTGGTCCGGGCGGGGCAGTGCACGAAGTCCCACCGCCGGAGGGGCCGCTCCTCGCCCTCGACGATCAGGAGGGCTTCGCCGGAGAGGACAAGGAAGTTCTCCTGGTCGGCCTCCCAGTGGTACTGGGACATCGGCTCGCCATGGTGGAGCGCGACCAGGTGTATCCCGATCTGCGGAAACTCTTGATCGCCTTCGAAGACGGAGTAGGCGCCGCGCCCGTCGGCGTGGCGCCAGCGTGCTTCTCGTGCGTTGAGTACGAACCAGCCGTCGCTGGCAGGGACGACGCCGTTGTCCGTTTCTTCGAGCTTGGCTTCCGGAACCACGTCCGAGGAGCCTACTGCACGGCCGAGCGGCTGAAGACGCGGATGGCGACGGCGGTCAGCGCAAGCGCAAACATGGCCACGACGAGCAGGCTCAGCGACGCCATCGCGGTCGTGTCGTGCAGCTTCCAGATGTTGTGCAATCCGGTGCTGTCGCCGAGCAGTCCGTAACGCACGAGCGCAAGGGCGTGCGTCAGCGGCAGGAACTTCGCGAACCACTCCAGGAAGCCCGGCAAAGCGCTGATCGGGAACAGCGAACCGGCGAGGAACCATGGGACGATCGCGATCGCAGGGACGCGGGCGATGTACTCCTCTGCCTTCGGGACGCGGCTGGCGAGGGTTTCCGCTGCTCCGTACATGCCGATCGTGAACAGGCTCGCGGCCGCCACGAACCAGACGATCCCCGCGCCCGTTGCGTCGAAGTGAATTCCTCTAGCGATGGCGACCGCGATGAGGACCGCGACCTGGAGGGCGGTGATCGCGAAGGCGACCGCTAGGTTGCCGAGCACGAGTAGTGCTCGCGGGATCGGGGCGGCGAGCAGCTCACGCTGAGCACCGCTCTCTCGGTCGACGATCACGCCCAGGCCCGCGAACATGGTGTTCAGCGGGACGAGCAGGCCGACCGTCCCGGTGGCGACGAACGCCTCGTAGGTGGAGCTGGTGTGCAGCGCCTCCTTGAGCGCGGGCGCGATCACGAGCGCGAACATGATCGGGGTCAGCAACGGCACGACCAGCTCGCGCGGAGTCCGGGTGCTGAGCTGGAACCGTCGCGCGGCCAGCGTGGCGAGCGGCGCGAGCGGGTTCCTCATCCTCCGTGGCCGCGGCAGTACCGCTTCCGGGGTGATTGCAGTCATTTCTGTCTCTCCTTTCGGGTCTCAGTTCACGCAGCTTCGGCCAGGCGTGTGCCGGTGAGCTGCAGGTAGACGTCGTCAAGGGTCGGTTGTCGGGTGCTGATCGAGCTCGGAACGAGCTCGGACTCATGGATCTCGGCCATCGCGCGCGCCGCGGGACGATCGTGGAGCGGGACGGTGAGCGTCGAGCCGATCGTGAACGCGTCGTCGCCGGCGATTCCTCGGGCGCGTAGGGAGTCGAGCGCGGTCACGGCATCGCCGTTGACACGCACCTCCACGATCTCGCGGCCAAGGCCGGCGAGGAGCGCGTCGGGCGTGTCGAGCGCGACGATCCGTCCAGTGTGGATGATCGCGATCCGGTCGCACAGCCGCTCGGCCTCGTCCAGGTAGTGCGTCGTGAGCAGGATCGTGATCGCGTTTCGATCGCGCAGGCGTCCGATCACGTCGAGCAGCTCGTGCCTGATGCGCGGATCGAGACCGACAGTCGGCTCGTCCAGGAAGAGGACCTCGGGATGGGAGACGAGCGCACGCGCGATCTCGAGCCGGCGGCGTTCGCCACCGCTGTAGCTCGAGACCGGCCGCTCGAGGAGTTCCCCAAGGCCGAGCATGCCCGCGACCTCGTCGATGCGCTTTCGGGCAGCCTCGAGGTCGACACCCCAGAGCCGCGCGTGAATGTCGATGTTGCGGCGGCCGGTGAGCCCGCGGTCGACGACCGCGTCCTGGAAGACGACGCTGCTCACGCTCCGCGCGCTGAGCGGCTCGGTCGCGACGTCGTAGCCGGCGACGAACGCGCGGCCACCCGAGGGGACGATGGTCGTCGTCAGCATCCCGACGGTCGTGGACTTTCCCGCGCCGTTCGGGCCGAGCAGGCCGAACACTTCTCCGGCGGTCACCTCGAAGTCGATGCCTTTGACCGCCTCGACACCGCCGGGATACGTCTTGCGCAGCCCGTGAGCTGCGATGGACGGGTGGTTGCTTCTCATGAGCTTCTCCTTTGTCACACCTGTGGAGGTTGGTTCGTCACTGCTATGACGGAACTCGACGGAAGGATGTGACGTGACCGAGCAGGAGTGGCAGTTGGAGCAATTCGAGCGGTACCGGCCGCACCTGCAGGCGGTCGCCTACCGGATGCTTGGTTCGGTCAGCGAGGCAGACGACGCCCTGCAGGAGGCCTGGCTGCGACTCAACCGCGCCGACACGGGCGACGTCGCGAACATGGCCGGCTGGCTCACCACTGTCGTCGGCCGCGTCTGTCTCGACATGCTGCGCGCGCGCCGCGCGCGGCAAGAGGACTACGTCGGCAGCTGGCTGCCCGAACCGATCGTCAGTACCGACGGCGAGACGAATCCCGAACAAGAGGCGTTGCTCGCCGACTCGGTCGGCCTCGCGCTCCTCGTGATCCTGGAGACGCTGACGCCGGCGGAGCGGCTCGCCTTTGTGCTCCACGACATGTTCGGCGTGTCGTTCGAGGAGATCGCTCCGATCGTCGACCGGACTCCGGCCGCTGCTCGCCAGCTCGCGAGCCGCGGACGACGCCAGGTGCGCGGCGCTGCGCCGGAGCCCGACTCCGATCTGCGACGGCAGCGCGAGATCGTCGACGCGTTCCTGGCCGCCTCGCGCGCCGGTGACTTCGAGGGCTTGCTGGCCGTGCTCGACCCCGACGTCGTCTTCCGGATCGATGCCGGCCAGATCAGCGCACTCGCCCGACCGCCGGTGGTCGGTGCGCGTGCGGTGGCAGAACAGATCGTCTCGCGCGGCACGCGCTTTGCTCCGCACGCCCGGCCGGCGCTCGTCAACGGCGCAGCGGGCGCGGTCGTGGGTCGCG
Source organism: Actinomycetota bacterium (assembly GCA_046724565.1). Classification (GTDB taxonomy): domain Bacteria; phylum Actinomycetota; class Thermoleophilia; order Gaiellales; family Gaiellaceae; genus 3-1-20CM-4-69-9. The sequence goes on along the minus strand of JBKOWS010000019.1, from coordinate 2,880 downwards.
ACGAGCGGCCGTTCGCCGTCGTCGGGTTCACCGTCGCGGGCGGTCGGATCACCGCGATCGACCTCATCATCGACGAGGAGAAGCTTCGGGGCGTCAGGCTGGCCAAGTAGGGTCGCGTTTCTCGTGGCGCAGATCGGGGAGCTCTTCGGCGTCGACAAGCCGGTTATCGCGATGGCCCACCTGCCGCCGTTGCCCGGTACGCCGCTCTACGACGAGCAGGGGGGACCAGGAGCCATCGTCGAGTCGGTCGGGCGCGACGTCGACCTCCTCACGAAGGCCGGCTTCGACGCCGTCCTCTTCTGCAACGAGGGAGATCGGCCGTATCAGCTGAAGGCGACGCTCGAAGGCGTCGCGATGATGGCCCGCGCGGTCTCGGAGGTGGCTCCGCGTGACCGGCCGTTCGGCGTCGACTATCTGTGGGATCCGCAGGCCGCGCTCGCGGTTGCCGCCGTGACAGGTGCGTCCTTCATTCGCGAGGTGGCGACGGGTGTCTACGAATCGGACATGGGGCTGTGGACGCCTGACGCGGCCGTGCTCCTCCGGTATCGCCGGCAGCTCAACGCCGGTGCGGTCAAGGTCTTCATGAATATCACGCCCGAGTTCGGCTCGAGTCTCGGCAAGCGCGACGTCGCGACCACGGCCCGTTCCGTACGAGTGTCGAGCCTGGCCGACGCGATCCTTGTCTCGGGCCCGATGGCAGGAGCAGAACCGTCCGTCGACGCCGTCCGGCAGGCGAAGGAGGGCGTGGGCGACAACACGCCGGTCTTCGCCAACACCGGCGTGAAGTCCACGAACGTCCGGGACTTCCTCGCGGTGGCCGACGGCGCGATCGTGGGCTCCGATCTCAAGGTCGACGGCGGCACCTGGAATCCCGTCGACGCCGAGCGCGCGACGCGATTCATGGCCGAGGTGCGAGCGGTCAGGGAAGGACTACAGAGCTAAGCGCGCATCGGTGATCATGGTGGCATGGACACCGCTGCAGCAATCCTCGTGAGCGTTTTTCTCTTCCTCACCATCCTCGTCGTCCTCGGGCTGTTCGTCTGGGGGGCGAAAAAGGACGGGGAGGAAGACAAGGCGGTGCAGAGACGTCTCGGGATTCGTCGCAAGACACGCCTCGGCCGATAAGGCAGCTCGATGAGCAAGATCCCGCTTCGGCGCATGACCTTCCGTCGCGTGACGCCGCTGCAGCGCCGTCCTCCCCGGTAGGTTCAGAACGTGGAGCTGGTCGCGCACAAGAAGGTGGAGTCGTTCCTCGATGCTGCTCGCCCGGTTCTCCTCCGCGACGAGGCGCGACACAACCTGATCTACGGGATCTGCTCGACGCTCGTCGAAGCACCGGACGCGTACCCGGACTTCCATCTCTGGACGGTCGAGTCGCAGGGCGAGCCGGTGCTCGTCATGCTGATGACGCCGCCCTACAACATCGCCGTCGCAGCGCCAACCGACCCAGCCGCCATGGAGTTCGCCGCCGAGGCCCTGAAGGATCGGCGGATTGATCTGCCCGGCGTGACCGGCGCCCTACCGGAGGCTGACGCATTCGCCGACGAGTGGGAGCGCTTGTCGGGCGTCACGAGGCGTCTGAGGATGGCGCAGGGCGTGTACGCGCTCAGATCGGTGCGCCTTCCGCGCACGGTCGAGGGCCGGATGCGGCTCGCGACGGCCGACGATCGCGATTTGCTTGTCGAGTGGTTCGACGCTTTCGTCGCCGAGTCGGTCCCGGCGGACGCGCCTCGCCAGGAGGGCGAAGCAGCTGTCGACCGGCGTCTGGCGTCGAACGAGGGCTTTGGGTTCGCGCTGTGGGAGGACGGCGAGGCCACGTCGATGTCGGGCTTCGGCGGCGGCACCCCGAATGGGATTCGCATCGGGCCCGTGTACACGCCCCCGCGCCTCCGCCGCCGTGGCTACGCCAGTGCCCTAGTGGCGGAACTCAGCCGGCAGCTGCTCGAGGACGGTCGCGAGTACTGCTTCCTGTACACCGACCTCGCCAACCCGACGTCGAACCGGATCTACGTGGACATCGGCTACGAGCTCGTCTGCGAGTCCGTGGACTACGCGTTCAGCTGAGCTCGGTCGGCAGGTCGAAGATCGGAAACAGCTCCGGGTAACCGGCAAACCCGGTGATGCCGCCGATTCGATCGCGCTCGTGCGCGAACACCATGATCCCGTAGGCACGGTACGGCTTGTCGGGCGATTCCTGTACGTATGCCGCGAGTGTGGGCTGCCCGTTTGCGCGTGCCGGAAGGAGGCGGATGAGGTCGAGACGGCCGTCCATCGGCACCGTGGCGAAGAAGCCACCGATCTCCGCCGGTCCCACGACCTGCATCGGCTCTGGCGGCATCGTCATCCGCGCGTCGCCCGCAAGAAGTGCGGTCAGGCTTTTGATGTCTACCGCTTCCCAGGCGGCGACGAACCGGCACATGAGCTCTGCCTCGGACCTCCCATCAACCGGATTGTGAGCCCGGGCGAGCGTTCCCTCAGAATGCTCACGGTCGACGCGTTCGCGCGCCCGCTTGAGGGCGCTGTTCAAGGCGGCGACGCTGATCTCGAGGACGTCGGCGGCTTTGCGTGCCGAGAAACCGAGCACGTCTCGCAAGACCAGGGCCCCCGCTGTCGCGGGGACAAAAGTTGCATCGCTTCCACGAAGGCAAGGCCGATCGTTTCGCGACGCTCCGTCTCGTATTCTGGCGTCTCACGCTCGAACAACACGTCGGGGTAAGGCTGGAGATACGCATCTACCGACGTCGATTCGTGCCTGCCGCGCTGTTCGATCAGTCGGACCCGGAACGAGGTCGAATCGATCCTCCCCGGCGACGAGCGTTCCCGAGCCCGAGAGCGGTATGTAGAGCTCCTCCTGGTCTGGATCGAACGCGTTCGAAGCGT
>JBKOWS010000083.1:0-3961 GCA_046724565.1 Actinomycetota bacterium | reverse complement strand
TCTGCTGCGCCGCGGCCGCACGACGATCGACGAGAAGGCGCGCGTGCCGCTCTACCGTGAGGCGCAGAAGCTCGTGGTCGAGGACGCGCCGTGGATCTTCATCGACCACGGCAAGCAGGTCATCGTCCACCGAAAGCGCGTCCAGGGATTCAAGCTGCACCCGAACTTCGATCTCGTGCTGACGCCGGTGTGGCTGCAGTAGACGAAGCCGAGATCCTGTTCGCGCTGATCCGGCACCGGTACGCGGATCGGCTCGACGCCGCGCAGCTCGACGATCTGCGAAAGACCGTCGAGGGTCTCGTGCGTGATCTGGCCGCGCTGCGCGCCGTGAAGATGGCCGACGATGAGGAGCCGGCGCAGCCGTTCATCCCCTATCGAGCCGACTCGTACCCCCAGGGGGGGCACAAGTGACGGTCGCCTTCCGTACCATCCGTGAGCTCGGCACCGACATCCGTGCAGGGCGCGTCTCGCCCGTCGCGCTCGCGGAGGAAGCGCTGGATCGACTCGACACGGTCGGCCGCAAGCTGAACGCCGTCGTCACGCTCACGCGCGAGCGCGCGCTGAAACAGGCGCGCCGCGCGGAAGAAGAGCTCAAAGCCGGGCGCGACCGCGGGCCGCTGCACGGCATCCCGTACGGCGCGAAGGATTTGCTGGCGACGAGCGGCGGCATCCCGACCACGTGGGGCGCGGCGCCGTTCAAAGATCGCCGTTTCGACTACGACGCGACGGTGATCGAGCGACTCGAGCACGCCGGTGCGGTCCTCGTGGCCAAGCTCGCGATGGTCGAATTCGCGGGTGGCATGGGCTATCGCCAGCCGAACGCGTCGTTCACGGGACCGGGGATCTCGCCGTGGGCGCCCGACGCGTGGAGCGGCGGATCGTCGAGCGGCTCGGGCTCGGCCGTCGGCGCTGGCTGCGTGCCGTTCGCCATCGGCTCAGAGACGTGGGGCTCGATTCTCGGGCCCTCGACGTACTGCAACATCACCGGGCTGCGCCCGACGTACGGCCGGGTCAGCCGCCACGGCGCGATGGCGCTCTGCTGGACGCTCGACAAGCTGGGTCCGATGGCGCTCACCGCGGACGATTGCGGCCTGGTGCTCGATGCGATCGCGGGCGTCGACGCACGTGACGCGACGACGATCGATCGGCCGTATCGCTACGACGCCGGCGCCGCGCGGCAATTCCGCTTCGCCGTCGTGCGCGGGACGGTCGATGCGACCGAGGCCGGCGTACGCGACACCGTGGCCGCAGCGCTCGACACGCTGAAAGCGCTCGGCAGCGTCGAGGAGATCACGCTGCCCGAGCGACCGTACGAGCCGATGGCGCGCGTCATCCTGTGGACCGAAGGCGCCTCGGCCGCCGAGCAGATGATCGAGAGCGGCGCCATCGCCGGGCTCACCGCGCCGGAAGACCGCGTGACGCCCTATGCGCGTGACGTGATCCTCGCCAAGGACTATCTGCGCGCGCTGCGCCTGCGCGGCGTCGTCGCGCGCGAGATCGACGGCGTGCTGCGCCGCTTCGACGCGATCATCGGGCCGAGCCGCGCCACCGCGGGGCCGCGCCTCGGCGCCGAGTTCCGCAGCGCGATCCGCGGATCGTTTCCTGACCCGCTCGGCGCGATCGGCAACGCCGCCGGACTGCCGGCGGTCGGCGTGCCGTGCGGGCTCACGGCCGACGGCATGCCGGTCGGGCTGCAGTTCATGGGCCGCGCGTGGGAGGAGAACACGATCCTCGCCGCGGCGCGCGCGTGGCAGGCGCGCACCAACTTCCACCGGCGCCGCCCGCCGCTGGCGTAAGATTCGCGCATGAGACTGATCCCGAGGCGCGCCACGGCTCCGCCGGGGCGCGTCCGAGCGTTGCGGGTTTGGGGGCCATGTCGGGGCCCCCATCAAGAATGACCTGGCAGTCGGAGATGGACGAGCTGCGCCGGCGCGAAGCGATGGCCGAGGAGCTCGGCGGTCCCGAGCGCGTGAAGCGTCAGCACGCGGGCGGCCGCATGACGATTCGCGAGCGCATCACCAAGCTCGTCGATCCCGGTACGTTCCACGAGGTCGGCAAGATCGCCGGCAAGGCGACCTACGATGCCGCCAACGATCTCGAGACATTCACGCCCTCGAATTTCGTGTTCGGTCGCGCGAAAGTCGACGGCCGCCCGATCGTCGTCGGCGGTGACGATTTCACCGTGCGCGGCGGCTCGGCCGACGCCACGATCAAGGAAAAGCACCTGCAGTGCGAGACGATGGCCAACGAGCTGCGGCTGCCATTGATCCGACTGGTCGAAGGCTCCGGTGGCGGCGGCTCGGTGAAGACGATCGAGACCACGGGGCGCGCCAACGTGCCGGGCGTGAGCGGCTGGGAATGGGTGGTGAACAACATCGCTACCATTCCGCGTGTGGCGCTCGGTCTCGGCTCCGTCGCGGGCCTCGGCGCCGCGCATCTCGCGGCCGCGCATTACTCGGTGATGGTCAAGGAGATCTCCGCGCTGTTCGTCGCGGGCCCGCCCGTGGTCGAGCGGCTCGGGCAGAAGCTCAGCAAGAACGAGCTCGGCGGCTGGGAGATCCAGCTCAAGGCCGGCGCGGTCGACGACGCCGTGGACACGGAAGAGGAAGCGTTCGCCCGCGCGCGCCGCTTCTTGTCGTACTTGCCGTCATCGATCGACGAGGTGGCGCCGCGTGGCGCGCGTGACGACGATCCGGCGCGCCGCGTGGACTGGCTGATGGACGCGATCCCCCGCGAGATCCGCAAGCCCTACAAGATGCGTCCCATCGTCGAGGCCGTCGTCGACGCCGGCTCGTTCTTCGAGATCGCGGCGCTGTACGGCCGCTCGATCATCACGGGACTGGCGCGTCTGGACGGCTGGCCGGTCGCCGTGATGGCCAGCGATCCGTTCTTCTACGGCGGGGCCTGGGCCGCCGACACGTGTCAGAAGATCGAGCGCTTCGTCGACATCGCGCAGACCTTCCACCTGCCGCTGTTCTATCTCGTCGATTGTCCCGGCTTCCTCATCGGCCTCGACGCCGAGCGCACCGGAACGATCAAGCAAGGCGTGCGCGCGATGTCGGCGATCTGGCAGACCACGATCCCGTGGTGCTCGGTCATCGTGCGCAACTGCTTCGGCGTGGCGGGCGCCGCGCATCGCAACGGCGGCCGCTATTGCACGCGTTACGCGTGGCCGTCGGGGCGTTGGGGCTCGCTGCCACTCGAAGGGGGGATCGAGGCGGCGTACCGCGCGGAGATCGACGCGGCGCCCGACCCGCAGGCGAAGATGTCGGAGATCGAGGAGCGCCTCACCAAGCTGCGCTCGCCGTTCCGCTCCGCCGAGACGTTCTGGATCGAGGAGATCGTGGACCCGCGCGACACGCGCCGCCTGCTGTGCGAGTGGGCCGACCTGGCTGCGCCGCGCCGGCGGCCGGGGCCGTCGGTGCACGCAATGCGGCCGTGATCTGCTGAGTGGGAGGAGATTCGATGACGACACAGACCATCGCCGGCGGACCGACGCCGGCGCTCATGAAGGAAATCAACGCCGCGTTCAACAGCCGCGATGTCGACCGCATCATGACGTTCTTCGCGGAGGACGCGACGTTTCTGATGGCACGCGGCCCGGAGCCTGACGGTCGCCGCGTCCGCGGCAAGGCCGCCATCCGGAAGGTGCTCGCCGACCGATTCAAGGTCATCACCGACATGCGATGGGACCACATCGACGCATTCATCTGCGGCGACCGCGCCGTGAGCGTGTGGATGGTCACCGGCACCGGCACCGATGGTGAGCGTCTCAACTATCGCGGCTGTGACATCTACGAGTTCCGCGGCGACAAGATCTTGAACAAGGACACGTACTGGAAGCTGGTGGAGGAGAAGGAGCGGCTGTAGGGCACGCGCGCGCTGGCGGCTCGCGCGGGGCGGCGGGTTCGCGCGCGGCGGCGGGTTCGCGCGGGGCGGGTTCGCGCGGACGCCGCTCGCT
>JBKOWS010000059.1:0-12478 GCA_046724565.1 Actinomycetota bacterium | reverse complement strand
CGGGTCGGAGAGGTCCCCAGTTCAAATCTGGGCACCCCGATCGCAGGGCCTCGCCTGTCGGGGCCCTGTTCTTGTTTTCGTGTGAGTCGGGCGTGTCGGTTGGTCGTTCCGACGGGCGCACGAGCGAAGCTCGTGCGCTCTGATTGTCGGCGCCGCAAGCGGCGCCTCGGCGGGTCGGAGAGGTCCCCAGTTCAAATCTGGGCACCCCGATCGCAGGGCCTCGCCTGTCGGGGCCCTGTTCTTGTTTTCGTGTGAGTCGGGCGTGTCGGTTGGTCGTTCCGACGGGCGCACGAGCGAAGCTCGTGCGCCCTGATTGTCGGCGCCGCAAGCGGCGCCTCGGCGGGTCGGAGAGGTCCCCAGTTCAAATCTGGGCACCCCGATCAGCGTGGAGGAACCCATGGTTCCCACCACGAGCCCCTCCTTTTTGTTTGCGGTGCCACAGGCGTTTGGTTGCGCTCCGGCGAGAACGCAGTCTCGCCTCCGCGCGGTTCGTCGCTCGCCCTAGATGGATGCGCGCACAGCCGCGGCGAGGCTCTTCCCGGCGCAGGGCTATCCTGGGCTCGTGCCGGAGAGGATCCGCATCGCCTGCGTGCAGATGACGAGTTGCGACGACAAGGCGGCGAACCTGGAGAAAGCCGCGCAACTCGTCGCGAAGGCGGCTGCGACCGGCGCAGACGTCGTCGTCTTGCCGGAGAAGTGGAACGCGATCGGGGACGCGGCCGTCTACCACGCGAATGCGGAGCCACTCGACGGAGGGGAGTCGGTGGCTGCCATGTCCCAATGGGCGCGGACGCACAGCATCACGCTCGTCGGCGGCTCGATTGCGGAGCGCCGCGACGGGCGGGAAAAACTCTCGAATACGAGCGTCGTGTTCGACCCGGAAGGCGAGATCACCGCCGTCTACCGCAAGATCCACCTCTTCGACGTCGAGGTCGGAGGCGTCGTGTATCGGGAATCGGAGGCGGAGGAGCCGGGTGACCAGGCCGTCGTAGCCGAGGCGGAGGACTGGAAGCTCGGGCTGACCGTCTGTTACGACGTCCGTTTCCCGGAGCTGTACCGGATCCTCGCGCTTGAGGGCGCCGAGCTGGTGACCGTTCCCGCCCACTTCACGACGCCGACGGGCAAGGACCACTGGCACGTCCTGCTGCGCGCACGCGCGATCGAGAACCAGCTGTACATCGCCGCCGCCGCGCAAGTCGGTGAGACGCTGCGCGGAAAGCCGGCGTACGGTCGGTCGCTGATCGCGGATCCGTGGGGTCTCGTGCTGGCGCAGGCGCCCGACGAGGAGACCGTGATCACGGCGGAGCTCGACCGGGCACATCTTCGGGACATCCGCGCGAAGCTCCCTTCGCTCGCGAGCAGGCAAGCAGACGCCTATCGGTGGCCGAGCCGGGTCTGACGCACCGCGTCTGGCTCGAACGCGTCCCGGAGCTAGTCCGCCAGTGCGTCGAGCGGTGGGAGTTGCGACTCGGCGAACGGTACGTCGCGGGCGCCGCCGGATTTACGGCCCGCGTCGAGCTCCGCGACGGAACACCGGCCGTCCTCAAGCTGAGCTTTCCACACCGGGAGTCGGAGCACGAAGCGGCCGCGCTCGAGCTCCACGGCGGCGCGGGTACGGTCCGGCTCTTTGAACACGATTCTGAACGCCACGCGATGCTGCTCGAACGCTGCGAGCCGGGGACGCCGATCTCGCAGATCGGCGGAGAGGCTGCGCTGAACGTGATCGTCGAACTTTTGCCGCGCCTCTGGAAACGAGCCGGAAGGCCGTTCCGGTCGCTCGCCGACGAAGCCGCCTGGTGGGTTGAACAACTCCCTGGGGCGTGGGAGGCAGCGGGGCGTCCCTTCGAGCGCCTGTTGCTCGACGCAGGTCTCGACGCGCTGCGCGAGCTACCGAAATCGCAGGGGGAGCAGGTCCTGGTGAACCAGGATCTACACGGCGAGAACATCCTGTCTGCGGAGCGCGAGCCGTGGCTCGTGATCGACCCGAAGCCGCTCATCGGCGAGCGCGAGTTCGCGCTTGCTCCGATCGTGCGCTCGTTCGGAGAGACGGAACGCGACGTCCTCAATGTGCTCGACCGCCTCAGCTCGGAGCTCGGTCTCGACCGCGAGCGCGCTCGCTCGTGGACGATCGGCCAGACGCTCGCGTGGACCTTCGACAGCGCGTTCCTGCCGCGGCACGTCCAGACCGTGCGCTGGCTCGTGGAGGCTTCGTGACGGAGCCGCGTGCCGTCCTCTTCGACGTGGACTTCACGCTCTGCCGTCCGGGGCCGGAGCTCTCGGCCGAGCGGTATGCGCGCATCGCCTCGAGGCATGGCATCACGCTCGATCCCGCACTCTACGAGCAGGCGCGGGAAGCTGCGGTGCTGAATCTGAAGCGCCATCCCGAGCTCCTGCATGACGACTCGATCTGGCACCGCTTCACCGAGGAGATCTTTACCGGCATGGGGGGTCCCGCGGAGATCGCAGCCGAGTGCGCAACCGAGATCGAGCGCGGCTGGGAGATCTCGGAGAACTTCGAGCTCTACGAGGATGCACTTCCAGCGTTGGAGGAGGTGCGCAAGGCGGGACTTCGCATCGGGCTCGTCTCGAACGGGATCCGCGACCTGTCCGAGTTCGTGGCGCATCACCGACTGGACGTCGACGCAATCGTGGACTCTCGCTCCCACGGTTGGGTGAAGCCGCATCCCACGATCTTCGAGGCCGCGCTGGAGCTGCTGAGGGTTCGTGCGGACGAGGCGGTGATGGTGGGCGATTCGCTGGACGAAGACATCGAGGGTGCACGCGCGCTCGGCATGCGGGCGATCCTGATCGACCGCGAGGAGCGACATCCCGACGTGGAGGACCGCCTCTCGGGCCTGCTGGCGTTGCCCGCGGCGCTCGGGCTCGCGCGTCCGGCCTAGGCGCTCATTACGATCAAGTCGTGCCTGCCTGGTTGATCTGGGCGATTGCCGCGGCGCTGCTGTGCGTCGGCGAGTTGCTCACCCCGGGCATGTTCTTTCTGGGGCCGGTGGCCCTCGCCGCGATCGGCTCTGGAGTCGTCGCTCTGCTCGGCGTCGGCGTCGTCGGTCAGCTGCTCGTCTTCATCCTCGGCTCGGTCGCTTCCGTCTGGTTCTTGCGGCCGATTGCGAGGCGTCATCTCCACATGCCTGCCGCAATCCGGACCGGCACGGCCGCCCTGGAGGGCGCAAAGGCCGTCGTCGTGCAACGCGTCGACTCGAATGGAGGCCGCGTGCGGATCGGCGGAGAGGAGTGGTCGGCCCGCGCCTACATGGAAGACCAGGTGCTCGAGCCCGGAACGCGCGTCGAGGTCGTCAAGATCGAGGGAGCAACCGCTCTCGTCTACCAATAGAAAGGTGAGGAGATGACCGCTGGGTTAATCGTCCTACTCGTCGTGGCGGGTCTCGTCCTGCTCACGCTCGCGCGGACTGTTCGCATTGTTCCTCAGGCGCGCGCCGGGGTCGTCGAGCGGCTGGGACGGTACTCGCGGACACTGACCCCGGGGCTCTCGATCGTCGTACCGTTCGTCGATCGCATCCGCGACATGATCGACCTGCGCGAGCAGGTCGTCTCATTCGACCCGCAGCCGGTCATCACCGAGGACAATCTCGTCGTCAGCATCGATTCGGTCATCTACTTTCAGGTGACCGATCCGAAGGCGGCGACGTACGAGATCGCCAACTACATCCAGGCGATCGAGCAGCTGACCGTGACGACGCTGCGCAACGTCATCGGCGGGATGGCGCTCGAAAAGACGTTGACCTCGCGCGACGAGATCAATAGCGAGCTTCGCGGGGTGCTCGACGAAGCCACCGGAAAGTGGGGGATTCGCGTCAACCGCGTCGAGTTGAAGGCGATCGATCCTCCGGCCTCGATCAAGGACACGATGGAGAAGCAGATGCGCGCGGATCGGGAGAAGCGCGCTGCGATTCTCAACGCGGAGGGCGTCAAGCAATCTCAGATCCTGACCGCTGAGGGGGAGAAGGAGAGTGCGATCCTCCGCGCCGAGGGACAGCGGCAGGCGGCGATCCTGCAGGCGGAGGGACAGGCGAAGGCGATCGACACCGTCTTTCGCGCCATTCACGAGGGCGACGCGGACCCGAAGCTCCTCGCCTACCAGTACCTGCAAGTCCTTCCGCAGATCGCGCAGGGCGAGTCGAACAAGGTCTGGATCATTCCGAGCGAGGTCACGCAGGCGTTAGGACAGCTGACCAGCGCCCTTCCCGGCGGGAACAAAGAGACCTAGGAGGCCGACCCGGTCAGATCGGAGATGTCCGTGACCATGCTGCCGGACGGCGGCTCGATGTCCGTCCGGACGCCGAAGTCGTAGAGCTCCTCGGTGATGGTCATCGTCATCGGGGTGCCGAGCTGCGCGCCCATCGACATCTGCACGTTCAGCCTGCGGACGCGGCCCTGTGCGTCGATCCAGGCCTGAGCGGGGATCGAACTCGTGCCCGTCACGGACTTGAACTGCTGCAGGGCCTTGTTGTCGTGGACGAGCTGGTCGAAGTCGATGACGAACGAGTAGCGTGTCGTCGCGACTCCCCGGATGCGCTCTTTCCCGAGCGGCCGCGCGTGGCTCGACGCCATCAGCATCTTCAGCGCCTGTGAAGGATCCGCCTGGTTCGCGTTCATGATCGCGCCGAGGTCGTAGCCCTCCTTCTTCGCGAGCTTCTCGAGGTCCATCTTCACCCACGTGCCCGCGGGCACCATCGGGAACATCGCCGAGCGCATGTACATGACGAGCCCGTGCTGGGCGTCGAAGATCATCTCCATGCTCGGGTCGGTCGTGCCGAGCTGTGCCTGCGCCGAGAGCGGGAGGGTGAAGTGCATGTTCGCCCAGCCCCGCTTGGTCGGCCCGTCGAAGATGCCGTTGCCGTGGAAGGAGAACTGACCCATCGTCCCGGCATCGAGCGAGGCCGAGAAGATGAAGCGCGACGAGGTTGTCTTGGCGGTCTTGCTCGCCGCGTTCGCGACCGGATCAAGCGACAGCGTGTCGTGAGCGGCGCAACCCGTGAGCGCAGCGGCGGACAGCAGGACGAAGAGCAGCGAAAGGAGGCGGCGCGGGCTCATCAGCCTTCAGATCGTCGCGCCTCCGAGCAGTTGCTATCCCTCGATCGGGGCAAGGGCCGCTCGCCAGGCCTCCGTGTGCTCGCCGAGCCCGGGTGCACGGCCGGCAGGCTCGGGCTCGCCGAGCCACACTGCCGCCTCTTCTAGCGTGGCAACCGGCCCGACCATGGTGTCCTCGCCCTCGAACAGAGCCAGCCAGTCGGCCAGCGTCCGCCCGGAGAAGACAGCCGCGAGCTCCGCTGCGAGGCCCTCCTGGTCGCTCTCGTACTGCCGCTCGACGAGGTCGGCTCGGCCGATCAGCTCGCACAGACGGCTCCAGAACTTCGGCTCGACGGGCGTGACGGTGAGGAAGCGATCGTCGGCCGTCGCGTAGATCCGGTAGCAGGCGAGGCCGCCGGTGAGCGTGCGCTCCGATTCACCGCGCAGACGGTGGGCCGCGAGTTGATGGGCGTTGTGCGTCATCGACAGCACGATCTGCCTACCGCGTCCGCTGCGCTCGCGCTCCAGCAGGGCGGCGAGGATCTCGACCACGGCGAAGAGGGATCCTCCAGCCAGATCCGCGATCTGCACGGGCGGCAACGCGGGCGCGGTGTCGGCGAGCAGGCCGGCCCAGCCGACGTAGTTCAGGTCGTGGCCGGCGCGCACGTCGTCTGTCCCGAAGCCGGTGATCGAGCAGTACACGACCGAGTCCGGGAGATCACCGGCTGCGATCCCGAGACGTTCCGCGACGCCCGGGCGGAAACCCTCGACCACCACGTCCGCCTTCCTGCAGAGCGCCAAGCCGAGTTCCGGATCGCGCTCGCGATCCCATACGACCGATTCCTTGCCGGCGTTGAGCGCGTCGTCCCAGCCCGGAGCGACCGAGCGGAGGGGGTCTCCCTCGGGGGTTTCCACTCGGACAACACGCGCGCCGAGTCGGAGAAGCTCGCGGCTGGCGAACGGGCCGGGCAGATACCGCGTGAAGTCCACCACCAGCAAGCCGCGCAGCACCACGTCGTCGTAGCAAACTACACTCCGACCGTTGACCGAGCGTTCAACAGGCCAAGAGGACAAGCGCCGGCTGATCCTCGATGCGGCGGTACGCGTCTTCGCGACCAAGGGCTACCACGCGTCGCGAGTCGGCGACATCGCCGAAGAGGCGGGTGTCGCGCACGGTTTGCTCTACCACTACTTCCGTTCCAAGGAGGAGCTGCTCGCGACGATCTCCCGCGAGACGTGGCGCGACGTCGCGGACGCGGTTCGCTCAGTCGAGGAGTCGGACGAGACCGCGCGAGAGAGGCTCGCGGGCATCGCGAAGATCCTGCTCCGCGCGTGGCGCCGCGATCCCAATCTGGTGCGTGTCCTCGTCCGTGAGGTGACGCGCAGCTCCCACCTGCAGACGCGCATCGACGAGATCGAAGCGGCGTTCACCGGCCTCGAGCGGATCATCGCGCGTGGCCAGAAGGACGGAGAGTTCCGCGCCGACGTCGATCCTCGCATGGTCAGCTACGTCTTCTACGGCGCGCTCGAGGAGATCCTCACGGGTTGGGTGCTCGGTCAGCTCGAGGATGGTGACGCGGCGATCGCGCGCGCGGAAGACACGGTCGTCGCGGTGGTGTGCGGCGGTCTGACCGGCGATCGCGAGATAGCCAAGGTTTAGTGTCGCAGCTAACTGCCGTCGCCTCGGCGCGCGCGCAGGACGTCAGGCGCAGCCTCTTCTGGATTCTCGGGCTCGGGGCCTTCGGCCTCGCGTTCTCGATCACGACGACGGCCGCATACCTGCCGCCGCTCCTACACCAGTTCACCTCGTCGGGTGCCCTGATCGGGCTCGTGCTGGGCGCGGAAGGCGTCTTCGCGCTCTTGCTGTCGCCCCTGATCGGACCGTGGAGCGACTCGTTCCACACGCCCATGGGGCGCCGCCGGCCGTTCATGCTGGCTGCGCTGGGGCCGATTGGCTTCTGCCTGTTGCTGATGCCGTTCATGCCGAACCTGTGGACGACGACTCTCATCGTCCTCGCCTTCTTCTTCGCCTACTACGTCTACGAACCGCCCTACCGCGGTCTGTATCCGGACCTTCTGCCACCGTCCACCTACGGGCGTGCGCAGGGGATCCAGCACGTGCTGCGCGGAATCGCGCTCGGCGCGGCGCTCGTCGGCGGCGGGTTCCTGCTCAAGGTCTGGCATGCAGCACCGTTCGTGCTCGCCGCGTTCGTCACCACCGGCGCCTGTGCCGTTCCGATCCTCTTCATTCGCGAGGACGGCGGTCACGGCCGGGTCTTCGAAGGCGTAGGCGCGTACTTCAAGCGCAGCTGGAACCTTTTTCGCGAGCAGGCAGAAGTGCGCCGCTTCCTGTTCGCCAATGCGGCCTGGGAGGGGACGTTCGCCGCCGCGCGCACCTTCGTCGTCCTCTACGTTCTCGACGGGCTGCACCAGTCCAAGTCGATCTCATCCGCTGTGCTCGGCGCCGTCGCCACGGGCTACGTGATCGCGGCGCTGATCGCGGGGCGACTCGGCGATCGCTTCGGAATCGCGCGTGTGATCTTCTTCGCTTCGTTCGTCTACGGCGGAGGCTTTCTCGTCGCCGGCCTCGCCACGACCTGGCACGACTGGTACTTCGGTCTGATCGTCCCGGTCGCGGTTGCGGGTGGGACCGTGATGACGCTGGCGTGGGGCTTGCTCTTCAAGCTGATGCCGCCGGAGCACCGCGGCGCCGTCTCGGGGCTCGCGACCACGACCAAGGGTCTCGGCCTGCTGCTGGGCGCTCCCATCGCCGGGATCGCGATCGACCTGGCCAGGCCGTATCTCGGAACGACGGACGGGTACCAGATTCTGTGGCCCGTCTGCGGGATACCGATCCTGGCAGCCACTCCGCTCGTGTACCGGTTGATGAAGATCGAACAGCCGGGCAAACCTGAGCCGACGCTCGGCTGATGGCGCTCTGGGACCGACTGCGGGACCTCGGGGTCTCGATCGAGGAGGTCGCCACCGAACGCAGATCCGTCGAAGTCTCGACGCAGTTCACACGTGTCACGACGACCGTGATCCTCAGCGGCCGCGGCGAGACCGGGCGCGGCGAGGACGTGACGTACACCGCCGAGAACCACGACTGGTTTCCCGAGTTGGAGGCACGAGGGCAAACGACGCTCGCGGAGCTCTCGGCTGAACTAGACGGGTTGCGGCTCTTCGAGGGCGAGCCGGCCATGGAGGCGTACCGGGACTACCGCCGGTGGGCGTTCGAGAGCGCCGCGCTCGACCTCGCGCTCCGGCAGAACCGATTGTCGCTCGGCGATGCGCTCGGGCTCGAGTACCGTCCGGTTCGCTTCGTCGTCTCGACGCGAGCCGATGCCTTTGCCTGGCTCGAGCACAATCCGGAGCTCGAACTCAAGCTCGATCCGGACAAGGACTGGGACCGGTCGCTGATGGAGCGGCTCGCGGCGACCCATCGAGTTCGGGTCCTCGACTTCAAGGCCTATTACCGCGGCACGGCGGTAGACGTCGAGCCCGACCCGGTCCTTTACCGCACCGTGGCGGAGCTCTTTCCAGAAGCCGTGCTCGAGGACGCGTCGCTCGAAGCTGACTGCGGAGCCGTGCTGAGCGGAGAGGAGCGAAGACTCAGCTTCGACGCGCCGATCCATTCCGTGGACGACGTGCTTGCGCTGCCGGTGACGCCGGGGTGGCTGAACGTGAAGCCGTCGCGCTTCGGCACGCTCTCGCGCCTGCTCGAGTGCATCGAGTACTGCCGGGAAAACGGGATCGAGATGTACGGCGGAGGCCAGTTCGAGCTCGGCGTCGGCCGGCGTCACATCCAGGTGCTGGCGTCGCTCTTCTATCCGGACGGTCCGAACGACGTCGCTCCGAGCGAGTACAACGCCGGAGAGCCGCGCCCCGGCCTGCCGCTGAGCCCGCTACCTGCACCGTCCGGCGTCGGATTCTGAAGTAGGCGATACTCGCCCCCGTGGGCTGGTCGCTGAAAGGCAAGGTCGTTGTCGCTTGCAATTGCGACTACGGCTGCCCATGCAACTTCAACGCACGCCCGACGCACGGGAAGTGCGAAGGCGGCTGGACGTGGCATGTCGAGGATGGCCGCTTCGAGGAGGTTGAGCTCAGCGGCCTCAACTTCTCCGTCTACGTCAACTGGCCTGGCGCCATCCACGAGGGTGGCGGCGAGGCGGTGATCCTCGTCGACGAGCGAGCCGACGAGGCGCAGCGCGAGGCGATCTCGAGGCTGGTGTCGGGGGACGTCGGCGGGCCGTGGGGAGTCCTCGGCTGGACGTGGCCGACCGTGCACGGGCCGTTGGCGGTGCCGTACGAGGTAGAGCTCGACGGCACGGACAGCCGAGTCCGCGCCGGGAGCGCCGTCGAGCTGCAGATGGAGCGCGTGCGAAACCCGGTCACCGGCGCTGAGACCCACGCGTCCATCACCCTCCCGGGCGGGATCATCTACAAGGGCGCAGACCTCGGCGCGTCCGCGACCTTCCACGTGCGAGACGGAATCTCCTACGACCACTCCGGTCAGTACGCCGCCGTCGGGCAGTTCGACTACAGCGGCCCGTAGCGGAGGTAGCGATGGAGACCTTCAACGTCTTCAATGCGGATGACTGGGAAGAGGAGAACGACCGCGACGGGTATCGCCACCGCGTCACCGCGTTCGGTCGCCGTCTCGGCGCGACATTGCTTGGCGGCAGCCTGTACGAGCTCCCGCCGGGCGAGAAGACGTGGCCCTACCACTTCGAGCAGGGCTGCGAGGAGTGGCTCATGGTCGTCGCCGGCAAGCCGACCCTGCGTTCTCCCGACGGCGAGCAGCAACTCGAGCCCGGTGACTTCGCCGTGTTCCCAGAAGGCCCGGCCGGCGCGCACCAGGTGATCAACCGCACGGATGGGCCCGTGCGTGTCGTCTTCTTCTCGTCGAAGTCGCCGCTCGCAGTCGTCCACTACCCGGACAGCGGCAAGGTCGGCATCTGGTCGTCCGGCGGCGGCTACCAGGCGATGCTGCGCGACGAGCCGAAGCTCGACTACTGGGAAGGCGAGTAGCCCGCCCGCGCGAAAGCTGCGCTTTCGCGCGGAGTGAGGTACGGCGCTTATCGCGCTGAACGTCCGCGGGCAGAGCCCGCGGACTCCTCTGGGGTTTGTTCTCCGCGGCTGAAATGGTCCACGGGCGGCGGCGCCTGTGGCGTCGCCGCCCGTGTGAGGTCGACCTCCTCTAAGGGCGGCTACGCCTGCCCTTAGCTCCGGCCCTTTGTGGTGGCGGTGAACGCGCGGTTCAACCAGAACCATCAAAAGGCGGAGGCTAAGACCAGGCGTAGCCGGGCTTAGTGTCCGCCGAACTGATGCGGGTGCGGACGCCTCCGGCGCCCGTGCCTGCACGGAAGGGAGCAACCTCCCGGCACCAACACCAAAAGGAGTGCGCGGGCTCCGCCCGCGCACGTTTACCGCGAAGAGCGGCGTCCCTAATCTCGCGCGAAAGCGGAGCTTTCGCGCGGGGCGATGGGCGAGGTTTCGCCGTCGGGACCGTTCAAGCGGCGGAAGCCGAGCGCATGCTCGGCCTGCATCATCTTGTGGATCTGCGTCGTGCCCTCGTAGATGATCGGCGCGCGCGCGTTACGGAAGTAGCGCTCGATTCCGTACTCCGCCGAGTAGCCGTACGCGCCGTGTACCTGAATGGCGAGGTGCGCGGCGCGGAACGCCGACTCCGTCGCATGCCACTTCGCCAGGGAGGTCTCGCGCGTGTTGCGCAGTCCCTGATCCTTCATCCACGCCGCCTGCATGACGAGGAGCTTCGACGTCTCGTAGCCCAGCACCATTTCGGCGATCATGTCCTGCACGAACTGGTACTTGCCGATCGGCTGACCGAACGTCTCGCGCTCGCGCGCGTATTCGACCGATCGCTCAAGGCAAGCGCGCACGACGCCGCACGCACCCGCAGCAACGGTGAAGCGGCCCTGGTCGAGCCCGTACATCGCGATCTCGAAGCCCTGGCCCTCCTCGCCGATCAGGTTCTCCGCCGGCACCTCGACGTTCTGGAAGAAGAGCTCTCCCGTCGAGCCGGCCCAGATGCCGAGCTTGTTCTCCGTCTCCGCGGTCGTGAAGCCGGGCATGCCGCGCTCGACTACGAAGGCCGAGATGCCCTTGTGTCTCGCCGCCGGGTCCGTCTTCGCGAAGACGAGGGCGTGGTCGGCGACGTCGGCGTAAGAGATCCAGTTCTTGGAGCCGTTCAGGACGTAGACGTCGCCTTCTCGGCGCGCTGTGGACTTCATCGCCGCAACGTCGGAGCCCGCCGCCGGCTCCGTCAGCCCGAAGCAGGCGAGCTTCTCGCCGCTGGCCTGTGGCACGAGCCAGCGCTGCTTCTGCTCCTCGGAGGCGTATCTCAGAAGCGCGAGCGAGTTGAGGCCGACGTGCACCGAGATCAGAGTCCGGAACGCCGCCTCGCCGCGCTCGATCTCCTCGCAGGCGAGCGCCTCGGACACGAAGTCGAGCCCGGCCCCGCCGTACTCCTCCGGTATGACGATGCCGAGGATTCCGAGCTCGGCCATGCCCGCGATCGCGTCGCGGTCGAGGCGGTGCGCGATGTCGTTCTCCACCGCGTTCGGCAGGATCCGTTCGTCGACGAAAGCGCGAACGGTGTCCTGCAGAAGACGTTGCTCGTCGGTGAGCTCGAAGTCCATGACGGCCTAGTCTACGGACGACTTGGGCGTGGCCGCGCTCATCACCTCGGCTGCATTGCTCGGACTAACGCCGCAGCAGAAGGCTGCGCTCGTGGTCGTCTCGGGCTTGCCGTCGCCGCCGGGAGTGGCCGGGGTGATCGTTCGGCGTTGGGACCGCGCGTTAAAGGAATCGGCCGGCGCACTCGTCGTCACCGACCAGGAGGGCGGGAGCGTACGGACCTTTCCCAAACTGCCCCTCGAACGGCCGCGGCGGCCGTGCGCAACCGGACGGACGCGTATACATCCGGGCAGGCGACAGGTCGTGCGTTACGGCGTGCCGGGGTAGACGTCGACCTTGCGCCCGTGCTCGACCTTCACGACGGCCCGCTCGGCTCGCGCCAGTTCCGATCGCCGTTTCTGGGCGTCGCCTTCGCACGCGGGTTGCTCGCGTCCGGGCTCGGGACGTGCGTCAAGCACTTTCCCGGGCTCGGTTCGTTGTCGTTCTCGACCGACGACCGGCCGTACGTGCCGGGTCGGGTGCGCGATGCGGACCTCGCGCCGTACCGCGCTGCGATCTCGGAGAACGTTCCCTGCGGCATGGTAGGCCACGGCATCGACCCGAGCCTCTGGCCGCGCCGGGCCGTTCTCGAGCCGGCGACGTACCGCCTTCTACGGCGTCTCGGCTTCCGAGGCGTGGCGATGACGGACTCGCTCGACGTCGTGAACGGATATGCGGAGGAGTGGGCGCGGTCGGCGATCGTCGCAGGCGCGGACCTCCTCCTCTTCACGAG
>JBKOWS010000012.1:0-3220 GCA_046724565.1 Actinomycetota bacterium | reverse complement strand
GGTCGAGACGAGGGTCGTGTAGGTCGAACCCTCGATCCGGCGCTTCGCCAGGAAAAGGCGGACCACATCGCCCCCGCGTGCCGGGATGACCGCATTGACGCCGGTCCCCGCCACGTACGCGCCGAACATCTCGCGCCACCGCACTGTGCGGTCGGGATAGGCCGCCTGCACGATATTCCGCCAGGCGCGCGAGACGGCCAGCAGCTTGCAGAGGTGACAGAGGATGCCGACGGCCAGCCACTTCCAATCCACCGACGCGAGGTGGCCGAAGAAGACCCCGATCGCATGCAGGACGGAATGGATCACGATCCCAGTGTGGCGCTTCTAGAAGTCGCCACCTCGCCCTCTTTCGCGGCGGCTGCCGAGGCTAGGGCGCGCCGCGCCCGTCGTCGGGCGACATGAACGGATAGCGGTAGTCGGTCGGGGGGTCGAAGGTCTCCTTGATGGTGCGGGGACTGACCCAGCGGATCAGGTTCCACATGGAGCCCGCCTTGTCGTTCGTGCCCGACGCCCGCGAGCCTCCGAATGGCTGCTGCCCGACGACGGCGCCCGTCGGCTTGTCGTTGACGTAGAAGTTCCCGGCCGCGTACCGGAGCTTCTCGTCCGCGAGGTCGAGAGCATCACGCTCTGTGGCGAAGACCGCGCCGGTCAGGCCGTAGGGTGCGCCGCGGTCGACCAGCTCGAGCGTCTCGCCGTATTTGCCCTCCGGGTACACGTAGGTCGTGACCACGGGCCCGAAGAGCTCCTCGCGCATCGTGCGGAAGTTTGGATCGGTCGTCTCGAGCACTGTCGGCTCTACGAAGTAGCCCTCCGAGTCGTCGTAGCCGCCGCCGACGAGCACCTCGACTCTGTCCGCAGCCTTTGCCTCGTCGATCGCCTGCTTTTGCGTCTTGAACGAGCCGGCGTCGATGACGGCGCCCATGAAGTTCTGGAAGTCCGCGACGTCGCCCATCTTGATCGTTCGCACTTCCTCGACGACGCGCTCGCGGATCTCCGGCCAGAGGTTCGAGGGCGCGAAGACCCGTGAGGCAGCGGAACACTTCTGGCCCTGGTACTCGAAGCTGCCGCGCACGATGGCCGTCGCAACGGCCTCGGCGTCTGCAGAGGGATGCGCGACGATGAAGTCCTTGCCGCCGGTCTCGCCGACGATCCGCGGATAGTTTCGGTAGTTGGCGATGTTGGAGCCGATGGTCTTCCACATCGACTGGAAGACCGGGGTCGAGCCGGTGAAGTGAACTCCGGCGAGATCGGAGCTCGCGAGCGCGGGATCCCCGATCTCGGCGCCTGAGCCGTACACCAGGTTGATGACTCCCGGCGGCAGCCCGGCAGCCTCGAAGAGCTTCATCAGGTAGTGCGCTGAATACGCCGCGGTGGACGCAGGCTTCCAGACGACCGTGTTCCCCATCAGCGCGGCGCTGCCCGGCAGGTTTCCTCCGATGGCGGT
This sequence comes from Actinomycetota bacterium, assembly GCA_046724565.1. GTDB lineage: Bacteria > Actinomycetota > Thermoleophilia > Gaiellales > Gaiellaceae > 3-1-20CM-4-69-9. Next base: position 1,776 of record JBKOWS010000012.1, on the reverse strand, counting down.
GAAGTTGAACGGCGTCACCGCAAAGACGAAGCCCTCGAGGGGGCGGTACTCCATTCGGTTCCACGTTCCCGGGGCGGAGATCGGCTGCTCCTCGTAGATGCGCAGCATGAACTGCACGTTGAAGCGGAAGAAGTCCGTCAGCTCGCAGGCGGCGTCGATCTCGGCCTGGTGCGCGGTCTTCGATTGGCCCAGCATCGTGGCGGCGTTCAGCGTCGCTCGCCATGGTCCGGACAAGAGCTCCGCGGCGCGAAGGAAGACGGCGGCCCGCTCTTCCCAGGGGGTTCGGTGCCAGTCCTCCCAGGCTTCCGCCGCCGCCTTGATCGCCTGGTCGACGTGGTGCGCGCTGCCCTTGTGCACGGTCGCAAGGACGTGGTCCTTGTCGTGCGGCATGACGGCCTCAAAGGTCTCGGCGGTGCGAACCTCCTGGCCGCCGATCACCATCGGCGCCTCGATCCGCTCGGACTGCATCTGCTGCAGCCGGTCGCGCAACTCCTCGCGCTCAGGCGTGCCCGGTGCATAGGACTTGACCGGCTCGTTCTGGGGGGCCGGCGGGCGGAAGAGACCGGGTGCGGCAGACATCGGGGACGATTGTAGGCTTGGAAACCGTGTCGGTGACGTCGGTCTCCTACGAAGCCGAGGGCTGGGGGATCGGGGAGGTCTGGCTGCGCGGCGAGACGCTCGTGTGGCACGAGCTCCCGCGGCCCTCTATTGGTACACACGCGCGTGTGCGTGAAACCCCCACCCAGGGTGGGGGAGCACTCCCACCGCCCTCGCGGTCGACGCTACCCGGGAGATCCGCACGCCGCGGTGACCGAAGCGGTCCAAAGGCAGATCGTTTGATTCACAGGATCAAGGGCTACTTCGCCGGCGATCGGGTCTCGTTCGGCGACGTCCCGCTCGAGCTCGAGGAGTGGACTCCCTTCCAGCTCGCGATTCTCAGCGCGTTGCGGCGAGTCCGATATGGCGACGTGGTCTCTTACAGCGACCTCGCGCGGCTGGCCGGCTACCCACGGGCGCAGCGGGCGGCCGGGACATTCTGCGCGCGGAACCGGTTCGGTCTCGTCGTCCCCTGCCATCGCGTCGTCGCGGCGGACGGCCTCGGCTCGTACGGCTCGCTCGGCCTCGACTACAAACGGCGCTTGCTCGCGCTCGAAGGTGTCGCTGTCTGAGGACCTGAGGCACGAGCTCGCGGCTATCCGGCCGCGAAGCACGTGTGACCTTCTGGCAGAGCTCTCCGGTCTCTTCCATTCGGCAGGCAGCGTGCACCTGAAGGGACGAGGTGAGGTCTCGGTTCATCTGGACCTCTCGGACCCGGCAGTCGCCCGCCGTGCATTCAGCCTGTTACGAGCCGTCGGGGTCGCGTCGGAAATCCGGACGTACCGAATGCGTGCCTTCGACGGCACGACTCGCTATCAGCTCCACGTCGCCGGCGACGAGCGTGCGCTGCAGGTGCTGAACGAGGCCGGTGTGCTCAGTTCTCGTTTGACGCCCCTCGAGCATCCGCCGCGCCGCGTCGTCGCGCGATCCTGCTGTCGCGCGGCATACGTGCGCGGTGCGCTTCTCGGCGGCGGCTCGCTCAGCGGCCCGCGCTCCCCGCACCTCGAGCTGAGGAGCTCCGGGCCCGCCGGCGCGGCATTTCTCGCCGAGCTCGCAGCGCGTGAGGGCGCTCCGCTCGGCGTGCTCGATCGCGGCCGACATGCAATCGCCTATGCCAAGGGGCTGGAGACGATCGCAGACGTGCTTGCCCTTGCAGGCGCGAACCAGACCGTCTTGCTT
>JBKOWS010000178.1:0-8374 GCA_046724565.1 Actinomycetota bacterium | reverse complement strand
GGCGGCATGAGCAAGCTCGCCCGCAGGAGCCAGTGGTATCCCGCCGCGGTCCACATGCGTGGAACCGCGGCACTGCTCCTCGGCGCCAGGGATGAAGCGCGTGCGCTGCTCGCCGAGGCAGCGCGCGCGGCGGCTGCCCTGCGTTGCCCAGAGACGCAGATGATCGCAATCAGCCAACTGTCGCTCATCACAAGGGAGCGCGACGATTCGGATCGAGCGGACGCGCTCTCAGACGAGGCGTGGGAGATTGCATCGCAGACGGACCTAGACGGCTATCCGACGTCTGCGATCGCGCTCGCTGCCGCCGCCCATTCTTCGCTCCGACACGGGCGTTGGGCCGAGGCCCGCGAGCTGATCGGCGTTGCAGAACCGCTCAGCTCGTCCCTCACCGCGTCGTTGCCTTGGCTCGCGGTCGAGACCCGGCTCGAGCTCGCGCGTTGCTTCGTGACCCTACGAGACGGCGAGGCTGCCCGTCTTCTCGCCGAGGAGGTCGACGCCATCATCGAAGTCCGACCGCGGCTCGGCGTGCTTGTCGACCAGGCGCGCGCGCTCCGGCACGAGCTTCAAACCTTGGCCCATCCCTCGGGCGCTCTCTCCGTGCTCACCCCGGCCGAACTTCGTCTGCTGCCGTTGCTGGCGACGCATCTCGCGTTTCGCGAGATCGCAGAGCAACTGAAGATCTCGCGTAATACGGTCAAGACCCAGGCGATCTCGATCTACCGCAAGCTCGGCGTGAGCGGTCGCAGCGAAGCCATCAAGGCGGCCATGATGATTCAAGAGCCGGCCGACGTCGTCGTCCACGGCGGGCCGCAGCTCAGCGCACGCCTGAAGAGCGGTACGGAGCGCGTGTGAGCGTCGCTGCGGTTCAGGTCGAGAGCAAGGGAGCGAGACCTGCCCGCCAGCGCAGTTCGCCTCGCCGGCGCTTGCCCCCTCTGCCATACGACGTCGTCGATTCGCGGATCCAGGTGCCGGTTCTTCGTTCTGGACTGGTCTCGAGGACGGCTCTCATCAACCGACTGAGAGCGGCCGAATCCGTGCCCGTTGTTGCCGTGACCGCCCCGGCCGGCTACGGCAAGACGACGGTCATCGCGCAGTGGGCCGACCGAGATCCTCGATCGTTTGCCTGGGTGTCGGTCGATGCGCGCGATCGAGACCCCATTGTGCTGATCCGGCACGTCGCCGCGGCAATCCACCGCATCGAGCCGCTCGACGACGACGTCCTCGAGGCTCTGACGACTCCGGGCTCATCGGTCTGGACTTCGGCGCTCCCACGACTGGCTGCTGCGCTTAGTGCCGCCGACCCACTGGTCATTGTCCTGGACGACCTGCAGCTCCTCGATTCGGCAGAGACACTCGAGGCGATCACTGTGCTCGCCGATCATATCCCGGCGGAGTCCGAGCTCGTCCTCTCCGGGCGCGTCACGCCAAACCTGCCGATCTCCGCGCTTCGTGCAGCGGGCAGGCTGCTCGAAGTGGGTATCGATCAGCTCGCGCTCAGCCCGAAGGAAGGTCAGCTCCTGCTGCGATCGACCGGCGTCGAGCTTCCCTTCAAGGAGGTGACGAGGCTCGTCCGCGAGTCCGAAGGCTGGCCGGCGGCGCTCTACTTCGCAGGGCTCGGTCTGAGCAAGGGCCCGACGACGGCCCGTGACGCCGAGAAGCCGCTGCACGCCGCCTTCGGCGGCAGGAGCCTGGGCGACTACTTCAGGTCCGAGTACCTCTCGCGGTTGCGTCCCGACGACCTCCGATTCCTCCGGAGAACGTCGGTGCTTGAGCAGATGTCCGGGGAGCTCTGCGACGCGGTTCTCGGCGAGGACGGGTCCGCCCGGAGACTCAGGCGGATTGAACGGTCGAACCTGTTCCTCGTTCCGCTCGACCGTCGACGTATCTCGTATCGGTACCACCGTCTCTTCCGCGACGTTCTTCGGTACGAGCTGGAGAGGCGGGAGCCCGAGCTCGTCACCGTCCTCCACCGGCGCGCCGCTGACTGGTACGAAGCGACCGGAGATCCCGAGTCCGCACTCGACCACGCCCACGCCGCGGGTGACCATCGTCGCGTGGCGCGCATTCTCGCGACGATCGCATTGCCGCTATACCACAGTGGTCGCGTCGTGACCGTCGAGCGCTGGCTCGCGCGCTTCGACGATCCCGTCATGCTCAAGCGGTACCCCATGGTCGCCCTGCAGGGCAGCTGGATCCACGCCCTGCGCGGCCGCTCGACCCAGGCCGAACGCTGGCTGCGGATCGCCGAGGTCCGCCTTGCGAAGGGCGAAGGCTCGAACGGAAGCGCCACGCAACGCTCGTGGGTGACGGCAATCAGCGCCGCGCTCTGCAGCGAGGGCGTCTACCAGATGATCGCCGACGCCGAGTCGGCGCTCGTTGGCGTCTCCCGAGACAGCGCGGTTCTTCCCTGCGCGCTGATGGTGCTCGGCGTCGGCTACATGCTCCTCGGCCAGAACAGCCGGGCGGACGCGATCCTCGCAGAGGCCGCGGCGGAGGCTCATCGCCTCGGCGCGATCGACACGCATGTCCTCGCCATCGGAGAACGCTCGATCATTGCGGCCGCGAAGAACGACGCTGCGGCGGCGGAGAAGTTGGCGCTCGAGGCGCAGGAGCTCGTCGAGAAGAGCAGCCTCGAGGGGTACGGCACGACTGCGATCGCCCTCACGGCATCCGCGCGTGCATCGCTCCGCCACGGTCGGTGGGACGAAGCCCGCGCCGACCTGGACAAGGTGCGCGCGCTGAGCCCGTCCCTCAGCAGCGATGCATTCCCCTGGTTCGCAGTCCAGGTCCGCATCGAGCTCGCTCGCGCCTACCTCGCACTGCGCGATACGCCGGGCGTGCGTACCGTGCTGGAAGAGATTCACGAGCTCTTGCGCGAGCACCCCTACCTCGGCGTTCTCGTAGACGAGACCTCGGCGCTGGAACGAGAGGTCGAGGCGATCCCCGAGTCAGGAGGGACGAGCGCGGGCCTCACGCCCGCAGAGCTGCGACTCCTGCCGTTCCTCACCACCCACCTCTCGTTCCGAGAGATCGGCGAGCTCCTCTACGTCTCCCGCAATACCATCAAGACGCAGGCGATCTCGGTGTATCGAAAGCTCGGCGTCACGAGCCGAAGCGAGGCGATCGAGACTGCGACGCAACTCGGCCTCGTCGAGACCAACTCAGAAGCGGCCTGAGTTTCATCCTCCACGGGTGATGTACCGCGGCTCCCGGAGCGCTGAGATCGAACTAGCCCGTGGAGTCTCACGAGACGACGCTCACGAAGCTCGCGATCGCCGACGACGCTTACTACGAGACCGTCCTGGCACGTGAGAGCTCAAACGTGGCTGAATCGCATCTGGACGGAAAGACGCACGCGCTCGTGCGACTGGGCGCCCTGGTCGGGGTCGATGCCACTTCGCCCGGATACATGTGGACGGTGGAGGCGGCTCGTCGCCAGGGGGCCACCGAGGAAGAGATCGTCGGCTGCCTGATCGCCGCGCTCCCGGCCGTCGGCGTTGCGAGCGTGGTCTCGGCAGCGCCGAAGCTCGCGCTTGCGCTCGGCTATGACGTCACGGCGGGGCTCGAGGACAGCGGGCTCTAGGAGGGTTTGGCGGAACGTCGCTCGTCGTCGGGGTGCGATGGTCGTTCCGAGGCAAGGACGCAGGGAGCGGCCGTATCGAATTGATACGGGCGCGACTGAGGACGCGGCCTCGGGGCGAGCAGCGCAGCCTGACGGCACGGCCGATGTTTCGCCAAGCCCTCCTAGGTCGCCGCGGTCGCCTCGCCGATCGGCGCCCGCGATTCTTCGGCCGTGCGCCCCGCTTCGAGCGCAGCCAGCGCCCTCGCTCGGCCTAGATCCTTCGTGATGTGCACGGCTGCGGAGAGGAGCGGCGCCGCGAGGATGAGCCCCAGGGTCCCGAAGATGCAGCCGGACCCGATGGTCGCCACCAGCACGACGAGCGGGTTGAGGTCGAGAGCCGCGCCCATGGCGAATGGCTGGACAATGTTCTGGAGGAGCCCGTTCGCCAGCAGCACGATGACGAGCATGATCACCGCAGTCGTTGCGCCCTTGGCGCCGAGTGCGACGACGACTGCGAGCGCACCGGCGACGAATGCGCCGATGAACGGAACGTAGGCCGTGACGAAGGTGACGACGGCGATCGTCCCGGCGAGGGGAACGCCGAGGATTAGGGCGCCCGCACCGACGATGACGCCGTTGAAGGCAGCGACTATGGTTACGCCCCGGAAGTAGCCGCGCAGCGACCTGATCACGCCGCCGGTGATCGTCTGCGCGACGGTGCGCGGCACCCCGAGATGCCGGTCGACCCACGAGCGCATCACGGGCCCGTCCTTCAGCAGGAAGAACAGACTGAGCGCGGCGAGCGAGAGACCGAACACGAGCGACGCCAGCCCGCTGATCCCCTGAATGACCCCGTGCACGAGCGTCGAGATCACCTTCGGGGTGTCCGTCTCGACTGTCGACTTCGCACCTGAAGCGCCCGAGTTGTCGACGCCGAGACTCTGAAGCCAGCCCTGCGCCTTGTCCGCCGCACTGCTTGCCTGCCCCCCGAGCTCGTCGGTTTGGCCAGTGATGCCGCTGATGACCAGGACGAGGATGACCACAGCAAGTGCCACGAGCCCGAGAAGCACGATCACGGCGGCCGCCGCCCGCGGCATGTGGCGCGCCAACGTGGTTACGACCGGCATCGTCACGGTGGCGATGATCATGGCGGCGAGCACGGGCCCGGTGATCGTCGCCGTGACGCTGATCAGCCAGATCAGTCCTATGAGAAGGCCGAACGCCCCGACGATCAGCCAGGCGCTTCGGCCGAGGTCCCTCAACCAGCGAGGTGGAGAGAAGACGGTCGACAGCTCTCGGAGTTGGACCGCATCGAGCTCGAGCTGGTCGTGACCGTCAGTCCGTGCGGTCACTTCCCTTCGATGCCGTTGCCGGCGTGGGAGATGCACATCACACCTCCTCAGCGTCGGGCGAGGCCGAGGCGGGAGCCGGGGTAAGCCACATCTCGGCGCACCCCGACGTCCCTCGGCGATCTAGACGGCGCTCTTCAGGCGAGAGCCGCCGTACACGGACAACGCATAAATGATGAGAATGTCGACGGCGAACATCGCGATGCCCCACCACGGATACACAGGGATGAACATCAACTGCCCGACCGCGTTGAGGCCGGCAACGGCGACGCCGAACCAGCGTGCCCATTCGCTCCCGGAGAGAATCGCCAGCGCCGCCAGGCCCTGGATGATCCCGAGGATCAGCACGATCCAACCCCAAGTATTGAGGTCGCTGAAGACGAAGGTGGAATTCGCCGTGTACACATGGGACGAAGAGATCGCAAGGATGCCGTCGACGAAGTTCCAGATCCCGGCCAGGCCGAGCAAGACGGCGGCGAACGTCACCCAGCCGACTCCTTTTGTCTCGCCTTCGTAGGGGACGTACGTGCTCTGGAGCTCGTAGTCCTGCGCTGTTCTCATTGCTCCGCGCTCCTTTCCTCCCCGACGACCCTGCGGTGGGGACGCCGCCGGGACTCGCAACCCTCCGGCCGTATGCATCGGCCGGTGTCTGCAGTTAGGGAAACGGAGCAAGCGCAGCCGGTCATCGCCCGAATGGGGTGAGTGAGACCCAGCGCAGTCTGCACGGCATCCCGTTCATCCCAACCGGACGATGCTCCCTGAGAGCCCTTGCGCGAGGCTCGAAATCGGAAGACAGACCGCAGCCCGCTGGGCCGGCGAGGCGCTTGCCTGCCGGATTAGGTGCAGCGACGAAAGGAGCGAGTGTGGCGGAACTGATTGCGATTGGGTATCCCGACGAAACCACAGCGATCCAGGCTGAGGAAGAGGCTCAGCGGCTCGCCAACGAGTTGATCATCCAACCCGACGCGATCGCGGCGATCGTTCGGACGAAGGACGGCAAGTTCAAGGTGACGACGAATCACCACATGGTGGGCTCCGGCGCGAGCTACGGGATGCTCTGGGGACTCCTGTTCGGGGTGCTCTTCTTCGTGCCGGTCTTCGGCATGGCAGTCGGAGCAGGGCTCGGAGCATTGATGGGCAAGCTCGAGAAGTCCGGCATCGACAAGGAGTTCCAGAATCAGGTGCGCGACATGCTCAAGCCGGGCACCTCGGCACTCTTCCTCGTGGTCGAGAAGGTGACGCCGGACAAGGCGGTTGAGGCCTTGGGCAAGTACGGCGGCACGGTGCTGAAGTCGTCACTCTCGCGCGAGGCGGAGGAACAGCTGCAGCACGAGCTGCACGGAACGGCGGCGCGCCAGCCCGTCGGTGTGTGAGGAAGGAGTCCGACAATGATGATGAGACGACGGCGTCCTCTCATGCGGGCCGCGATGGTCGGCGGCACCGCGTACTACGCCGGGAAGAAGGTCCAAGAAGGACGGGAGCAGGATGCCACGACGGAGGCCCGCCTCCAGCAGCTCGAAGCCGAGCAGTACGCCCCACCCGCGCCGGCACCAGCTGCGAGCGGGATGTCCGCGGCTTCGATCGAGCAACTCAAGCAGCTCGCTCAGCTGAAGAACGACGGGGTCCTCACCGAGGACGAGTTCGAGCAGCAGAAGCGCAAGCTTCTGCAGGCGTCATGAGCTCCGCGAAGCTGCCGTTCGGACCCGTGCAGATGCTCGTCCTCGAGTTCGACCGCACGCAGTTCAACGGCGAGATCATGCCCGAGCTCGAACGGCTGAAGGAGGATGGTGTCATCCGGCTCATCGACCTCCTTTTCGTGAGGAAACCCGAGGGTGGAGAGATCGAGGTCGTGCAGCAGAGCGACCTGACGGGCGAGGAGGCGCAGGAGTTCGGCGCGCTCGTCGGAGCACTCGTAGGGCTCGGCAGCGGCAGCGAGGAGGCGACGGTGAGTGCAGCCGTAGCCGGGGCTCAAGAGCTCGAAGACGGCCACCTGTTCGACGAGACCGAGGTCTGGTACCTCGCCGACGCGATCCCCGAGGGCAGCAGCGCTGCGATCGCCCTGATCGAGCACCGCTGGGCAATCGGTCTCAGGGACAAGATCCTAGACGCGGGCGGAATCACGCTGGCGGACGAATGGATCCATCCTGCCGATCTGATCGCGATCGGCGCGGCGGCCTCTCGCGACGTGGCGGCCTCGAAGACCTAGCGGGCACCCCAAGTGGCGCGCGCCCCAGAAGGGCGGGCCCGAGACGAGGAGACGGCGGCGATCTTACCGGGTCGCCGCCGTCGGTTTCGATCGCGGGTCGCGCGGCTTCACGCGACACATAGCTACCGCACGGTCCTGCTGCTGATCGCAGCATCGTTCGTCTTCATCTCGCTTGCGGGAGATGGGACGTGGACGGCCAGCGTCCTCCTTCTGGTCCAGTCCGTGACGTTGTCGGCAGCCGTCTGGACGTCGGGTCTGGCGCGGGCTGACTCGAAGCTTCTGATCGCGCTGGTCACGGCCGCTACGGTCACGGCCGTGGCGTTGCCCTTCTCGAGCAGTCACAGACTCGTGGGGGCGGCCGGACTCGCGTCCGGCGCTCTCGTCATCGCCACCATCGTGGTAATCGCGATCGGAGTGGTCGACCAGGAGGAAGTCAACGCCCAGTCGATCACAGGCGCCATCAGCATCTACATCCTCTTCGGGATCCTGTTCCTGTTCCTCTATAGCGGTGTTGCGCTGCTCGGCTCCGGGGACTTCTTCGCACAGGGGACTGACGGGACGCGCGCGTTGCGTCTCTATTTCAGCTACGTCACGCTGGCGACGCTGGGCTATGGCGACTACACCCCGGCGGGTGACCTCGGACATACGCTGGCGGTGCTCGAGGCGCTGATTGGACAGCTGTATCTCGTAACGGTCCTGGCACTGCTCGTCTCGCAACTACGCGCGAAAAACCTCGGCTAACCGGCTGCGGCCTTCGCCGCTTTCTTTGGCCCATGATCCCGATGACCAACGGCGACCACGATGAGCAGCACGGTCGGCCCGCTCCGGGGCGACCGTACAGGCCAATTCGCCGGGCCGCGTCGGCGTTTTCGGACAGGTTTCAGACTTGATCGAGGAGCCTCACGCGCATCCGGACCTGCACCTCACGCCACGGCAGGCGGAGGTGCTCGAGCTTCTCGAACGCGGCCGTTCGACAAGCCAGATTGCCGAAGAGCTGCAGCTCAGCACGGAAACGGTGCGCAACCACCTCCGACACCTCCTGCGCGCCGTCGGGGCTCACTCGCGATTGGAGGCCGTCGCGATCGCACATCGCGCGCATTGATTTGACCCTCGACGGTGGCGGAGAGACTCAGTAGTTCGTGAGCATCGGCCTGGACCTCCAAGCTCGCTCGCGCTGGTTCTTCGGCTCGCTGCTAACCCGCCGCGGCCTTCGCCGCTTTCTTTGCTTCCTTCCTCGCCTCGCGCGCGGCCTTCTGC
>JBKOWS010000097.1:0-10951 GCA_046724565.1 Actinomycetota bacterium | reverse complement strand
ACGCCTGATCCGGCTGTGAATCCGTTTCGTACTAACGGGTAAGGCGAAAAGACGTCTGTAAGAATCACCGATCCGCGTTGCGGGCGAGGGGGTCCGTCCACCGCGGAAGACCCGACGGGAGGAGTTCGATAGTGAGACGTAGATTGAGATTGCTTTGGCCGGTCGGCGCGGTGGCGCTGGCGGCCGCCCTTGCCCTGGTCGCCGCCGGCTGCGGCGGAGGGGGCAACAAGTCGTCCAGTGGAGGCAGCAACGCCGGCGCCAGCGGCAAGACGTATCCGCTGCTGCGCGTCGTCTGGGACGCCCCGGACTACATGGATCCGGCGCTCTACTACACCGTTGCCGCTTACCAGCTCGACAACTACATCTGGACTGGGCTCGTCGGCTACAAGCACGTCGCGGGCCCTGACGGCGCGACCATCGTGCCTTACCTGGCCGAGAGCATGCCGAAGATCTCCGCCGACGGAAAGACCTACGACTTCACGTTGCGCAAAGGGCTGAAGTATTCGGACGGCAGCCCGGTCAAGGCGAGTGACTTCAAGTACTCGATCGAGCGTGACTTCAAGATGGACTCCCCGGGCGTCGGCTTCTACTCCGACATCTCGGGCGTGAGCGGCTCGAATGGGTACGCCGCGACGAAGAAGGGCCACATCTCGGGGATCGTCACGGATGACGCCAAGCGCACGATCACGATCAAGCTCGACCAGCCGCGAGGCGACTTCCTCTACATCCTCGCGCTTGAGTTCTCGCACCTCGTGCCCACGGGCACTCCCGCGAGCGATCAGTCGACGCATCCGATCCCGGCAACGGGGCCGTACATGCTGAAGAGCTACACGCCGAGCAGGAGCTTCACGATCGTTCGCAACCCGAACTACAACAACCAGATCCCGACGATGCCCTCCGGGAATCCGGACAAGGTCGTCGGCAAGATCATCACCGACCCGGTTGCGGCGTACCAGCAGGTCGTCAGCGGCCAGACCGACTACGACTTCCAGCCGGTCCCGAACGACCGCCTCCAGGAGGCGCAGACCAAGTACAAGGACCAGCTGAGGATCTACACGCCCGCGAACACGTACTACTACGCGGTCAACAACGCCATCCCGCCCTTCAACAACATCAAGGCCCGCAAGGCCGTCCAGATGGCGATCGATCCGAACGCCATCATCTCCGGGATCTACGCCGGTCTCGGCCGCCCGACGGAGAACTTCCTGCCGCCGTCCTACCCGCAGTACAAGAAGATCGACGCCTGGAAGTTCGACCTCGCGAAGGCGAAGCAGCTCGTCCAGCAGTCCGGGACGGCCGGCCAGAGCGTCGACGTCTACGGGCCGAACGAAGACCCGTCAAAGGCGAGCACCGAGTACCTGGCGAACCAGCTGACGAAGATCGGCTACAAGTCGAAGTTGCACCTCCTCAGCCACCAGGTCTACTTCCAGACGATCGGAAACCAGGCCACCAAGGCTCAGGCGATGTTCACCGACTGGTTCCAGGACTATCCGCACCCGCTCGACTGGTTCGACACTCTGCTCAACGGTGAGCGGATCACGAAGACCCACAACAACAACACGGGGAACGTCAACGTGCCATCGGTCGACAAGGAGATCAACGCCCTGAAGAAGGAGACGCAGAATACGCCGGAGGTGAACGCCCGCTGGGCGAAGGTCGACAAGGATCTGATGGCGACGTACGCGACGACCGTCCCGTACATGAACAGGTCCTTCACGGACTTCTTCGGGCCGAAGATCGACATGGGCTGCTACGTCAACACGGTGGTCATCTATTGGGACTTCGGGTTGAGCTGCATGAAGTAAGCAGGGCTTCAAGGAGAGAGGGCCCTGGCAAAGGGCCCTCTCTCTAGGTAATGCTTTGGGCTGAGGAAGAAGGAAGCAGGTGGCGACCGAGTCCACGACCGATTTTTCGCTCGACTCTGCTGCGGCGATCGCCGCGGACGAGGGTGGGGCGATCGAGGGGAAGAGCCCGTGGCTCCTCGCCTGGCGGCGCCTGAGGCGGAACTACGTCGCATTGGGCTTTCTCGGCCTGTTCGTGCTCATCGTGATCCTCTGCTGCCTCGCCGGGCCGTACGCGCACCACATCGCCCACACCGGGCCTAACGACAATCACCTCGGCGAGACCTTCACCCGGGACGGCAAGCAGGTCGACGTCGTTTCGAAGGGCGGATTCGTGAACGGGCAATTCCACGCAGGCGGCATTCCCGTCGGGCCCCAGCTCTGGCACGCCGGCGGCAAGTACGTGTTCGGGGCAGACAATCAGGGCCGGGACGTCGCCGTTCGCCTCCTCTACGGCGGCCTGAACTCCCTGAAGGTCGGCATCGGCTCGGCGGTCATCTGCACGCTTTTCGCACTCCTGCTAGCCCTGGTGGCCGGCTACTACGGCGGCTGGCCCGACTGGCTGATTTCGCGCTTCTTCGACCTGATCTGGGCCTTTCCGGTGCTCTTGCTCGCGATCGCACTGGGCACCGCCCTCTCGATCAACGGCTTCCATCACTTCGGGATCTCGATCCAGAGCGGAAGCCTTTGGATCCCGATCCTCGTCATCTCCATCGTGTTGATCCCGTACATCGGCAGGCCGCTACGTGGCCAGATCCTCTCGCTCCGCGAAAAGGAGTTCATCGAGGCGGCGACCGCCCAGGGCGCCGGCGGTCTGCGCGTCATGTTCAGCGAGCTCCTGCCGAACATCGCCTCCTCGGTGCTCGTGTTCTTCGCGCTGATCATCGCGAACAACATCCTCACCGAGGCCGGCCTCTCATTCCTGGGTGCGGGCGTGCAGCCCCCGAATCCGTCCTGGGGAACGCTGATCGCCGACGGACAGGACCGAATCCAGACGGCGCCGTGGCTGGCCATCATCCCGGGGATCGCGATCGTGTTGACGGTGCTGTCGCTCAACATCTTCGGTGACGGCTTGCGCGACGCCCTCGACCCGCGGGCGAAGGTGAGGATCGAGCACTGATGGTGGCGTTCATCACCAGACGGACGATCGGCGCCCTCCTCGTGCTCATCGCCGTCAGTTTCATCACATACCTGATCTTCATCAAGATTCCGGGCGGCGATCCTGCAATGAGGATTGCAGGGCGCACGGCAACCGATCAGAACATCGCCGACATCCGCGAGAAGTTGCACCTGAACGACCCCTGGTACTCGCAGTACTGGGCGATGATGCAGTCGCTCTTCGACGGCACCCTAAAGTCCTATTCCAGTCAGCTCAACGTCGTCAAGGAGATCAAGCGCGGCATTCCGGCGACGCTCTCCCTGACGATCGGCGCTGCAATTATTTGGCTCTTCTTCGGGATCCTCGTGGGTGTCATCTCCGCGGTAAGGGCCGGTCAGTGGTCCGACCGGGTCATCACCATCCTTGCACTAATCGGCATCTCCCTGCCCGTCTTCTGGCTTGGGCTGATCTGCCGCTACCTGTTCGCCCAGGGCCATCCGTTCAGCGTCTTACCCGACGGTGAGTACGTCCCCATAACCTCGAACCCATGGCAGTGGTACGTCCATCTGATCATGCCGTGGACCGTGCTCGCCGTTCTCTTCATCGGCTTCTACGGACGCGTGCTCCGGTCGAACATCCTCGACACGATCAACGAGGACTACGTCCGGACGGCCAAGGCGAAGGGTCTGGCCCCGAGGCGGGTTCTCATCAAGCACGTGCTTCGGAACTCGCTCATCCCGATCGTGACGCTCTTCGGCCTGGACTTCGCGGCCGTGATCGGCGGCAGCGCGATCCTGACCGAGACCGTGTTCAACCTCCACGGCGTCGGCCAGTACGCTGCCGACTCGGTGCAGAACCTCGATCTCCCACCGATCATGGGCGTCACGATCTATGCGACGTTCTTCATCGTCATTTTCAGTGTCGTCGTGGACGTGCTCTACGCCTATCTCGATCCCCGGATCAGACCGACCTAGTGGCCCTACCGGCCCCATTCACCGGCGCTCGGCCCGCGATCACGCGGCGCGCTGCCGCGTCCTCAGTCGCACTCGGGCAATTTAGCCCGAGTGCTCCCTGCGTCCTTGCATCGCTTGGTGCTCGCGACCCGAGCATCCGGCAATGGAGCCGGCAGGGCCACTGATGGCCGAACGGCTGATCGAGGTCAAGGACCTCAAAGTCCAGTTCGCGACCGAGGACGGAATCGTCCGGGCGGTCGACGGTGTGAGCTTCGAGCTCGACCGCGGCCAGGTGCTCGGCATCGTCGGCGAGTCTGGCTCCGGCAAGAGCGTGACGGCCATGACGCTTCTTGGTCTGACGAAGGAGAAGAACACGCGCTTCGAGGGCGAGGTTCTCTACAAAGGCCGCAACGTGCTCGCCATGAACGAGGCCGAGCTCCAGGAAGTCCGGGGCAACGAGATGTCGATGATCTTCCAGGATCCGATGACCTCGCTGAACCCCGTCTACAGGGTCGGCCAACAGATCTCCGAGTCGATTCAGACCCACGAAAAGGTCGACAAGCGCGCCGCCCGGCTGCGCGCTGTCGAGCTCCTCAAGCAGGTCGGGATCCCGAACGCCGAGTCGCGCGTGGACAACTACCCGCACGAGTTCTCGGGCGGGATGCGGCAGCGCGCCATGATCGCGATGGCGCTTTCGTGCAACCCAGATGTTCTGATCGCCGACGAGCCCACCACGGCGCTCGATGTGACGATCCAGGCTCAGATCATCGAGCTGGTCGACCGGTTGAAGGACGAGTTCAACTCGGCGGTGATCCTGATCACCCACGACCTCGGCGTCGTTGCGGACGTCGCGGACGAGATCGTCGTGATGTATGCCGGACGCGTGGTGGAGCAAGCTCCGACCAGGCAGCTCTTCTATGACCCGCAGATGCCCTACACGTGGGGTCTGCTCGGCTCGATTCCGCGACTCGACCGGCCGAGGCAGGAACGGCTCCATTCGATCAAGGGCACGCCGCCGTCGCTCATCCGCACGCCGACCGGCTGCAAGTTCCGACCTCGCTGCCCGCACGCCTTCGACAAATGCATTGAGGAGCCCACGCTCGACAACCGCGTCGAGGAGCCCGGACACCTCGATCGGTGTTGGCTCTCGGTGGACGAGAAGCGGCGCCTTCGCGGCGCGACGATCGCCGGCGAAGAGGAAGCGGCGTGAGCGAGGTGAGCGAGCACAACGGGGACGATCCGCTCCTCGAGGTTCGCAGCCTCAAGAAGTACTTCCCGGTCCGGACGGGACTGCTGCAGCGCGAGTTCGGGCGCGTGCACGCGGTCGACGACGTGACGTTCGCCGTCCGCGAGGGCGAGACACTTGGGCTGGTTGGTGAGTCCGGCTGCGGGAAGTCCACCCTTGGCCGGACGGTCGTCCGTCTCCTCGAGCCGACGGAGGGCGAGGTCCTCTTCGAGGGTCAGGACATCTCGAAGATCGGCACACGAAGACTCCGGCCGCTGCGCCGGGAGATGCAGATGATCTTCCAGGATCCGTACGCATCCCTGAACCCCCGGAAGCGGGTCGGCTCGATCATCGGAACGCCGCTGAGGATCCACGGCGTGGACAAGTCCGAGCGCCGGCAGCGCGTGCAGGAGCTCCTCGAGACGGTTGGACTGTCACCGGAGCACTACAACCGCTTCCCGCACGAGTTCTCTGGAGGGCAGAGGCAGCGGATTGGCGTGGCTCGCGCTCTCGCGTTGAATCCGAAGCTGATCGTCGCCGACGAGCCGGTGTCCGCCCTCGACGTCTCGATCCAGTCTCAGATGCTGAACCTATTGGACGACCTCCAGAACGAGCTCGCGCTGACCTACGTCTTCATCGCCCACGACCTGGGCGTCGTCCGTCATGTCAGCGACCGCATCGCGGTCATGTACCTCGGGAAGATCGTCGAGCTCTCGCCTGCGGACGATCTCTACGCACGGCCGATCATGCCGTACACGGAGGCGCTGCTCTCGGCGGTGCCGATTCCTGACCCGGACCTCGCTCACGAGCGCGAGCGGATCGTCCTCGAGGGCGACGTGCCCAGTCCGATCAGCCCTCCCTCGGGATGCCGATTCCATCCCCGCTGCCGCTACATGACGGATATCTGTCGCGAGGTCGAGCCGCCCCTTGTGGCCTACGGAAATGGACATCTCGCGGCCTGTCACCACCCGCTGAATGTGGACAAGGCGATGCTGGACCGAGTCTCCGTCTCGAACCGTCATACCCCGGACTCGGCGGATAAAGGAGCCCGGCCCCGAGAGCCTGGAAAAGAGGAGGCCCGGCCAATCCCTCGATCGGGCTAGGAACCGCCGCTAAAGCGGCTCAGCCATGCGGCCGATAGCCCAGGCATGGACGCCGCAGAGCGCAAGGAGATCCTCAGCCGCTATATGGACCATCAGCGCCGCTTCGAGGCGGTCGCGGCCAAGCGGCAGAACGGTAGCGCGGAAGTCATTCCTTTCAGCGGTCCGCTCCGCGAGCTCGAGCAAGAGCCCACGATGCGCGAGATCGAGGTGCTGCAGTTGATCTCCGACGGTCTTGTCAATCGCGAGATCGGCGTGCGTCTCTTCCTCAGCGAGGAAACGGTGAAGTCACACGTCCGGCATCTCCTCGCAAAACTGCAGGCACGCTCACGCGCGCATGCCGTCGCCGTCGGTTTCCGACGCGGCCTGATCGCCTAGCTCTGCCCCTCTAGTCCCGTTTTCCACCGCCCTGTGGAAATCCCTCAACAGGGGGATGTCCACACGATGTGGAAAACAGAAGCTACGCGGGCTTTACCAGGTCTTGAGTTGGCCCGCCACAGTCGCCGCGGAGACAGCGGCGCTGAGTACGGCAAGCACGCGAGGTGCAAAACGCATAGGGATCGACTCCCTCTTTTGGGGGACTGACGGCGATGCGAATTTAGGCATATATGGGTAGGTTTTTCAAGGTCTCGCGCAGGGCGGAATTCCCTCCGATCGCGCTCTACGCGGCGGTTTTGGGGACCTTTGCGGCGGGCCTGACGGCCGCGCTCGCGACGACGGTCGGCTTTTTCCCGCAGGAGAGGTCGTCCTGGCCCTTGCTGGGATTCGCGCTTCTCGCGGTGATCGCTGAACGTCAGAGCGTGCGTCTGACAGAAAACATCGAACTGTCCGTCGCCTTTCTGCCGCTTCTGTTTGTCGCGGTCGTGTTTGGCCCCCTCCCAGCGGCACTCATCGGGGCCATCACTGTCCTCACCGACCTCGGGAGACCGTTTACGAGGTGGGTTATCTGGACTGCGAACCGAACAGTCATTGGGGGACTCGCTGGCCTCGCCGCCTATCAGGCCATGGAGGGTGGCGCGCACACCCTGGGCCGAATCCTCGTAGCGACATCCGTGGCTGCGGTCGTGGACTTCGCGCTCGACTTCATCCTCAGCGCCATGACACTCGTTCTCCGCGGAACGGGTTCAGTCCGAGAGCTCGCAATCACAACAGGCCCAGTCGCCTTGGCTGGGATTCCTCTCTACACCTCGCTTGTTGGCGTTCTTGCGTACAGCTACATCGCATTTACTCCATGGAGCGCCGCACTCTTCTTCATTCCGGCGCTTGCCGCCCAACGTCTCTTCGTGATCTATCGGGAGCAACGTGTGGCACTTGACGATTTGGCAGAAGCCAACAAGCGGATGGAACGGGCGAATCTCTCCTTTGCAACGGCCCTCGTAGCGACACTGGACGCGAGAGATCGATACACCGCGGGTCATTCAGCGGCGGTCGCGATCTACTCGCGGGACATCGCGGCTCGAATGGGGCTCAGCGGGGACGAGCAACAGCTTGTACACCTGTGCGGCCTTGTCCATGACATCGGCAAGGTTGGGTTGCCGGCTGGACTGCTGGAGAAGCCTGGCGCGCTGACCCTTGAGGAACGTCGGCAGATGGAAGGTCACGCGGCGATCGGCGAGCGAATTCTGTCCAAAGTCGATGACTACGCCGAGATCGCGAAGATCGTCCGACATCATCATGAGCGCGTCGATGGACTGGGATATCCCGACTGCCTACAAGATGACGAGATTCCGTTGCTGGCGAAAATCATTGCCGTTGCTGACGCGTACAACGCGATGACTTCCGATCGTCCCTATAGAGACGCGATGCCTAGTCGCGTCGCCCGAATGCGTCTCGCGCAGGCGGTGGAGAGCCAGTTTGACACGGCTGTGGTCGCAGCGTTCGAAGCAATCCTCGCCGGTTCCACTGAGTCCTACCGGGACGGTCAACGAGACGACTTTAGCCTGGAGAGGCAGCGCACCCATCAGCCAGCTCTTGAGGCTGCGACAGCCTAGTTTTCGCCTTCCCGACGAAAGAGCGCCGCGGCCGTTCTGGTGCGGACACCTAGCTTGTCAAAGATATGGCGCACATGAACTTTGACTGTCGATTCGGCGATCCAAAGTGTGTGCGCAATCTGTCGATTTGACAGACCTTCTCGGAGAAGAGCAAGAACCTCTTCTTCTCTCTCGGTGAGATCTTCTTCCGTCACCGCTCGTGGCTCGCGCGTGCCTAGGCCCCCGCGGTCGGCGAGCGCACTATCGTGGAGTCGAAGCGGCATGAGTAGAAACTCGCCGAGAGACAACGGCAGCTGAGCAATCGCGCGCAGCAGCTCGGGGAACGCGCGGTAGGCCGTCACAAACGAATCCGCATTACCCGTTGTCTGCGAATCATCCAACGCATGCCGCAGGAGAACCTTTGTGCCATCCTCATCCGCCCGATCGTGAGCCAGGATGACCGCCGCATACGTTCGCAGCCCACGCGCCTCAAGATGGCTCGTTATCCCCTTCGATACTTGGATTTCGTCGTCCGCCTCATCGAGGCGTCCAAGACATGCGAGTGTCAATGCACGAATCGATCGGAGTTCGCCTTCCATTCCGGGGCTGCCAGCTCGTGATGATGCATCGCCAAGCAGATCTAACGCCCGCGAGGCCATTCCCTGGGCAAGCTCTATGCGCGCTACGAGCGCTGTCGCATTGATCTGCGCATGTGCGTCTTGCGCATTTTCGGCAAGCCGATAGGCATTGCGAAGCGCGGCATGTGCCCCCTCAAAATCTCTCAACCCAATTTGGGCGAGCGCCTGCATCTCCAGACCGTGTGGCCTAACCCAATCGAGTCCGAATCGTTTGGCTGCGGCCATCTGACGTTCAGCAAGCTCGTACGCCTCTTCGTATCTGGCTGCGAGATTTAGGGCTGTGCCATAGGATTGAATGAAGCCTGATCTCACGAGTGGATCAGACGCCCCATCGAGCAGCTCAAGCGTCCCCCGGTGCCGTTCAAGCTCCTCGCGAATGCCTCCCCACCGAAGCGCAAAGTGAACAGATGCTTGACTCTGCCTTATTACGTCTTCAACGGACTCCGGGGCCAGAGCCTCAAACTCGTCTAGTGCAGCCTTGGCGAGTTCGGGTTCTTCAAGGTCGGCGAGAGTGATGAATCGGCTCCAGGCAGCGCGGCGAAGATCGCTGCGACTAGTCGAGCGTGCGCCGGCCTCGTCCAATAGCTTGAGAGCTTCCGCCTGCCGGTCGTCCAGTTGAGCCACCTGAGCCGCTCTTAAGAGAGCGCGAGGGGCAAATGGGTGCTGGTCAGGAAGATTGCGCGCGAGGTTCCGAGCCTTGCGCTCAGATTCCGGCCACCGCCCCTTCCGAAAGGCGAGTTCCACTTGAGCGAGTGAAACGATGTGCTCTCCTGGAATCCAGCGCTGTCCAACCGCAATCCACTGCTCTAACGTTGCCAAGCGGCCCTCAGAAAGAAGATCGTCGAGCGCTCGCGACAGGAGTTCCGTGAAAAGATCATTCAACTCGAACTCCGTAGCCAACGCGAACGCCTCATCCCAGGCAAAGCGATCCAGGGCCGAGTTCCCAATTGTCGTCACGGTCTCGGTCACGGCGTTTGGGTCAGCCTCCACTAACTTCGAACGCAGAAACTGACGCAAGAGCGGATGCAGGTCGTAGGTGTCGGCGTCTCGGGTCAAGAACCCGCGCTCGTAACCGTGCTCAAGAACATCTCTCCCTTGAGTTCCGAACAGTGCGATGGCCAGATCTGAATTGATCGACGGGGCCAACGAAAGCTGAACCAGATTCCACTGAGCCTCCGCTGTCAGGTCCTGATAGAGCTCTTCCGCAAAGTAGGAATGCAACGTCTCCGGCATCTCGTCGCCAGGGAACCAGAAGGGGGATCTCACCAATGAGGCTAGGCCGATTACCGCAGGCCAGCCTTCTGCAAGAGCTACCAATCCGCTCAGCGCGCTGTCTTTTCTCGGAAGCGCACGTGCCGCCTCTTCGTGGGTCATGGCTAGCACGTTCCGTCCGAGTTCGGCTACTTCGTCGTAGAGGAGCCTTTTGGCGGATGCCCATTTAGGCCGTACCCGACTTGTAACAAGTAGCGGGGTGTTGGCCCGCGACATGAACGCCTCGATGAATCGTTCCGCTGCCGGTTCGAGACTCAGATGCTGGTAATCGTCGATCACCAGCCAGCAGTCATTGGGCCAGTCCAGAAGGTCCTCGCCGAGGATCGTGCCGAGTTGGTCGGCCTCGGCATTTGGCGCTTGAGAGTTCCGTAGGCGTTCCTGCATTCGTCCCAGCGCGCCTTCCAATATCTCGTCCGCCGCCTTTGCGACACCCAGTGCGAGGGCTGCAACATCGGTTGATGCTGGGGTCGCTCGAAACCAGACGCCTCGACGAGGTTCCTGAGCCAACCACTGCCGCGCGAGGGTTGTCTTGCCGTAACCCGCGGGGGCAACAAGAATGAGCCGCTGAGCTTGCGCATCGTCGAGCAGCCCGATAAGCCGTGGCCGCTCGATCAGCCGATCGCGGCGTTCATTTCGAACTTCCGTAGTACGCCCGCTCATCCCTCCCCCTGTGAGGGCGCCGCAGGCCCCTATGTCAGGTTAACGGCCACCGTCCTTGAAATCGAGGTGTCCGTTTGGGCTGACCGTGCCTGCGGCCCCGTGGGGTCGCAGGCACGGTGCCGTCAGCCCCCGCAATCGGCCGCAGCCGACTCGAGGCTTCGCGCGAGCGGGTCGTCGCCGGTTATCGCTCGAT
>JBKOWS010000184.1:0-7638 GCA_046724565.1 Actinomycetota bacterium | reverse complement strand
ACGGTTTCGAAGTCCGAGAGCTCATGGTCGGCGCGCAGCGACAGCTGCTGGCAGGCCTGCGCACACTCGGCCGGCAATATCGCCCGCTTTCGCATCCAACCTTTAGACGTGTGGAAGATGCCGTGGTTAGTATCGGGAAGGCCCAATCCACCAGCGATTCAGACGGAGACGAATGCCCACCAGCGCCCAGAAGAAGCCCAGTCAGGGAAGGATCGTCGAGATCAAAGGCGTCGTGATCGACGTGGTCTTTCCCGAGGCCCTGCCCGAGATCTACACGGCCCTCCGCATCGAGGTCCCGGCCCAGGACGGCCAGGAGGCTCGCTCGCTCATCGCAGAGGTCCAACAGCACCTCGGGGATGACCGCGTCCGGGCGGTCGCGATGGACTCGACCGACGGGCTCGCCCGGGGCCTGGAGGTGGAGGACACGGGGCAGCCGATCTCGGTCCCCGTTGGTGACGTCACCCTCGGCCGGATCTGGAACGTGATCGGGGAGGCGATCGACGAGAAGCCGCCGCCGCCGCCGGACACGGAGCGCTGGTCGATCCATCGCGATCCGCCCAAGTTCACCGAGCTGTCGCCGAAGGTCGAGGTCTTCGAGACGGGGCTCAAGGTCGTCGACCTGCTGGCGCCTTTCATCCAGGGCGGGAAGGTCGGGCTCTTCGGCGGCGCGGGTCTGGGCAAGACCGTCCTGATCCAGGAGCTCATCCACAACGTCGCGCGCGAGCACGGTGGGGTGTCCGTCTTCGCGGGCGTCGGTGAGCGAACGCGCGAGGGCAACGACCTCCTGCTCGAGATGGAGGAGTCGGGAGTGCTGGAGAAGGTGGCGCTCGTCTACGGGCAGATGAACGAGCCGCCCGGCGCGCGCCTGCGGGTGGGCCTGTCCGGCCTGACCATGGCGGAGTACTTCCGAGACCAGGGTCAGAACGTGCTGCTCTTCATCGACAACATCTTCCGGTTCACGCAGGCCGGCTCGGAGGTCTCGGCTCTGCTCGGCCGCATGCCGAGCGCCGTCGGCTACCAGCCGACGCTCGCCACCGAGATGGGCCAGCTGCAGGAGCGCATCACGTCGACGCAGACAGGAGCGGTCACCTCCGTCCAGGCGATCTACGTGCCGGCCGACGACCTGACCGACCCGGCACCGGCGAACACGTTCGCCCACCTCGACTCGTCCGTCGTGCTGACTCGCACGCTTGTCGAGCAGGGCATCTATCCCGCGGTCGACCCGCTCGACTCGTTCTCACGCGCGTTGCAGCCGGGCATCGTCTCCGACGAGCACTACGCGACGGCCACGCGCGTGCAAGAGATCCTGCAGCGCTACAAGGACCTGCAGGACATCATCGCGATTCTCGGCATCGACGAGCTCTCCGACGAGGACAAGCTGGTCGTATCGCGCGCTCGCAAGATCCAGCGCTTCCTCTCGCAGCCGAACTTCGTCGCCGAGCAGTTCACGGGGACGCCCGGGGAGTACGTCAAGACCGAGGACACGATCAAGGGCTTCCAGGAGATCATCGAGGGCAAGCACGACGATCTTCCCGAGCAGGCCTTCTACATGGTCGGCACGATCGAGCGGGCTGTCGAGAAAGGCCATCGGCTCGGCGGCGAGGACGAGGCGGCCCGGGAGGACGAGGAGGCCGGGCCCGAAGCGCTCGCGGTCGAGGAAGGCGAGGCCGAGGAACAGCCCGAGCCCGCCGCCGTCTCCTAACGATGGCCGAAGGGACACGAAAGTTCGACCTGTCCCTCGTGACGCCGGACGGCCCGGCGTTCGAGGGCGAGGCGGAGATGGTCGTCGTCCCCGGTGCCGCGGGTGAGATCGGCGTCCTGGCGCGCCACGCACCGCTGATCGCGACGCTCAAGGCAGGTTCTACGCGCGTGTACCTGAACCGGGAGAGTCAGGACGTCCGCGAGTACGCGACCGGCCCCGGGTTCTTCAAGGTCGAGGAGGACCGGGTGATCGCGCTCGTCGACGATGCGGTCCTCGCGAAGGAGATCGACGACGACCGCGCGCAGGCGCAACTCGAGGAGGCTCAGCGCGAGCTCGAACGAGTCGAGCGCGGTGAGTCGAGCGCGGACCGCTGGCAGCTCGAGCAGCGCATCAAGCATGCGGAGAACCAGCTGGCCGTTTCCGGGCGCAGCCAGTAGCCGGCCCCATGCCGGTAACGGTCGCCGACGTTCAGCAGCTCGCACGAACGCTGCCGAGAAGCAGCGAGGCGTACGTCCGCGGGCGGCTCAAGTTTCGTGTCGGACGGATCGTCTTCCTGTCGTTCTCGAAGGACGGCTCGACGATGGGCTGCGGCTTTCCGAAGGACTGGCGCGCCGCCCTGGTCGAGTCGGAGCCGCACAAGTACTCGATGCCGAGCGAGTCCGACCTGCGCTACCACTGGGTGCACGTCCGTCTCGACGCGATCGACGCCGAGGAGATGCGCGACCTGGTCGAGAACGCGTGGGCAATGTGCGCGCCGAAGTTTCTCGTCGAGGAGTATGCGGCCTCGCAGGGCCACGAGGGCGAGCCGGGGCGCAGCCGCTAAGTCGGCCGCGCCCAAACTCCACCTCTTTCAACAGGTGCGGGCATTGACGCCGCCGACCTTGTGCACGCCCGGAGTACAGGCAGCGGCCGCCTGCGGCGCGGCGGACGCCAGGGCGCTGGCCGCCAGCGCCGCGCCGGCACAGATCGCCGCGAGCCCGACTTGCAGGATGGTTCGTTTCATGGGGTTCCTTTCGCCTGGGAGATGCTTCGTCCGAGCTTGGACCGGCGGCCCAGGCGGATCACTACGGCCCACAGGCCGGCCGGAAGGCGGATTTCCGCCGCTTTGCTAGGCTCGACCAAGCCCCGGAGAGCTTTGAAAGGCAGCTTGGCGACCGGGTTACCAAACGCCTAAAGAGCCCGCGCCCGCCAGGTGGCAGTCTCTCTAGGCCGAAGAAGGGAAGCGGATTGCCGGACGCGCGCACACGACTCGAAGCCATCCTTCGCGAGCGCATCGCGGTGCTCGACGGCTCCTGGGGCGTCCTCATCCAACGCCAGGTCAGGGGGGAGGAGGCCTACCGCGGCGAGCGCTTCAGGGACCACCCCCGCGACGTTGCGGGGGATCCCGACCTGCTGAACCTGACGCGGCCAGAGGTCGTCCTCGGCATCCATCGCGACTACTTCGCCGCCGGCGCCGACATCGCGACGACCAACACCTTCACCGCCACGTCGATCGGACAGGGCGACTACGGGCTCGAGGACTACGCCTACGAGATGAACGTCGCCGGCGCGCGGCTCGCGCGCGAGGCGGCCGACCAGGCCGGCGGCTTCGTCGCCGGTTCCGTCGGCCCGCTGAACGTCACGCTCTCGCTCTCGCCGCGCGTCGACGAGCCCGCCTTCCGGACACACACCTTCGACCAAGTCCGCGACGCCTACGCCGAGCAGATCCGTGGTCTCGTCGAGGGGGACGTCGACTTCCTGCTGATCGAGACGATCTTCGACACGCTCAACGCGAAGGCCGCGATCAGCGCCGCACTCGACCAGGCGCCCGAGCTCCCGCTCTGGATCTCCTTCACGGCGATCGACCGCAGCGGTCGCAACCTCTCGGGCCAGACAGTGGACGCGTTCTGGTTGTCGGTCGAACACGCGAAGCCATTCATTGTCGGAGTCAACTGCTCGCTCGGCGCGACGCAGATGCGCCCGTTCGTCGAGGACCTCGCGCGCGTGGCGCCGACCTGGGTTGCCTGCCATCCGAACGCCGGTCTGCCGAACGAGATGGGGACGCACGACGAGCAGCCCCGCGACACGAGCAGCGCTCTGCGTCAGTTTGCGAGGGAGGGGCTCGTCAACGTGGTCGGCGGCTGCTGCGGAACCACGCCGGACCACATCAGGGCGATCGTGGGCGCGACCGAGGATCAGACGCCGCGACGCATCCCGAGGCGCGAGCACGCGACACGTCTCAGCGGTCTCGAGCCGTTTCGGATCTTCCCCGACGCCAACTTCGTGATGGTCGGAGAGCGGACGAACGTGACCGGCTCTGCGCGCTTCCGGCGCCTGATCGAGGGCGACCAGTTCCAGGAAGCGGTCGAGGTCGCGCTCGAGCAGGTCCGGGGAGGCGCGAACATCCTCGACGTCAACATGGACGCGGACCTGCTCGATTCGGAGCGGGCGCTGACGACCTTCCTCAATCTGATCGCGACCGAGCCGGAGGTGGCACGGATCCCGATCATGGTCGACAGTTCCCGCTGGTCGGTCCTCGAGGCGGGACTGAAGTGCCTCCAGGGCAAGGGAGTCGTCAACTCGATCAGCCTCAAGGAAGGAGAGGAGCCCTTCCTCGAGCAGGCTCGCCGGATCAAGCGCTACGGCGCGGCGGTCGTCGTGATGGCCTTCGACGAGCAGGGACAGGCAGAGACGGTGGACCGCAAGGTGCAGATCTGCGAGCGCGCCTACCGGCTGCTCACCGAGGACGGTTGGGACCCGGAGAACATCATCTTCGATCCGAACGTGCTCGCGGTCGCGACGGGCATCGAAGAGCATGCCGGGTTCGCGAAGGCGTTCATCCAGGCGACGCGGGAGATCAAGGTGCGGTGTCCGGGCTCGCGGGTGTCCGGCGGTATCTCGAACCTGAGCTTTGCCTTCCGCGGCAACGACGCGGTCCGCGAGGCGATGCATGCGGCCTTCCTCTACCAGGCCATCTCGGCCGGGCTCGACCTGGGCATCGTCAACGCGGGCCAGCTCGCCGTGTACGAGGACATCGAACCGGAGCTGCTCGAGCACGTCGAAGACGTGATCTTCGACCGCCGACCCGACGCGACCGAGCGGCTCGTCGAACTCGCCTCACGAGTCGCCGGCGAGGGAACGAAGCGCGAGCGCGACCTCTCGTGGCGCGATTCTCCGGTCGAGGAGCGGCTCTCGCACGCGCTCGTGCACGGCATCGTGGACTTCATCGAGGAAGACGCTGAGGAGGCGCGCCGGCAGTACGCACGACCGCTCGACGTGATCGAGGGCCCGCTGATGAACGGGATGCAGATCGTGGGAGACCTCTTCGGGTCCGGAAAGATGTTCCTGCCACAGGTCGTGAAGAGCGCTCGCGCGATGAAGCGTGCGGTCGCCTACCTCGAGCCGTACATGGAGGATGAGCAGGCAGCTGGACGTACCCAGGGCAAGGTCGTGCTCGCAACCGTCAAGGGAGACGTGCACGACATCGGCAAGAACATCGTGGGGGTCGTTCTCGGCTGTAACAACTACGAGGTGATCGACCTCGGCGTCATGGTGCCGGCCGACCGCATTCTCGACACCGCGCTCGAGGAGGGGTGCGACATCGTCGGGCTGTCCGGCCTGATCACGCCGTCGCTGGACGAGATGGTGAACGTGGCGAAGGAGATGCAGCGCCGTGAGCTCGCGCTGCCACTCCTGATCGGCGGCGCCACCACGTCCAAGCAGCACACTGCGGTCAGGATCGCGCCCGAGTATTCCCAGCCGACGCTGCACGTCCTGGACGCCTCGCGCGTCGTCCAGGTCGTGTCGAGCCTGCTCGATCCGTCGCGCAGGCACGAGCTCGACGGCGAGAACCGAGAGCTGCAGGATCGCTTGCGCGAGCAGCACGCCGAGAAGGAGCGCAGGCCGCTGCTGCCCATCGACGAGGCGCGCGCGAACAGTGAGCGTGTTCCTTTCGACGATCTGCCGGCGCCGCCATTCAGCGGCTCTCGCAAGGTCGAGGTCGAGCTCGCGACGCTGCGCGAGCTCTTCGATTGGCAATTCTTCTTCCATGCCTGGGAGCTGAAGGGAAAGTTTCCGGCGATCCTCGACCAGCCGGCGGCGCGCGAGCTCTACGACGACGCGCAGACGCTCCTGGACGAGATCGTGCGCGACGTATCACTTCAGGCGCGCGCCGTCTACGGCTACTGGCCTGCGCACTCGGATGTCGACGACGTCGTGCTCGAAGGCGGAACGCGCTTCAACTTCCTGCGACAGCAGTCCGCGTACGGCGATTCGCGGCCAAACCGTTGCCTGGCCGACTATGTGAGTCGCAAGGGCGATCACGTCGGTGCGTTCGCGGTTTCAGTCCACGGTGCCGACGAGCTTGCGTCACGTTACGAAGCCGAGCAGGACGACTATCGGGCGATCATGGTCAAAGCACTGGCCGACCGCTTCGCCGAGGCGTTCGCCGAGTACCTGCACCGAGAGGTGCGCCGCGAGTGGTACGAGCCGGACGAGCGGCTGACCAAAGACGAGTTGATCGCCGAGCGCTTCCGCGGCATCCGGCCCGCATTCGGCTATCCGGCCTGCCCGGACCACAGCGAGAAGCGCAAGCTGTTCGACCTCCTCGGCGCGGAAGACGCGGGGCTCGAGCTGACGGAGTCGTTCGCGATGACGCCGGCAGCTGCGGTGAGCGGGATCTACCTCGCGAGCCCGAGTTCCCGCTACTTCTCGGTTGGACGGCTCGGTCGGGACCAGGTCGAGGACTACGCCGCACGCAAAGGGATCAGCCTCGAAGAAGGCGAGCGGTGGCTCTCGCCGAATCTTGGGTACGAGCCTCGTTCGAGGGAGGAGGCGCTGAACCGCTGAGTCCGATGGAGAGTCCGTTGACACGCCGCCTGCTGATCGTGCTGCTGACGTCGTTCCTCGTCGCGGGAACCGCGGCCGCGGCCGCGCGCAAGCCGACCGATCCGCAGAAGAAGCTGAATCCCGCCGACCAGAAATGGGCCGCGGCCATTCGGATCCACCGCGGCGATCTCGGCGCCGGCGACTGGCGCGTCGAGGCGTCGGACAACAACAGCGTCGGCGCGCCGAAGGGCTGCGAAGACCCTGACCTGTCCGACCTCGTCGAGACGGGGGAGGCGGAGAATCCCGACTGGTCGCGGAACGGCAGCTTCGTCGGGTCCGGCGCTGCGATCTTCAAGACGACGCAGCAGGCGACGACCGCGTTCGGGCGCGTATCGCGGCAGTCGTTCAGCCGGTGCCTGGCGAGTGCGTTCAAGCAGGGGCTCGGGACCTCCGGCGCGCGGCTTCGCATCCTCTCGACCGGTCCGGTTGCCCTCCATAGCCCTGCCCCGCACTACCTGTCGGCGCGCGTCCGCTTCTCGGTGAGCGGCCCGGCGGCGACGATCACCGGCCGCATGAGCCTCTACTTCTTCGGCCGCGGGCGCGCCCTCGGAATGCTCCTCGTCGCCTCCATCGGCCGGCCGCTGCAACCGATCCCCGAGGCGCTCGAGCGGCGTCTCGCCCTGCTCGTCGCCTCGCGTCTCAAGCGGTAGCAGGCCGACTGTCGACCCGACTGACTAGCCGGGGGGTCGGCTATCCTCCTGGGCGGCTGGCGCCCTCGGACCGGGCGCCGTCCTGTTTTTCGGCCTGATGAAGACCACCCTGAAGAGAGGCATGGGGCGCGGCGCGACCCTGAACGGCAACGGCCGCGCGGTCTTCCCGCCGGGTGTCCGCACGCCGATGCGGCGCTACCGCCAGCCGGAGCGGCCGGGACGCAGTCCGTGGCAGGTCGTGCGGACCGTCGTCCTCTGGGTGATCCTGTCGGCGCTCGTCGTCGCCGGCGGCGCCGCCGGAGCGGCCTACCTCAAGACGCACGAGTTCATCGTTGCGATCAGCCCGAAGACGAAAGCCGACCGGGCTGCGGCCAAACGGCTCGATGCAGCCATCCCCGGCCAGCCGACGATCGCGCTCGT
>JBKOWS010000078.1:0-12504 GCA_046724565.1 Actinomycetota bacterium | reverse complement strand
CCTTGCCTGCGCCCGTGGCCAGCATCTCGTTCGATCCGTCTGGCGAGAGGTTCGCGACCGGGGGCGGCTCAGGCGGCTTCGTCAGACTCTGGGATACGAAGACGCTCCAGCAGCTCGGGTCGGCGCTTCCCGGTTCGCCGGGTCTCTGGGCGAATGCCCGGTTCACGCCCAACGGATCGGAGCTCGTCACGCTGTACCAGGACGGCCACGGCGCCGTGTGGCCGGCATCCCTCGGCGCGTTGCAACAACATGCCTGTCGCGTCGCCGGGCGAAATCTCACGCGCGAGGAGTGGTCGCGCTTCGTGACCGGCCGTTCTTACGAGAAGACCTGCGACTGATCGGCTTAGCCGCGGTCGCTCGCCCAACGCGGAAGGTAGTGAGTCGCCGGCGCGTCCTGTCGGTATGGAGGGTCGGCCCAACCACGTCCGCTCAGGGCCTGGGCTTTGGAGGCGGCTGGGCGGATAATGGCCCGACCCGTCGACATGGCTGCGCCCACACGCATTGGAACCGAGGTGGCCGGGTTCCGAATTGAATCGGTGCTCGGTCGCGGCGGCATGAGCGTCGTCTATGTGGCCGAGCAAGTTCGGCTCGGCAGGAAGGTGGCGCTCAAGGTCCTCACGACCGAGTTGGCCTGGGACGAACAGTTCCGGGAGCGATTCGTGCGTGAGTCGCACATCGCAGCCACGATCGACCACCCCAACATCATTCCGATCTACGACGCAGGCGAGGCCGACGGGTTGCTCTACATCGCGATGCGCTTCGTCCGAGGGCCCGATCTGAAGGAGATCCTCAAGCGCGGTCAGCTTGGCGTCGGTCGCACGATCTTCCTGATGGAACAGCTCGCCAGCGCGCTCGACGCGGCGCACACGCACTCGCTCGTCCATCGGGATGTGAAGCCGGGCAACATTCTCATTGAGGAAAGCACCGATCACGCCTACCTCACGGACTTCGGAGTTGCGAAGCAAACGACCGCCCGAGGTCTGACCTCCACCGGACACTTTCTCGGCACCGTCGAGTACGCCGCTCCCGAGCAGATCGAGGGAGGGACGGTTGATGCGCGGACCGATGTGTACGCATTGGGGTGTGTGCTGTACGAGTGCTTGACGGGGGCGCCGCCGTTCTCACACGGCACCGAACACGCAGTGCTCCATGCGCACCTCGTCGATCCGCCGCCGTCGGTTACGCGCGTTCGCCCCGACCTGCCCCAGGGATTCGACGGCGTGATCGCCACCGCGATGGCCAAGATCGCCCACGACCGCTTCAACTCATGCGGTGAGCTCGCACACGCGGCCCGTAACGCTGCGAGCGGAACCGCGCGGCGGGTCGATGCTGCGCCGGGACGCGCGGAGACGATCGCGTCGACGCCTGATCCTCAACCCGAACCGCCGCTTCCGGCGTTCGACCCGGATGTCGCGCACGACAAGCCCGTGCCCGCGCCCGACTCGGCGCCCGCCCCAAGGCAGGAGCTCGCGGGCGACGACGCCGCGCCGCCCACGCCGTGGCTGACACCGACGAAGCAACTGCTGCTGACGCTGCTGGCCGTTGTCGTTGCCGCGGCTGCGTCGGGCGTCATCGTGTACTTCCTGACGCGCAGCGATCAATCGGCGACGCAGTCTCCGACCGCTGAAGTGCCTGCCGTTCATCCACTCGCCGACCTCGTACCGTCACCTGTCTGGCAGACCTGTGAGAAGCAGGCGGCGCCGCGTCCGGGCGCGCTCGAGACCGCGGTCTGCCTCCCGCCCAAGGATGCCACCACCTTCACGCCCGACCGTCTCGAGCTCTCGACGTACGCGAGCGGCAGCGCCGTCCAGCGCGCGTACCAGGCTGAGCGTCGCCGTCACCACGTGCCTCGCAATCAGGGTCAGTGCAACGGTCTGAGCTGGGGCGGCGAGGGCACGTGGCTCCACAACCCTGCGGCGCCGGGCGCGGCCCCGAAACCCGGCGGATCGAGGTTCTGCTATTTCGCCGGCAACGATGTCGTGATCGTCTGGACACACCGAAAATTCGGGCAGTCCACCCACACCGACCTTCTGGGCATTGCGCGTGAAGGCGGGAGCGATCACCCTGGGCTGTACGGCTGGTGGAGGTTCTGGCACCACCGCATCGGCAAGATCCTCGCGTGATGCAGGACTCTTCACACGAGTCCGCGCTCATTGCGATCCTGGACGGCGGAGAGGGCGAGCGTCGCATCCGCGTTCCTGAGCGGCTCACCCTGGGCCGTGGCGACGACGTAGAGCTTCGCATCGACGATCCGGAGATCTCGCGCGCTCACGCCGTCCTCGGTCCGACGGCTGACGGACTCGAGATTCAGGACCTCGGCTCTCTCAACGGGACGTGGGTGAACGGTGAGCGGATCATCAGCCCGACGCTCTTGGCACCCGGAGACGCGGTCAAGGTCGGTACGACTCGCATCGAGGTGCTCTCGGCCGGCGGCCGGTTGCTCGCCTCGCCTCAGCGCGCGTCGCCGACGCCGGTCGAGGCCGAGGACGAGTTGCGCCCGGTGAGCGTGCTCTTCGCGGACATCGTCGGCTCGACGCCGCTCGCGGAACGTCTCGAGCCAGAAGACTTCACCGCGCTGATCGGCGGATGCGTCGATCGGATGTGTCGCGCGGTCGAGCGTTTCGGAGGCGTCATCGATGCCTACATGGGCGATGGGATCGCCGCCTTCTTCGGATTTCCGGCTGCGACGGAGGACGATGCCGATCGAGCGGCGGGGGCGGCATTGAGCGTCGTCGAGGCGATTGGCACTTACGCGCAGGAAGTGCGTGAGACCTGGTCGCTTCCCGACCTCAACGTTCGCGTCGGAGTCAACAGCGGACAGGTGGCGATCGGCGTCGTCGGGGGAGCGGAGCGCCATCCGGTTGCGCTCGGGGACACGATGAACGTGGCCGCCAGACTCCAGGGCGCTGCCCAGCCGGGCACCATCGTGATCGGCGGAGCAACGGCGCGGAAGCTCCGCGGCCGCTTCCTGGTGGCGCCACTCGGACAGGTCGCCGTCCGCGGACGCGAGAGCCCGGTCGAAGCGTGGCGGCTTCTACGCGCGCGGCCCGACAGCCCGCGCAGGGAGCCCTCGGGCCTCGTCGGCCGAGTGCACGAGACCGGGCAGCTGGCCGCGGCTGCCGTTGCCCTTCGGAGCGGCCGAGGAGGTCTCGTCCTCCTCGACGGTGAACCCGGGATCGGGAAGACGCGACTGCTCGAGTGGCTTCAAGAGCACCTCAGCGACGACGTCACGTGGCTCGACGGACGTTGCGCTCCTTACGGAGGACAACCGCTCTACCACGCGCCCGCCGAAGCGCTCCGCAGCTGGGTCGGGGTACACGACGTGGCCCAGCGGGCTGCGACCCTCGAGCGCCTGGGTCTCGACCCCGACGTCCTGCCCTATCTGGCCACGCTGCTCTCTGCCGACGCAGCGGGCGAGCACGCCGGAAACGCAAACGCCTCGCCTGATGAGTTCGGTGCGGCGCTTCGGCAAGCCTACGCAGCGTGGTTGAGCGGTCTCTGCCGAGAAGGACCAGTCGTCCTCGCGATCCACGACATTCACTGGGCGGATCACGGCACGCTCGATCTGATCGAACGTCTCCTCCGTCTCGTCGACGATCGTCCGCTGATGATCGCGGCCACGAGCAGGGCTGCACCTGAGGGGAACGACCAGCGACTTCGGGAGCGCGCGCGGCTCGAGCATGGAGACCGCCTCGTCGAGCTCATGCTCGGAGCATTGACGGAGGCCGAGTCCGATCAGCTGCTGTCGCAAGTCGCGCCCGGCGAGCTCGACGCTGAAGCCCGGCGCGAGGTGATTGCAGTCGCCGAGGGGAATCCGCTCTACCTGGAGCAGCTCCTTCGGTCGCTACTCGAGAGTGGGGGCCTGGCGGCGCGCCGCACGTGGGCGCTGACGGTTCCCGCTGCGCAGCTTCCGACCGGACTCGAAAGTCTTCTCGTGGCGCGGATCGCGGCGCTCCCGCGCGACGCGCGCCGTGTCGCCCAGGTCGGCGCCGTCCTAGGCCGCACATTTGCTCCAACGACGCTGGCGCTCGTTGCCGGGGTCGAGGACCTCGAGCGAAACCTGACTCGGCTCCTGCGCGCGAACATCATCGCCGAGATTCGCCCAGTCCCAAACCGGGAGTTCGAGTTCACGCACGGGCTGCTCCAGGAAGCAGCCCTCTCGACCCTGACGCGGGCGCGGCGGCGTGAGCTCTACTGTCTCGTGGCCGCGGCCCATGAGCAGACGTTCCCGGGCTCGCTCGACGAACAACTCGAGCGGCTGGCCTTCTACTGGGCGCGCGGCGGCGATCTCGAGCGCGCACTGGACTATCTGGAGCGGGCCGCCAACCGAGCCACGTCGCTCTCTGCGCATACGCACGCCGCAGATCTGTGGTCGCGGGCCGCGTCTGTTGCCGAGAAGGTCAACGACCGCGATGCTCGGGATCGAATCGAGCGGCGGCTGGTGGAGCTGAGCGCGTAACGAATTGTCTGACCTGGGGCCCTCGCTAACCGGTAGCGACCGTCCCGAATCGCTCTTCCCGATACGCCGTGATCGCGAGACAATCTCTTGGTGAACAGCAGCCGGGCTGCGCCGATCCCGCTCGAGGAGACGCTCGCGAAGATCAATGTCCCGAGCCTGATTTCGAACCGTGACGGGCTGGTCACCTGGCAGAACGAAGCTGCGAGCAACACGCTCGGCGATCTTCGAGGAAAGGCGTTCACGGACATCGTCTCTCCAGAGTATGTGCCGACAGTACGGCGTCAGCTTGCACGGAAGCTCCGAGGCGTTCCCGTGACAGACTACGAGGTCGAGATTTTCACTCCAGACGGCCGACGGCGGCAGGTCGAGATCAGCTCGGTGCCGATCCGCGGAGGAGACGACTGTCAGGCGGTCTTCGGAGTGGTTCTGCCTGCCCGCCAGCCGGTCAAGCAGGGAAAGGTCGAGCTCACGCCGAGGCAACGCGAAGTCTTGGGATATCTCGCTGCCGGGGCATCGACGGCAGACATCGCTTCTGCTTTGCACATCAGCAAGGAGACCGTCCGGAATCACGTTCGCCAATTGCTGCGCGCCCTTGGCGTGCACTCTCGCTTGGAGGCTGTTGCAGTCGCACACAACCAGGGCATGCTCTCGACTGACAAGTAGCCGCTCGCGCGCCCTACCGGTCGCCGGCCAGGTAGAAGGCGAGGACGAGCACACCATAGGAGCCCAGTAGCACGATTCCGGCTGCGCGGGAGGTCCTGCCTGGCAGGAGCGCGACGCTCGCGAGGAGTCCGGCAGCGCCGATACCGGCCAGCTCGATCGGTCGCAGGCTGAGCGCGAGCGGATCGATCGTCCAGGAGAGGATCGTGACCGCCGGGATCAGGAAAGCCGCAACTTGGCTCGCCGACGCCAGGCCGATCTCGGTTGCCAGCCGGACCTGTCCGCGCCGCGCGAGCAGGACGG
The DNA here is from genome assembly GCA_046724565.1 of Actinomycetota bacterium. Taxonomy (GTDB): domain Bacteria; phylum Actinomycetota; class Thermoleophilia; order Gaiellales; family Gaiellaceae; genus 3-1-20CM-4-69-9. The sequence continues at coordinate 7,082 of JBKOWS010000078.1, read as the reverse complement.
CACTTCCGTGCTCGGTGATGTTCCCGACGAACGCAACGATGACGATCGCGACGAAGAAGTCGGACAGATGCACCTGCTGGGCGAAGTCCTCGAGTGACCCGACGAGCGTCTCGGTCACGAACGCCGTTAACACGGTCGCGGCCCCGAGCACGACGAGTGCACGTTGCAGCGACCAGCCGCCCGCAGGCACGGCATCGGCGGCGGTAGTTTCAGCGGTGTGCATCCTTCGCTGCCGCCGCAACAGGCGTGTGTTCACCGCGATCCGCACGGCGAGCAACCCGATCGCAAGCGGGAGCGAGAGCACGGCCAGCGAGTGCCGGTCCGGGTCGCCGTGGAAGCCAGGTGCCGCCGCGATGAACAGGACGACGGTCGCCAGCGACACTGTTCCGAGCGAGACGAAGGCCGAGTTGCGATCGATCGTGCCGGGCCGTCCCACTAGCAGCACGAAGCCGAGGACGAGCAGAAGGTTGCCGACCACGGAGCCGGTGAGCGACGCACGAACGACATCGGTGAGGCCGTCCGAGAGGGCAATGAGGGCGATGATCAGCTCGGGGGCATTGCCGAAGCTCGCATTGAGAAAGCCACCGACGCCAGGGCCGGTGTACCGCGATGCCTGGTCGGTTGCCTCCCCGATCAGCCACGCGAGCGGGACGAGCGCGGCGGCGGCGAGAGGAAAGAGGACGGTGTCCCCGACGGCGTGCGAACGGTCGAGCGCCACGACGAGCGGCCCCAGAATGAGCAGGAGAGAGAGGATGCGGCGCGCGACCAGATCCTGACGCATCCGGCGATCCAGGGATTCGACGCGACTGACCCGGCTGGGTCATGACGGCAGCCGCCTGGTGAGAGACGATCCCACGGGGCTGTCGGCGGGTCGGGACTCTCCCTGGGAGTTCAAGGACCTGCAGCCTGCGTTCCCCGGCAGGCTCCGCCGAGCAAGCCGCAAGCTCGCGGGTGCAGCCCCTGCCGAAGGTCGCAACCTGCCTTTCTATGATCCTGCTGTGGGTCGCGTAGTCCCGGCGCCGGGCCGCTAGGAGAAGAGCGGCACGAGCCGGCGGCGGGCAAGAAGCTCGTCCATGGCATCGTCCGGCGGCCGTTCCGTGAATCGCTCGGCGGCGTCGAGCACCTCTGGGAGGAGCGTCACGTCGCCGACCGTGTTCAGGAACACGTCGGGACGGCCCAGCACCCAGTGCACCGCGAGGTCGATGTCGGCCTGGTCGCGCAGCGGTTCGTACCACGTGGCCGCCGTTGGCTCGCGGCCGTCCCACGGGGCCAGGCTGATGCTCTTGATCGTCTGAACGGCGACGTTCCGCTCGGCACAGATCGCCATCAGGGCCTCGAAGTCGGCTGCGTATCGCTCGTCGCGCATCTGGACGTAGCTGTACGGGAGGAGTACCGAGTCGAACGGAAAACGCTCGAGGCTCCGACTGTGCATGTGCGCGACGGTGAGGCCGTGTCCGGTGACGCCGATGAAGCGGACGAGCCCCTCGTCCCGTGCCTCGATCGCAGCGTCGAGCGCCCCGCCCTCGCGCAATGCGAACTCCCACTCGATCACGTCGACGAGGTTGTGCAATTGCAAGAGATCGACGTGGTCCACACCGAGACGCTCGAGAGAGCGGCGAATTTGCTCCCGTGCGCCGTCGTACTCGCGCTCCTCGGTCTTGGTCGCGAGGAAGAAGCGGTCGCGATCGTTCTTCAGCCACGGCGCGATCCGTAGCTCGGAGTCACCGTACGACGCGGCAGTGTCGATGTGGTTGACACCGTGCTCGAGCAGGACCTCAAGTGTCGCGTCTGCTTCGCCCCGCGAGACCTCGCCGAGCGAGGCGGCCCCGAAGATCGTGCGCGTGCTTTCGTGGCCGGTCCACCCGAACGGCGCTTTGGCGATCATCGCGTGAGCGTAGCCGCAATCGGGTCTACATTGAGCACATGGCCGAGCCTGGCAAGTTTGAGGAGTGGTTCACCTTCGTCTCGGACCGGTTCGACCAGTGTTCGGAGCTGCCGGAGGACTACAACGCCGGGAACCGGTTCTACGGTCGCGACGTCGCTGTGTTTCTCAGTGACGGACTAAGGGCCCGCGGTTACACCGCCGACTTCATCGACGAGGATTGGGCCTGGCTGGTCCGTGCCCACAAGACTGAGGACGGCAGGCTGCAGATTGCGGTGTACGCCGGGATCGACGGCGGGCCGGGCACCGGGGAGTGGGCCTTGATGGCGCGCCGGCTCGAGCGGCGCCGCCGGCTCGGTTTCATCCCGGTCCCAACAGAGGCGCAGGTCGACGAGCAGGCGGTCGCCGCGATCGTCGATGTCTTCCGTGAGGCCGGGATCGAGCTTCGCCGAGGAGATCCGGGCGGCGACAGACTCTGAGCTGAGAGTTGTGTCAGGCGGCCATCCTCGCCTCCGCAGGCTCCGTCCGAGGTCGTGACACTCGCCGGCGACCGTGTCGCCGAACTGGTTCGCTTCGAGAGCGGCGCGCTGGCCCGCCTTGGACTCCCGCGCAGCTTGAACGAGTAGTGACCGCGAAGTGGAGCTCCGCCGCGGGATGCGCTCGTGGTAAAGTGCAACCAAAGGTTGCGGATGAGAGAGGAGAAGAACGCCGTGATTTCCGATCGCATCGAACGGGAGATCGTCATCGAGGCTCCGCCGGAGGTCATCTGGGGTGTCGTCACCGAACCAGACCAGATGAGGCGTTGGCTGTGCGATACCGCCGACTTCGAGGTACAGCCTGGCGCGTACGGCTCGGTCGCGTGGGAGGACCACGGCGCCTTCGATCTACGGATCGAGAAGGCCGAGCCGCCGCGGGTCTTCGCGTTCCGCTGGTGCTATCCGGCAGACGCCGAGCCCAACGAGACGAATTCCCTTCTGGTCGAGCTCACCCTCGCCGAGGACGACGGCGCAACCCGGCTGCGTCTGGTCGAGAGCGGCTTCCGCACTGTTCACGGAGGCGACGAGGAGGGGAGCGCCGCATACATCGCCGACCACGAGCGCGGCTGGAATACGTATCTGGCGCAGCTTCGCGACTACGTCGCCGACAAGCCCAGGGTCGTGGCACCCTGATCGTGCACGACCCAGAGGAAGACGAATTGTGGGCGGCGGTGTCGGAGCCGACCCGCCGCCGGCTTCTCGACGTCCTCCTCGAGCACGGAGGGGCGACAGCCACGGCACTCGCTCGCGAAGTGCCGGTCACTCGTCAGGCCGTCTCGAAGCATCTAGCCGTTCTCGAGCGCGCGGGCCTCGTCACCGGCGAGCGGCGCGGACGCGAGCTGCGCTACGCCGTGCAGCCGGAGAGGCTCGACGCGGCGGCTGATTCAATGGCCCGCGTTGCCGCAATCTGGGACCGGCGGCTCGAGCGGATCAAGCACCTCGCCGAAGCTGCGGATGCTCAAGACAAACGTAGCCGGTCACCGAAGTCTCGATGAACCAGTACGAGACCACAACCGTCGACCTGAGGCCAGAGCGCATCGAGGAGGCGTTCTCCCGGATCGATCCGCTGTTCCGAGGGACGCCGCAGTTCAGAGAGCGCCGTCTCGAAGACGCTCTCAAGTGCGACATGCTGATCAAGGTCGAGACGATGAACCCCATCGGGAGCTTCAAGGCGCGCGGTGTCTCGGTGCTCCTGAACGACCTGGATCCCAGACGGGTCTGGGTTTGCTCGACCGCGGGGAATTTCGGCCAGGCGCTCGCGTACCTGGCCCGAGGTAGAGGCGCGAACGTCGACGTGTTCGTGTCGCCGCAGGTCGCGCCCGTCAAGGTCGCGCGGATGCGCGCCTTCGGCGCTCACGTCGAGATTCGCGAGCGCCCCGAGGCGGCTGCGCGAGAACATGCCGCCGCGAGCGACGAGAGGATTCTCGTCGTAGACGGACGCGAGCCGGCGATGGCGGAGGGGGCAGGGACGATCGGCGCGGAGCTCGCATCCGCTGGAAGGCTCGATGCCGCGATCGTTCAGGTAGGGGACGGCGCGCTGATCTCGGGCATCGCCTGCTGGCTGAAGAGCGTAGCTCCGGAGACGAGGGTCATCGGCGTCTGCGCAAGCGGCGCTCCGGCCATGGCGCGCAGTTTCGTCGTCGGCCACCCGGTTGCTGTGGAGGGCGACGGCACGATCGCCACGGCACTGGCGATCACCGAACCCGTTCCCGAGTCGGTCGCTCGCGTGCTGGCTCTCGTCGACGACATCGTCTTGGTCGACGACAACGACCTTCGCCGTGCCGGCTCGCTCATCGCCGATTGCCTCGGACTACTCGTTGAACCGGCCGGGGCCGCCGGAGTCGCCGCACTCCTTCGTCACGGGACCGAGCTGGCCGGCGCTCGTGTGGCCGTGATCTTGACCGGAGCAGAACATCGCTAATGACGGGACATTGCAGAAGAAAGGAGACCCCTCATGACCGACCACAAAACGGGAACACGCGAAGAGTGGCTTGCCGCCCGGCGCGAGCTGCTGGACGCCGAGAAGGAGTTGACCCGCCGCGGCGACGAGCTGGCGCGGCGCCGGCAGGAGCTTCCCTGGGTCCGAATCGAGAAGGACTACCGCTTCGAGACGGGTGAAGGCAGCGCCTCGCTGGCTGACCTGTTCCGAGGTCGCTCGCAGCTCCTGATCTACCACTTCATGTTCGGGCCGGAGTACACAGCCGGCTGTCCGGCCTGCTCGGCGATCGCGGACGGCTTCAACGGCTTCGTCCCGCATCTCGAGAACCACGACGTCGAGATGATGGCCGTGTCACGCGCTCCCATCGCGGCCATCCAGGCGTACAAGAGCCGGATGGGGTGGACCTTCCCGTGGGCGTCGTCGTTCGGAACCGACTTCAACTTCGACTTCGGCACCTCGTATACGGAGGAACAGCAACGTCAGGGACCCGTCAAGTACAACTTCCAGTCGAGGGACATGACGCCGGTGCTCGAAGCCGGGGATGAGAGCCCCGTCGCGGCGGTCGCGGCCATGACCGGAACCGACGTGGCGACATACCTGCGCGAGGCGCCCGGGACGAGCGCCTTCGCGCTCGAAGACGGCGTCGTCTACCACACCTACTCCGCCTACGCTCGAGGGTTGGACGGACTCTGGGGCATGTACCAGTGGCTCGATCGCGCTCCCAAGGGACGCAACGAGACCGGAGTGTGGTTCCGCCGCCGGGACGAGTACGTCTAGTGGAACAAGGGCACGTGGTAGTCGAGCGACAGAAGCACCGTCGGCTGATTCGTCGAAGTCGCGAGCTGTGTCTTCATGAGTGACCATGAGCAAGCGGCAGGTCAACGACTGTGAAGGGCAGCTTCGGGCTCGCTCCGGCGTTGAGTTGCGAATTGGTGATCAGGAGACGGCCCTGCAGTGCTGCGAGCGCGGTCGGAAAGGCGAAGTCGGGGGTGGTCAGGGTCTCTTCCGCTCGAGCTGAGCGCCAAGCGTCTCTCAGTCTCAGCCGGACGACTTCATTCACCGCGTTGCGCGCGACGTAGAGGTCGTTGCCGACGCGAAGCATCCCATCGCCGAACATGAGGCTCGTCCCGTCGACCATCACCTTCGTGATGCGCCCTGACTGCACGTCCACCCGGAAGAGAACGCCCGTGTTCGTCTGCACCACGAGGAGCGTCTCTTCGTCCGGAGAGACGACGATCCCGTTCAGGTTGACTCCGAACGGGCCTTCGCCCCTGGCGTAGGTGACTGTGTCCGAGACGTCGAGCCACGGCTCGATCGTCGTCGTTCCGGGTTGGTCGGCTGCGTCGAGCGGAATCCGATAGAGGAACGGCCGAGCGGAATCTGTCACGTAGGCGACATCGTCTGAAAAGGCGATGTCGTTGACGGTTGGACTGCCGGGACCTGCGAGTTGGAACGCGTGCAACAGCTGACCACTCTGGCTGTAGACGAGCACGCGGCCGTTGAACGCGTCTGCGAGCCAGATCCGACCGTCGCGATCGACCTTGACGCCTGCGACATTCGTTCGTCCGTCAGACCCGGCCGGGAGGAACACGCTCGCCTCCTCGCGCTCGGAGGTGCCCCGATAGACGGTCCCGTCGATCAGGCTACCCGTGAAGAACGCGCCGCTTCGCGGGTCTGCACCGATGCTCTCCGGGAATGCCGTCGCGCCCGGCAAGGTGTGCAGGCGGATCTGCCGAGCGCCGCCGGCCGCGAGCGGCGCAACCGCCAAAACGGTGAGCCCGGCTGCGAGCACTTTGATCGAAGAGACGCAACTCATGTCGCTCCATCGTTGCTCGCGCTTGCAGTGCAAGTCCAAGACGCGTTGTGCGCGCATCGGTAGATTGCGTTTATCGAACGGCTGGATCTTCGCCTCGTGCAGTACTTCGTGACGGTTGCCGAGGAGCTTCATTTCGGCCGCGCTGCCGCCCGCCTTCACATCGCACAGCCGTCCCTGAGTCATCAGATCCGTCTGCTCGAACGGCAGCTCGGGGTCACCCTGCTGGGAGAGAACGAGCCGGCGCGTCGAGTTGACATCCGCCGGCAAGACGCTGCTGGACGAGGGCCGTCGTTTGCTGGCCCAGGCGCAGCGCACGGTCGAGGTCACTCGCAGTGCCGGCTCTGAGCGACTGACCGTCGGGTTCTACGGCTCCGCGGCCAGCACGCTCCTTGCAGACGTGTTGCGGGTCTTCAGCGAGCGACATGCAGCCGTGGCGGTGTCCGTGCGCGAGTTGTTGCTGGACCGCCTGGATGACATCCTCACGTGCCGCGTCGACGTCGCGTTCACCCGGTTGTTACCTGGACAAGCCGAGCTGGACGTCGAGGTGCTCGTCCGCGAACCCCGCCTCGTCGCGCTGCCGGCCACACATCCACTCGCCGATCGGCCGACTCTGGAGTTCGTCGATCTCGCCGGCGAGAGCTTCATCACGAATCCGGTCGCCCCGGGCTCAGCTCCGCCGAGCAGATGGCTCGCGGAGCAGCAACGACACGGGCTTCCCGGACGAGTGGCAGCCGAGGCTGCCAGCATTCAGGAGATCCTCACGATGGTGGCGACCGGACGCGGCGTGTGCCTTGTGCCGGCGCCGGTCGCCGATCAGTACGCGCGTGAGGACGTACGGTTCGTCGAGGTGACAGACGCGGACCCGGCGGTTGTCTCGCTTGCCTGGGCGCCGCAGAGCAGGCGTCAACT
>JBKOWS010000034.1:0-49320 GCA_046724565.1 Actinomycetota bacterium | reverse complement strand
CCCGGCGGAGGTGCGGGGCAGTGCTCGGGATGGTTGCCGTCGAGGTAGGTGTTCATCGTCGCGCAGGTTCGGTCCTCGTGGGCCAGGCCGAGCACGTGGCCGAACTCGTGTGCCACGACCAACGCCATCGTGTAGCGATCCTGGCCGCTCTGGATGCCGACGCGCGCGCCAGTGAAGCGTCCGTTGGCGCGTTGGACGTTGGCGTCGCCGGCTGCCTTGAACCAGCGAATGCCCACCAGCACCTTCGCATCACGGCGCGAGGTCTTCAGGAACCGGACGCGGGCGCCACTCGTGTTCCACGCGTACGCGGCGCTGTCGACCGCCCAGGAGTACGCCGGGACCTCGTTGTAGTAGGTGATCGTCGTCGTCGGCCACCGCCCGCCCTCGAGCCGGAAAGAGCCCGCACTCGGAGCCGCCACGGCGGCGACGAGCGTCGCCGCCACCAATGCCGCCAGTCGTAACCGCATCGGCACTGGTTTCGGCATGCGACACTCAACCCTTGAAGGTTCTGGCGACGCGCCGCTATCCGGGCCCGGCCTTCGAGGAGCTGGCGGACGTCGAGGTCGCGTCGCTCTCGGACTTGCAAGCGCCTCGCCCCGACCTGGAAGCGCTCCTCGTCGCGAACGAGATCGTGCCGCTTGAGCTGCTGCCGGGACTGCGGCTCGTAGCGAACTTCGGCGTCGGCTACGACCGGTTTGATCTGGCCGGGCTCGCCCGGCGCGGGATCGCGGTGACGAACACGCCCGGCGTCCTGTCGGCGGCTACCGCGGACCTCACCTTCGCCCTGATCCTGGCAGTTCGCCGGCGGCTCGTGGAGGGGGACAGAGCCGTGCGCGCCGGTGTTTGGACCGGCTCGTGGGCCGACGGCTGTCTCGCCGAAGAGCTCACGGGCTCGACGCTCGGCATCGTCGGGCTCGGACGCATTGGGGAGGCGGTGGCGCGACGAGCCGCCGGCTTCGAGCTGCGTGTCCTCTACGCGCAACGCACGCGAGTCGACACCGACCTGGGCGAGTATTGGGAGCTCGACGACCTGCTCGCCGAGTCGGACGTCGTCACGCTCCACGCGCCGCTGACGCAGGAGACGCGCGGCCTGATCGGCGCGCGACGGCTCGCGCTGATGCAGGACGGTGCGAGCTTCGTCAACACCGCTCGGGGCGAGATCGTCGACGAGCCGGCGCTCGTCGCGGAACTCGTCTCGGGTCGCCTGCGTGCGGGGCTCGACGTCTTCGCCCGCGAGCCGCACGTGCCCGAGGAACTGCTCTCGCTCCCCAACGTCGTGCTGACACCGCATCTCGGCAGCGGCACCCGCCAGACGCGCGAGACGATGACGCGGCTTGCAGTGGACAACATCCTCGCGTTCGAGCGAGGCGACCCGCTGCTGACGCCGGTGCTGCCGGCCTAGCCGAACGCCGCGCCGGCGCCCGGACCGGTCGAGGTCCATTCGGCGAGCTCGAACCAGTGCGTGTCGCGCAACGCCTGCCCGACTCGCGGATCGGTATGCGCGGCGTAGTAGACGTGGCGATCGAGGTCGCAGCAGATCGCAACCGCACTGAGGGGGACGTCGGGGATGTTCATCAGCGCCTCGGCAGGAAGCCGCGCCTCGGCGACCGTGTAGTGCTTGAACTGGAGGTCCGGCGCGAACTCCATCAGCTTCGGCCAGTCGGGACAGGTGCGCGAGCTCATGTCGTGACCCTTTCGGCGTGCAGGCCGATCTCCTCCCCGGTCCAGCGCCCTTCGAGGCGGACGACGCCGCGTTCGTCGCCCGAGGGATAGACGACGAAGGTCAAAGCGTCGTCTAGCCAATGGTAGAGCTGGTCGCCGACTTCGTCAGTGAGTCCGAGCCGAACGTGGAATCGTCCGTCGGCAAGTGGCAGCTGGTCGACCTCGAAGCGTGCCGCAAGTGTGTGCGTCTCCTGTTCCCACCCGAGGTCTGCGGTCGAGTGGCCCGAGCCGGTGACGAGTAGTCCGGAGGAGTCACGCAGCTCGAGCGAGAGACGCGGCGGCGGGAGCGCTCGTTCCGCGGCGATCTGCACACGAAGCGTCATGGGCTCGCCCGCGAGGAACTGAGTCCTCTCGGCACCGTCGGGGCCGAGCAGCTCGACTGCTTCGATCCGCGCCTCGCCGCTTCCCCACTCCTTCAAGCCCGCGCCGCGCTCGGCGGGATCGCGATCGCCGGACAGCAGCTGTCGGTAACGCACCACCGCGTCGTGGGTCGGACCGTCGAAGTGCACGCGTCCCGCCTGGAGCAGGATCGCCCGGTCGCACAGCCGCTCAACTGCGGCAGCGTCGTGGGAGACGAACACGATCGTCCCGCCGCGCTGCTTGAACTCGAAGATCTTTCCGAAGCACTTGCGCTGGAACTGCTCGTCGCCTACTGCGAACACCTCGTCGAGTAGGAGGATGTCGGCGTCGATGTGAGCGGCGATGGCAAACCCGAGCCGCATGTACATCCCCGACGAATAGGTTCGTACGGGCAGATCGATGAACTCCTCCAGGCCCGCAAACGCGACGATCTCGTCGAGCTGCTCGCGCACGTAGGCGCGCTTCAGGCCGTGGATGGAGCCGTTGAGGAAGACGTTCTCGCGCCCGGAGAGGTCGGGATGGAAGCCGGCGCCGAGCTCGAGCAGCGACCCGACTCGTCCGCCGACGTCCACGCGGCCCGACGTCGGCTTGATGATTCCGGACAGCAGTCGGAGCAGCGTGGTCTTGCCTGAGCCGTTGCGGCCCACGAGCCCGACCGCGCTGCCGGGCTCGACCCGAAAGGAGACCTCCTTCAAGGCCTCGACGAGCGTAGGCCGGGACCGGCCGCGCGCGACGATCGCGTCCTTCAGCCTCCGCGCCTCACGCGGATAGACCTTGAACTGTCGCGACGCCTGCTCTGCCACGATCTTGCCCGGTTGAATCACGTCTTCGAGGGTACCGCCAGGACACGTCGAACGAGCCCCGCAAGCACGCGCACGAACGCGGGATCTGCGTTCGGCATCTCGATCCGGCCGAGGCCGAGACCGAGCTCCTCCGCCTTCTCGACCGCCTCGTGGTCCAGGTCCCAGCGGATCTCGAGGTGGTCGGCAACGAAACCGACCGGACAGACAAGCACGTCGGTCACGCCGTCAGCCCGCAACTCCGCCAGGTGATCCAGGATGTCGGGGCCGAGCCATGGCTCGCCGGTCGGCGACTCGCTCTGGAACGAGAAGGTCCAGTCGTCGACTCCCGCGCGATCGGCGACCAGTTGCGACGTCTCGAGCAGCTGCTCCTTGTAGACGGGCGCCGCACGGGCCGGCAGCGAGTGCGCGGTGAAGACGACGTGCGCGTCGCTGCCGCGCACACGATCGGCGAGCAGGTCGACGAAGCCCGCCTCGTCGTGCCAGCTTTCGACGAATACGAGCTCGGCGCGACCTTCCAGCGCCGACTCGAGCTGCTCGCGATAACCCACGATCGAGAGCTCGGAGTAGTGCGGAGCAAGCACGAGGCCGACCACGGTGTCGGCACCGGTGGCGAGCGCACGCTCGGCAGCGTCGGGGATGCGTGGCGTCCAGTGCTTCATGCCGGTGAGCACTGGAACGTCGCCAAGTTCGCGCTCGAGCGCGGCGCGCGTCTGTTCGGTGATCTCGTTCAGCGGAGACTCGTGCTCGATGCCGAGACGGCGGTAGCGCTCGACGAGGTCGCCGAGATGCTCGGGCTTGATCGGCCGGCCCCCGCGGATGTCGGAGTAGTACGCGGGCACATCCGCGAGCCGCTCCGGCGATCCATACGCCATCAGTACGACCGCCGCGCTCATACGCGCGCCTCGACGGTGGTCTCGTGCACGAGCGCCGTCAGACGTCGGAGAACGGCCGGGTCTGTTTCGGGTGGCACTCCGTGCCCAAGGTTGAATACATGACCCGGCCGCCCTCCGGCACGCCCGAGGATAGCTCGCGTCTCGGACTCGACTCGCTCCCACGGCGCAAGTAGCACGGCGGGGTCGAGGTTGCCTTGCACGCCGCGGTCCTCGCCGACCTCGGCCCAGCCGACGTCCAACGGGACGCGCCAGTCCAGCCCGATCACGTCACCGCCCGCTTCCGCCATTCCGGCGAGGAGCATCGCCGTGCCCGTGCCGAAGTGAATGGTCGGGACGTCGACTGCCGAGAGGATGCGCGCGGAGTAGGGCGCGACGAACTCCTCGTAGTCGGTGGGCGACAGCGCGCCGACCCATGAATCGAAGAGCTGGATCACATCGGCCCCGGCCTGCGCCTTCGCCGCGATGTAGGCCGCGAACGTGTCGGTCAGCTTGTCCATCAGCGCGTGCCAGGTTGCGGGCTCGCGATACATCATCGTCTTGACGTTCGCGAACTCGCGGCTCGGCTTGCCCTCGACGAGGTAGCCGGCGACGGTGAACGGACCGCCGCAGAAGCCGATCACGGCCTGGTCGTCTCTCAGCGCGGCTCGGACGAGCCGCACCGCTTCGAGTATGGTCGGGACCGACTCCTCCGGCTTTGGCACCTGCAAGCGCACGACATCCTGTTCGGTTCGCACTGGCTGCGAGATCACCGGGCCGACGCTCTCGACCAGCTCGACCTCGACTCCCATGCCGAGCACCGGAAACATGATGTCCGCGAACATCACGGCCGCGTCGACGTCGTGGCGGCGCACCGGTTGCAACGTGACCTCGGCGCAGAGCTCCGGCTGCGCGAGGATGTCGAACAGCCCGTAGCGCTTGCGCAGCTCGCGATACTCCGGCAGGGACCGGCCGGCCTGGCGCATGAACCAGACGGGCGTACGTTCGGTGGGCTCGCGTCGACACGCCCTGACGAGAAGCGGTTCCACGACAACGTAGGCTAGTCGCGCCATTGGAGGCGGTAGGCGACCATCCCGTTCCCGCCGGCCCGCTCGCGGTGCGCTGGCTCGCGTACGAGCTAGCACCGACGGAGGCCGGTGCGCTCACGCACGCGCGCGTGTCACTCGAGAACGCCGGCACCGCTGCGTGGCACGGCCTCAACCTCTCGTACCACTGGCTCGACGACCGCGGCAACCCGATCGTCTGGGACGGCCTGCGCCACGAGGTCAGCGCAGCGCCGGGCGAGCGGCTCGTGCAGGAGCTACGAATCCGCGGGCCCATTCCTCCGGGCAGCTACCGGCTGGCGTTCGACCTCGTCGACGAGCAGCGCTTCTGGCTGGCCGAGCTCGGGAACTTCAGTCCCGAGCTCGGTGTGGAGGTCGCGCCTCGGGACGGGACGGCTGCGCGTGCCTTCCTCCCGCCTCGGGCAGAGCTCGACCCGGACTGGGAGGAGCGCGTGTACGTCGCGCACACGGAGGGCTACGCCGCGGTGGGCGGCTCGGTCGAGTGGATCTCCGGACGGCTGCGACGGGCACCGGCCGCGCTCGAGCCGTACGCGCCTGGCGGCGGCCGCAATCCCGCCTTTGCCGAGCCGCTCGTCTGCCCATCGCTGCTACCGCCGCTCGAGCCGAACGAGGAGGTCGCGGGCCTGCCCGCCTGGCGACCGGATGGCGACGAGCCCTGGGTCTACGACGGTCGGATCAGACTTCGACTGAGGCTTCGCTCGCGTAAGCCGGCCTAGAGGACGTGCGGGCTTCGCCCGGACCTCCGTCTAACCAGCTCTCGGACTACCTCCGTTCGGCCGCTTACATCTCACACCTCGACCGCGATCTGATCGTCGACGCGGCTGAAGACGTACGCGCCGAGCACCAGAGCGGCGAGGGCGGCGACGATCGTGTAGACGGTGTCGCCGAGACTCGGTAGCTGTCCGTAGAAGAGCGGATCGCGCAGCGCTTCGATCATGGGGGATAGTGGGTTGCCCCAGTGGATCAGGTCGACCACCCAGTCCTCGCTCGCGATCTGCTGGTTGCTCAGCGGGTACAGCACAGGCGTCAGGAAGAACAGCGGCAACAACAGAGCAGCGACGAGGAACTCCACGTCGCGGAACACCACGTTCAGCGAGGCGATCGCCAGAGCAAGGCCGGAGGTGAACGCGACGACGGCCAGCCCGAGCGGCAGCGCCAGCCACTCGGTCGCGCGGACGCGGGGAAGCAGTACGAAGTTGAGCGGCAGCAGGACGACCAACATCACCCCGAAGCTGATCAGGTGCGTCGCGACGATCGACAGCGGCACGAGCTGCCGCGGGAAGCGTGTCTTGCGAATGAGATTCGCGTTGTCGAGCATCGAGCGCGACGCCGACTGCAGCGACGTCGCGAAGAAGATCCACGCCGACAGGCCAACCAGGAGGAACAACGCATAGTGGCCCCCCGAAGCGAACTGCGTCTTCCAGAGCACGGAGAAGACAAGGAGGTACACGGCCATCAGCAGAACGGGGTTCGCAAGGGTCCACGCGACGCCCAGCACGGAGCCGCGGTACTTCGCCTGCACGTCCCGGCGGAAGAGGTTCCCGAACAGCTCGCGGTAGCGGACGAGATCGCCGTATACCGTCGTCATTGGCGCCGCCTAGTCTAGAGACGGCTCTACATGGTCCTTAACAGGCCACAAACCTTCCTTACACCCCTTAGTTACGCTTCGGCCCCGTGAGCGTGCTCGCGGCGATCGCTGCCCTTCCCGCCGCGGCCGCGGTCATCTGGATCCTGCTCCGCACGCCCCTCGCCGTCCGCCTGGCGGCCGCTCCTCGCGAGGACCGCTGGCACGAGCGAACTACCCCGATGCTGGGCGGGATCGGGATCTTCGCGGGGCTCCTGGTGGGCTTCTGGGTCGCGGTCGCGGTCGACGCGGCGCCTGCGAGCCGGGAGGCCCTGGCCATCATCGGCGCGTGCGGGATCCTGTTCGTCGCGGGGCTGCTCGACGATCTCTTCTCGCTCGGGCCGATCCCGAAGCTCGCCGCGCAGCTGGCCGCGGCGGGACTGGTGATCGCCAACGGGCTCACCATCTCCGGCTTGATCTCGAACGACGTCCTGGCCGGGGCGGTCGCGCTGGTCTGGCTCGTCGGGATGACGAACGCCTTCAACCTGCTCGACAACATGGACGGGCTCGCGGCGACCCTCGCCGGGATCGCGGCGACCTTCTTCGCCATCGACGCGCTGACCGTGCACAAGAGCCACGCGGTCCTCGCGCTGTCACTGGCGCTGGCGTTCGCCTGCGCCGGGTTCCTGCCCTTCAACCTCCGGCCGCACCGCCCGGCGGCGGCGTTCATGGGCGACTCGGGCAGCCAGGTACTCGGCTTTGCGCTCGCCGCTATGGGACTCACCGCGAGCTGGAAGGTGGCCGGGACGACGGTCGCAACCCTGCTCCTGCCGATCCTCGTGCTCGCGGTGCCGATCCTCGACACGACGCTCGTCACGATCGTGCGGCTGCTCGACGGGCGACCCGTGTACCAGGGCGGCCGCGACCACACCTCGCATCGCCTCGTCTACCACGGGCTCTCCGAGAAGCGCGCGGTCGTCCTGCTGGCGGTGATCTCCGCCGCCCTCGGAACGACGAGCCTCTTCTACTCGGTGCTCGACAACGCCTGGGTGACGCTGATCGGCGTGCTCCTCACCTTCGCGCTGCTGGTGCAGTTCGCGAGCGTCCTCTCCGACGTGGAGCGCGCACCCGCGTTCGACAGCGAACGCAGCTGGCTACGTACGTTCGTCGCCAATCCGCGCCGACTCGTCGAGTCGGTCGTCGACTTCGCGCTGGTCACGGCGTCGTTCGCGGTCGCGTACTACCTCCGACTGCAGGGCAGCGGCAACGGCTACCAGCGGCACATCTTCCTCGTCTCGCTGGCCGTGCTGCTCGCCGTCCGCTACCTCGCGTTCATCCCGTTCGGTCTCTACCGTGGCGTCTGGCGCTACGCCGGTGCGCGTGATGCAGCCAGTATCCTCGGCGCCGTCGTTGTCTCGGAAGTCGTCGCGTACCTGATCCTCGACGCGACGCAGGTCTGGGGCCCGTTCCCGCGGGGCATCTTCATCATCGACGCACTCGTCTGCACATTGCTCGTGGGGACGTCCCGCTTCTGGGAGCGGGCGTTCGTGCGCGCGGTCTCGTCGCTGACGAGTCGCGGCGACCGGCAGCGCACGCTCATCGTCGGCGCGGGCCGGGGCGGGCGTAGCCTGCTCCGCGAGCTGCGCGAAACACCGGGTGGACAGGTGGTCGGATTCGTCGACGACGACCCGCGCCTGTCGCGACGGCGTCTTCAGGGCGTTCCCGTGCTCGGCGGCACCGACGAGATCGAGACGATTCTCGGCCGCGTGCACCCTGACACCGTCCTCGTCACCATTCCGGACGCTCCGCGCGAGCGGCTGGGACTGGTGATCGATGCGTGCGCGCTCGCGCAGGTGCCGTGCCGGTTCGTCCGCCGCGAGACCGACCTCGATCCACGCGTCGTCCTGGGCGCCAGCGTCGACTAAGCCGGGAATGTCCGTGGCTACCGCGTCCTCCGTCGCGGCCGAGCGCACGTTGGCGGACCGTGTGCTGGCGGCCATCCCGCTGCTCAGCATCTTCCTCTGGCTCTCCATCGTCTACGCGATCGAAGCGTGGGCGCACGGCACGCCCTGGCTCTTCGGCGACGAGCTCGAGCTCACGCAGCTCTCGCGCGCGATCGCCGACACGGGCCACGCGGCACGGCGGGGAGAGCCGCATTCGTTCAACACCCTCTGGACGTATCTGATGGCGCCGGCCTGGATGATCGACAACCTTCACACGGCGTACACGACCGTCAAGTACCTCGCCGTGATCGTGATGACGCTGACCGTGTTTCCCGCGTATGCGCTCGCGCGTCTCGTCGTCTCGCGGGGACCGGCGCTCTTCGTCGCGGCTGCGTCGGGTGCCATCCCGGCGCTCGCCTACTCGTCGCTCCTCGTCGAGGAGCCGCTCGCGTACTTCTACTCGACCCTCTGCCTCTTCCTGATCCTGCGCGTGCTGATCGCGCCGACTCGCCGCCGGCTGATCGCCGCGCTGGTCGCGTCCGTGATCGCGCCGCTCGTGCGCGGAGAGCTTGCGGTCGTGCTGTTCGTGTTCGCGCTCGCCACACTGTTCTTGTTGTGGCGGTCGGAAGCCGTCGCGCGCTCGCGAAGCCGTTGGAGCGCATGGGACTGGATCGGCTTCGTCGTCCTCGTCGTCGGCGCAGCAGTCGTCCTCAGCGCCTTCCTCGGCCACCACTCGCTCGAATGGCTGATCGCCACCCGTCTGTACAAAGGCCGGATCCTCAACCTCGGCCTGGATGCGGCCGGCGCGCTCACCATCGGCCTCGGCGTGCTGCCCGTCGTCGCAGGGCTCGCGGCGCTCTGGCGTGCGCCGGGCGAGCGGGTGACACGGGAACTGAGCGCCTTTCGTAGCGTGTTGGCCGCGGCCCTGATCGGCTTCGGGATGTACACCGCCGTCAAGGCGGCGTACGTGTCGACTGTATTCGCCACGTACACGTACGAGCGGAACCTCATCTACCTCGCGCCGCTCCTGTTCACCGGC
This sequence comes from Actinomycetota bacterium, assembly GCA_046724565.1. Lineage (GTDB taxonomy): Bacteria > Actinomycetota > Thermoleophilia > Gaiellales > Gaiellaceae > 3-1-20CM-4-69-9. The sequence goes on along the minus strand of JBKOWS010000034.1, from coordinate 39,935 downwards.
ACCGCGTTGTGGGTCGAGCGACGCCGCGTTCACCCCGTCGCCCTGGCTGTGTCGGCGGCGTTCGTCCTGTACCTGCTCCTGTCGACGCCCTACGACATGGGGCGGGACATCTCGTACAACGCGCCGGGGCTCGCGATCCTGCAGCAGGGGAATCGCTATCTCCAGCTCGATCCGACCGGCGCCAAGATCGGACTGGTCGCCCTGCTCGCGTTCTCGGTCGCGCTCCTACTCGCCCCGCGACGGCTCGGTCGGATGAGCGCCTGGCTCGCGTTCGCCGTGGCGGGCGCAGTGATTGCCTGGAACCTGACTGGTGAGCTCGCCTTCGCCGGTGCGTCGAACCGTGCTTCCGATCGCTTCATCGACAACATTCGTCGACCGCTTACCTGGCTGGACGGGGCGACCGGAGGCGCGTCGACGCTCTACATCGGCCAGCAGATGAAGGATCAGGACAGCGAGTGGCTGCTCGAGTTCTGGAACCGCTCGATCAAGGCTGTCTGGAGCCTCGACGGCACCGCTCAGGGTCCCGGCCCGACCCTGACACCGGATCCCAGAAAGTCCGACGGGAAGCTTTCGCACGATCCGGGCTATCCCTACGTCGTCGAGGAGAAGGGCATCGAGGTCGCCGGGCAGACGGTCGCCACCCATCTCCACCAGGCCGGCGGCGCGCTGGAGAGGTGGACACTGATACGCGTGGCGCCGCCGTTGCGGCTGCGCTCGTCGGTCGTCGGCATCTACTCGGACGGCTGGGCGGGCTCGTTCAACTCCTATACCCGCTACTCGACGGAGGGCAATCAGACCGGCCGTGTCCGCGTGGTGGTTTCGCGGAAGTCCTGGGGCGGCCCGAACAAGACCGGACACGTGACGATCAGGATCGGTCCCATCACGATCGGCGACGACAAGCAGCCGCACGTGGTGCACGCGACCCGGACCGTGCGCTTCGACATCCACAGCAAGCAGGAAAAGGTCGTCCTCCTGAATGCTCCGGGTCCGCGCTTCCGAATCGAGACGGCGATCTCGCCGACCTTCGTCCCCATCCAGCTGTCCCCGCAGACCTCGACCGACGCGCGCCAGCTCGGCGCGAAGGTCACCTACGAGTTCTTGCCGCCGCGAAAAGCGGCGCAGAGGTAGCTGAAGCGGAACTTCAGCAGGAGCCGCGCCAGCGGGCCGGTGCGCTCGAGCGCGTGCAACCCGGCGGCGGCTGCGTCGGGAAGCGCAACGCGTTGCGGGGCGAAGAAGGGACGTAGCTCGAAGCCCTCGAAGCCGGCGTCCCGAAGTTCGCCGCGGACGTCCGCGACCCGATACTGCCTCGGATTGAGGTCGAAGACGAGCTTCGTGTTCGTGTAGCCGGCGACCCTGCGGAAGAACGCGACCCGGTCGTGCGCGTAGTAGATCGCGCGGAAGCAGGTGGTGGCGGCGACCGGCTCGGGCGGAACGTAGGCGTTCAGATCGCCGAGCACGAGCTCGCGGCCGTTACGTCGACCGGCCTCGATCATGTCCGGGCTCGAGTCGACACCGGTGTACCGGTAGCCGAGGAGGAAACGCTCGAGCCCACCGTCACCGCAGGCGAGGTCGAGCACCGTGTCTCCCGGTACGAGCTTCGGTCCGAGCGAGACGATCAGCTCCGCTCGATGAGCGAGGTATGCGTCCGCATCTGCGTAGGCCTCCTCTGACCAGCGCTCCGCCTGTGGGGCGTACTTGTCGTCGGCGGTCACCGCAATACGAACAAGCGCTCCGGATGCTTGCGTAAGAAGCGCAGCATCGCGTGGAGATGCCAGAGGTTCCGTCGCGTGAAGAAGTGCTTGTCGATCACCGCCTGGTACTCATGGTGGACGACGGCGCTCGGCACCCACCAACGCTCCCAGCCTGCCTTCATCGCGCGATAGCTGAGGTCGATGTCCTCCACGTACAGCTTGTAGCCGGCGTCCCACCCGCCGATCTGCTCGAGCATCGTGCGGCGCATGAGCAGGAACGCGCCGAGCATCGTGTCCACCTCGAGGGGCCGGTCGACCGGCGCGTCGAGCAGGTAGTGGCGGCGCTGCCAGCGGAGCGGCGGGAAGAGTGAGCGCAGTGGTGTCCGCCGCACGATCGTCCCGCCGACCGTCGGAAAGCTGCGTCGCGACGCCTGCAGTGTCCCGTCCGGGTTGATCATCTTCGGACCCGCAACGCCGCAGCGCGGATGCGCGTCGGCGAAGGCGACGAGCTCTTCGACGCAGTCCGGCTCCGGGACCGCGTCCGGATTCGAAATGACGACGTACTCGCCGCTCGTGGCCTCGATCCCCTTGTTCACGTTGGCCGAGAAGCCGAGCGCGTGCTCGTTTTCGATCACGAACAGGCCGTCGGGCAGCTCGGGCGGACGGCTCCCCGGCCCGTTGGCGACGACCACGAGCTCGCCGACCTGCGGCAGGAGCACGGGCAACGAGGTCCGCAGCAACCCGGCCTCGTGCACTCCCGTGACGACGAGGACGCCCGAGACCTTCACGCGGCGAGCACGCTTCGGTAGACCTCCGCGGTGACGCGCGCAGTCTCGCGCCAGGAGAACACCTTCGCGCGCTCGAGCCCAGCCTCAGAGAAGCGTGCGCGCTCTGCAAGGACCTGCCGGATCCCGTCCGCGAGGCGGTCGGTGAAGACGGCTGCGTCGCCCGCCACCTCCTGCAAGGCGGGCTCCGGCGCGGCGACGACCGGCGTCCCGCACGCCATCGCCTCGACCACGGGCAACCCGAAACCCTCGTAGCGCGAGGGAAAGACGAGACAGGCAGCATGCTGGTAGAGCCCTACGAGCTCGTCCTGTGCGACGTAGCCCCGCACGTCGGCCCCGCGGCGTCGCAATTCCGCGGTGAGCTCCTCGTCCTTCGGGGGCCCGACGACGACGAGCTTTCGTCCAACCTCGTTCGCCGCGTCGATTGCGGCGAGTGGCTGTTTGCGCGGCTCGATTGCACTCACGAAAAGGAGGAACGAGTCGTGCTCCCCCGCCGGACGGAAGGCCGGGTCCGGCGCCAGCGGCGTAACCACGACTTTCCCGGGCGGGGTCCGGTAGAGCTCGATCAGGTCTCGCTTCGTGCGCTCGGAGATCGCGAGCACACGTTTGGCCTTCCGCACGGCGCGCCGCACGAAGACCTTGAACGTCAGCAGATCGGCCAGCCCGAACACGCTCGGATCGCGCTCCCACGACAGGTCCTGTACCGTGACCACCGCGGGCGGCGAACAGACGAGCGGCAACGCATGGACGAAGTGTGCGAGCGCCGGCCGCACATGCCGCAGCAGCCGGGGGACCGCGACGGCCATACGGAGCTCCTGCGAGCGCGCCGACAGCAGGATCGGCTCGACTCCGTACGGGACGAGTGATGGATCGCGGGTGATCGCCCCCAGACGGAGGTCCGGCGCGACCGCTGGCAGTTCCCGCAGGAGCTGGGCGACGTAGGTCTCGTCGCCGGTGCGGTGCCGGCCGAGCACGTCCGCGTCGATGAGCACGAGCGGGCGATCGCTCACGAGACTGCCTCGCAATACACGTCCAACGTCGCGGCGGCAACCGTATCCCAGCGGAACGCACGAGCACGTTCGAGGCCCTTGGTGACCAGTGTGCTCCGGTCCGCCACGGCTCGCGCGATCCCCGCCGCGATCTCAGCGGGATCGCGTGCGTCGACCAGAACCGCGGCGCCGTTCGCGACCTCCTCCATCGCCGTGCCTCGCGTTGTGACGACGGGGACGCCACACGCCATCGCTTCGAGGACCGGAATCCCGAAACCCTCGTACAGCGAGGGATAGGCGACGCAGGCTGCCCCGCGGTAGAGACGTGCGAGCTCGGCGTCGCTCACCTCACCAAGCCAGCGCACAGCGTTGCCTCCGACCTCGACTCCGCCCCAGCCACGGGCGCCGACAATGCGCAGCTCTGTGTGCGTGCTCCGGACGGCCTCGACGAGACGATCGAGGTTCTTGCGCGGCTCGAGCGTGCCGACGGCAAGCACGTATTCGCCCTGCTCGGCAGGGCCGTGCTGCGTGAACTCGTCCGCGATCGCGTTCGGCACGACCCGGATGCGATCCTCAGGGACGGCGAGCAGCTCGATCAGCTCGCGTCGCGTGAACTCGGAGACCGCGATGACGCGCCGGGATCCGCGTAGGACACGCGGCACGATGCGCGGGCTGTACGAGCGCGTCCAGCGGTTGAACGCCTCCGGATGCCTCAGCACCGCCAGGTCGTGGACGGTCACGACCAGCGGGAGGCGCGACCGCAGGGGTCCTCGATAGGTCGGGCAGTGGAGCACGTCGGCCGCCTGCTCACGGCCGACGAGGAACGGGTACCAAACAGCGTCGCGAATGAGGGTCGAAAGCCGGTCCCTCCCGCCGAACGACCGGGCCGAGACCTCGACGTCGTCGCGGCGTCGCAGCTCGCGCAGGAGTCCGTTCAGGTAGCGAGCTGTCCCCGCTCGTGTCTGCACGAGCGGAGAGACGTCGATGGCTACGCTTATCACAGCGCCTCAGCGTAACCCTGCAGGTGGGCGCGGCCCGTCTCCAGCCACGTGAACCGCCGCGCGTGCTCGAAGCCGCGCCGCACGAGCTCGTCTCGTTGCGCCAGCGCACGCGTGATTGCCTCCGCGAACTCCTCCGGGCTGTCTGGATCCGCGCGCAGAGCCGCGTCGCCGCAGGCCTCGTCCAGCGAGGGATGGGAGGAGACGACACAGGGAACCCCGCACGACATCGCCTCGATCACGGGCATGCCGAAGCCCTCGAACCGCGACGGGTAGACGAAGACCTCTGCACCGCGATACAGGGCGGGCAGCTCGTCGTCCGCGACATAGCCGAGCCCGTCCGCTCCGAGGGAAGCCAGCATGAGGTCGGCGCCGAGTTGGCGCACGGCGGCTTCGACGACCCGGCGGTTCTTGCGCCAGCCCTCAGTCGCGGTCGTGAACACGTACCGCCGCCGGAGGTCACGTCGCTTGCCTTCCGGTCCGTACCGGGCGTTCACGCCGGGATACGCGACACGTATGCGTGCCCGCGGAATCCCGAGCCGCTCGACGATGTCGTCCGCGGTGAACTCGGAGTTGCTGAAGACGACGTCGGAGGTCGTCGCCGCTTTCGCCGTGGCGGTGTGCATGCTGACGGTGCGGGGGTGCAGCCGTTCGGGATAGCGCAGTGGCCCGAGGTCGTGGATCATCGTCGCCCGCACGCGCGCGCCGGAGGGCGGGACCATCCAGTCGCTGAAGTGGACGACGTCGACCGGGCCGAGAAAACGCTCGACGGACGGACGGCGGAATCGAGACCAGACGGTTCGTACAGCATGAGCGAACGGAACGGTCACGAGACTGCGCGATACCGGCAGCCCGCCGAGGGTCTCGTCGAGGAGCTTGCGGCCACGGATGCTCACCGGCCCGAACGCGACCAGCTCGTCCTCGCCCCCGGCCGCCTCGACCATTCCTTGCAGCGTGCCGAGGATGTAGTTGCCCACGCCCGTTCGCGGATGCGAGAGCGGCGTGACGTCGTAGGCGATCTTCACGGACCGGAGTAGCGAAACGCGAGGAAGTGCGCGCCGAGCACACGCTGATCGCCCTTCCCCGGGACGGCTGTCGGCGAGACCGTGAACACGACGCGACAGACACCGTTCTGCGGGCGCAGCGGGACGGTCAGCGTCGCGGTGTCTGCCGGACTGAATGTCACGCTCCGCCCGGCGGCACGAACGGTTTGCGGCCCGGAGAAGAGATGAACGTCACTCGTGATCTCGGCAGTGACCTTCCCGCCCCGACAGCGCAGACGCGTGTACTCGACGCGCTTGCCGGACCAGGTGTCGTTGAGATAGAGGCCGCGAACGCGGTAGCCGATCGCGACCAGGCCGTCGGTTCGACGCAGCACCATTCCTCGTCGCTGGTCGCGCGCGACGACGTTGCCCGCCAGCGGAACGGACTCTTCGCTCAGGACGTACGGGTGACGGACCGGCTGACCGTCGGCGAGCAGGACACCGTCGGGGCGTTCCGTGACCTTCGTCTCCGGCAGATCGCCCATCGAGGGCTGCCGCAGGTCGTACACGGGGCCGATGCTGCGGTTGTAGAACTCGTTCTCCCAGAGCGTCAGCGGCTGGTGCGTCGGATCCTTGCCGGAGAAGACGAAGGCAACGTCGGCGTGCCGGCCGACGGCGGCGTCGACCCAGTCCCGCTTCGGCGCGGTAATGCCCTCGAAGAGGGCGCCGACGGACGCCTTCGGGAACCCGTGGTCGAAGCGCTCGATCCGTTCGGTCGTGAACGCGAACCAGACGAAGACCGCCAGCGGCAGCGCCAGCGCGTAGCGCGGCGAGATGCTCACGAAGAGCAACGAGACAAGCGCTCCCACCGCGACGACCACAACTGCGATCGTGTCCAGCCCGATGACCGTCTCCTGCAGCCACCAGAGCGGCATGAGCGCGAGCGTGTCCGCCTCGGCGGAAGGGCCGATGAGCGTGCGGTACGGCAGCACACCCGGCAGCGCCGCCGCGACGACGGCCGCGACCGCGACGGCGCGCGGCGGACGAGGGAGGCCGCGGTCGATCCAGGCGAGCAGCGCGATCAGGAACAGCGGCGCGACGTAGAAGAGATTCCGTTCCTCGACACGAGGCGACAACGCTGACGCGAACGCGGCAACCTCGAGCACGAGCCAGGCGGTCAGCGGCAGCGTCGCGGCGAGGAAGACGCGGAGAGGTCGGTCCAGCGAACGGCCGAGTGCAGTGAGTAACAGCAGGGCCGCGAACGGCGCAACGGCGAGGTACAGGTCGAGCTCTGCCAGGTGGTACAGCACCCACTTGACGACCTGTCCCGGCCGGTAGGTCGTGTGGCCGGTGACGCTGTAGCTACCCAGAATGTCGACCGGCGAGTGCCCGCGCGCGAGCTGGACGACGAGCACGGCGACGACGGCGACGACGAGTAGTCCGTACAGGGCGCGGAAGTCCGCGAGCATCCGGAGCCGCCGGCGGTCGAGCCAGACGAGCAGCAGCGGCGCAGTCGCAACGGCAGGTATGAGCACGATCGCCTGCGTGCGGGTGAGGAACGCGAGCAGGCACAGCCCGAGGAGCACGAGTTGCCGCAGCACCGTGGGTCGCTCGAGCATGAGCACCAGCGCGAGCGCCACGCAGGCGAAGACGGGATAGAACACCGTCTCCGTCATCAGCGTCCCCGTGTACATCATCGAGGGTACGGCCACGGCGAGCGCGGCCGCGATCAGGGCCGACAACGGCGGCAGCAGCCGGCGCGCGAGGAAGTAGACGGGGATCGCCGTCAACGACATGACGACCGAGCCGATCGTCTTCGCGGCCGCATACGCATCCGGGACCGATGCGAACAGGCGCCACGCAGGCGCGATCAGAATCGGATAGACGGCCCCGTAGGCGCCGTGGTGCGTGTCGCGGATGAGGAAGTGGCCGGTCGCGGCGAAGCTCTTCGCGAGCTCCGAGTAGATCAGCTCGTCGACCATGATCCACGGAGCGACGACGCGACGCGAGAGGCCGTAGCGGAAGACAGCGGAGAAGACCACGAGTCCCACCAGCCACACCCAGATCGGGACTCGGGCGAACCGGTTCTGCCTCGGAGGCGGAGCGGGCTCCGGTCGGCCGTTGCGCGCCAGCCCCAGCTCGTCGAGTTGCCCCGCCAGCTCGGTTGCGAACGGAGTTCCGGGCTCGATGCCGATTTCCGCGGCGGCCTTCGCGACCTCGGCGACGACTGCGTCCGCGACCGCCGGCCCGCCGGCGGCCTCCTCGAGTGCGGCGGCGTACCGCTCGGCCGAAGCACCCAGGTCGTGCTCGTCCCGGGCGTAGGCGCCAGCGGCGTCGCTCATCGCCCGCTGCGTCGCTTCGCTCGACGCCAGCAACTCGAGGCCGGCGGCGAGGGAAGCGACTTCCTCCTCGTCGACCGGCACCTTGAGCGCAACGTCGTCGGGAAGCTCCGAGAACCAGCCGAGGTCGCTCACAACGAGCGGCCGTCCGAGCGAGAGCGCCCGAATGACGCTGCCGGAGGTCTCCCCCATGGTTGGCGCCCGAAGCGAGATGCACGCATCGCAGGCGGCCATCAGCGACCAGAGCCGCTCCTCGCCCACGTAGTCGATCCGCTCGACGCCGTCACCACCGAGGCGGCTTGCGTCGAAGCGCGGCGAGGCCGGGCCGACGAGAAGCAGCTTTGCGCTCGGATGACGTTCGCGCACGAGCGCGAAAGCCTCGAGCAGCTGCGGCAGCCGCTTGCTTGCGTTGAGATGTCCGAAGCAGCCGAAGAGCGGCCGGCCTTCGACTTCGGCGGGCACGCCGCCGTCGACGGGCCACGCCGGATGCGGGATCCGCCAGACGGGCCGGTGGTAGCCGCTGGTGCGTGCGCGCTCTTCGACGTAACGCGAGTGGACGATCAGACCCGTTGCCTGCGAAAGGACTTCGCCGACGAGCGGAAACTCGTCGGGCCGCGTCTCCCAGATCGGCGCCACGCGACCGTCGAGCACTCCATGCGCGAGCAGCCGGCCGGGAACGCCCGCATCTCTCTCCATCGCCGCGAGGTAACCCGGTCCGTCCTTGTGTCCGATCGTCAGGCCGGCGACGAGGTGATGCAGCACGAAGTCGTGAAGGACAACGACGCCGGGCCGGCGCCGTAACGCTTCCACGATCCAGCCATGCGCCTCGGGGTCGTTGCCGACGTGGTAGAGCGCGACGTCGGCAGCGACCGGCCGCGTCCTGCCTCGACGAACGACCTCGACCTCGACGAGCCGGCCCAGCGCCGGCAGGAGGAGCGCGGAGTAATCGGCGATTCCCGACCGCTCCGGCGGGAGCGGCGAGTAGTAGGCGACCTTCACGAAACGTGATCCGGACGGTCGCATGTGTGCTGCTCTGGCGAGCGAAAACCAAGCCAGGCAAGGACGCAGGGAGCCCTCGTACTTGAAAAGTACGGGAGCGGGGGCGACTGAGGACGCCGCATGGCGCAGGCTTGCAGCCGCCAGAGCGCACCGCGTGCGGCCGGCCGGGTCACGACAACAACCGGGCGATCGTCTCGTCCCAGGAGACACGACGAGCGATCTCCTTGCCGGCCTGGCCCCAGGCCTTCGCCTCGTCGACGTGCTCGCGCAACCACGAACACGCCTCGGCGAGGGCTGCCGCCTGCGGCTCGCAGACGATTCCCGTCCGACGGTCGGCAACGACCTCGAGCGGGCCGCCTGCATCGGTTGTGGTGAGGACGGGCTTCTCCGACAGGAACGCCTCGTACGGAACCATCCCGAAGTCCTCATCCACGGGCGCGTAGTAGACGGCGAGGCAGCGTGCGTAAAGGTCGGCGAGCTCCTCCTCGTCCACGCGGCCGGCGAAGAGTGCGCGGCCGTCCAGTCCGTGTCGCTCGGCCACCTGCTCGAGCCGCTCGCGGTCGGGCCCGTCGCCGACGATGACGCAACGAAGCGTCGAGTCCGCAGCGAGTGCGTCGAGCAAGAGCTCGTGCCGCTTTGCACGGTCGAGACGGCCGACCGAGAGGACGAAGTCGTCGTAGCTCTCGGTGCGGTACGGCAGCTCCTGCGGTGGATGCGGCATCACCTCGGGGATGATTCCGGTGGAGCGCTCGAGCCGCTCGGCGACGTTGCGCGAAGTCGCGAACACCTTGCGCGCCTCAGCCAGAGCCACCCGGTCGAGCCGTTGCACCGCCCGGCGCGTGGCGCGCTCCTCCGCGCTCTCGCCGAACTGGCCGAGCTCGGTGCGGTCGAGCTCGTACGCCTGGCGGAACTGATGCAGGAGCCAGACGACCTTGTTGGGATGACGCACCGCGTAGGACGGGAACTTGGTCGCGATGACGAGGTCGATCGTGCGGCCGTCGGCCTCGGTCACGTCGAGCAACCGCCACAGAAACGCCTGCGAGAGGACGCGCTCGCCCGGATACCACTTGTACGGAACGGTGACGAGATCAGCCTCGTGGTCGCGCGCGCGCAGCTCAGCGACGAGATCGTCGGCGAAGATCTCGGCGCCGCCGCGGGCGAACGGCACCTGCGGTGCGCACACGGCGATTCTCACCAGCGCACCTCTAGATGTACACGCGCGTGGAGCAGGGTCCCACCACACCCGCCCACCGACAGCGTACGGCCAAGACGGTTCCGTGTCTGTGACACAACGGCAAGACGGATGTCGCTAGCCATCCACGGCGGTGCGCGCGATGAGGGCGTAGTCGAGCGGCGCGAACAGGAGCTCGTTCAGGCGGCGCACGTTCGCCGCGATGACCGGATCGTCAGGCTCGGTAAGCCGCTCGGCGGGCTCGTTGAGAAAGCGCAGCTCGGTATCCGCGAAGCCGGCCTGACGGGCGAGCAGCTCGAGTGTCTCCGGAACGAGTGGCTGGGCGTGCGTGAGATCCGCGAAGTAGCTGCGCAGCGCGAGCGGCGACAGCGGGTTGATCGTCTCGGCGACCAGGACGCCACCCGGCCGGAGCTTCGCGGCCGCAAGCCCTAGCGCACGGACGAGGGTGCCGGCGGGCAGGTGTTCCACGACCTGGCCCATGAAAATTCCGCCGAGGGATCCGTCGACGAGCTGTTCCAGGTGCTCGACGAGGTCCGCGTGTTCCACCTCGAGCCCTTCGCCTCGAGCGTAGGCAACCATGTCGGCGTCGGCATCGATGCCACGGGCGTGGACTCCGGCTTCGCGCAGCAACCCGAGCAGCTCACCGCGCCCGCAGCCAATGTCGAGCACGGGCGCGTTCCCGCGGAAGTCGTCGACGTATCGGCGTTGGCGTTCGCGAATCGCATCGACGCTGCCGCGCATCCGGCTCTCGAAGGCGAAGTAATCCGGAACCGCCCTGGCCGCGGGCTGTACGGCGACGGTCGGCGCAGCCTGCGCCGCACCGGCGGGACCTCGCCGCTCGAGCCGCGTCAGCCGCTCCTCGAGCTCGCGGACGAGCCGTTCGGCCTGCTCGCGGCCGGCTGCCGACGCGTCGGCGCGTTCTGAGAGCGCGTCGACGAGCTTGAGCACTGAGTCGTTGAAGACGCGCTGGTCGGCAGCGAGCGGCTCCACGTACCAGCGCATCAGCTTCCGGAGTACACGCTTCGCGAATCCCTTGAGCCCTCCGCCCGCCTCGCGCTCCGCGGTGACCGGCCAGAAGCGCTCGGCCAGCGCCCGCGTCGACGCGAACGCGGCAGCCGGCGACGCGCCCGCAGCCGCACCACGACGAAGCTCTTCGCTGAGCCGTTCGAAGAGGGCGGCGACATCGATCTCCTCCGGCGAGGAAATGCCTGCAGGCGCCGGGTTTTTCGCCTCGGGCCCGGACATCCCGCTGATTCTACGGGGTGTGCATGTCAGTGGAGGGCGCGCACGTAGTGCCACGCCTGCGACAAACCGAGCTCGCGCATCGCGGCGAGCAGCAAGGCGTAGAGCCCGAGGCCGGCGAGCGCCGCCGGCACTGCGCTGAGCAGGAGGGACGCCCCGCCGAAGGCCAGGGCCGTAGCGGCCGCGACGAGTAGCGACAACCGTCCCAGACCGACCACGGTCAGCGCGAGCATGCGCGGGGAGAGTGCGGCCATCAGGCCGAGCACGAGCAGAAGCGTCGAGACGCCGAGTGCGACCGTTACTCCTGTCAGGCCCCACAGGCTGCGACCGACAATCGAGATCGGGATGTCGACGAGCAGCCCGGCGACGGCGAGCGGAATGAGCAGCCGCGTTCTGTGCATGACGAAGAGGAGCGGGTAGGTGATCGAGAACGCGGCGCTCGCGACCATCCACGGCGAGAGGAAGACCACGAGACGGCCGAGCTCGTCGCCGACCGACCCCGCATAGGCGTCACCGAGGACAGCCGTCACCAAGCGGCCGCCGACGAGCGCGACCAGGCCCGCCGCCGCTCCGACGAACGCAAGCGAGACCCAGGCCGAGTGGACGACATGCTCGGCGGCGCTCTCGGGATCGACACCGCGCCTGGTCAGCGGTGCGGCTGAGATCAACGAGAGCGAGAACGCGGTCGCCGTGACGAACGTCGCGGCAAGCAAGTACGCGTACGACAGGCTCGTGACGTTCCCTTCGCCCGTGCCCGCCGCGAAGCGAAGCGCGATCAGATACAGGCCCTGCACGGCGATTGGCACGGAAGCGCCGTACAGCAAACGCCACAGGCGATGTCCGAGTCGCAGAGGAACGTCGGGCTGGCGCCGGATCCTGCTTCCGCGCAGCAGCAGAACGACGAGTGGCACCCCGATCGCGATCGCGCCGTTGAATGCGAGACCCCACGCGAGCGACACGAGCCCGTGCGTATCGGCCAGCGCAATGAAGAAGACGACGCCGCCGACGCCGCCCAGCGCGAAAGCCACCGCCGCCGGGGCATAGCTGTCTCGGGCGGCGAGCGCACTTGCGGCGAGGGCGGCGATCAACTGGAGGAACGCGGCCGCGATCAGCCACGGCAGCGCATCGGCAGCGATCACAGCGGACTCGTGCGGAAGTCGGCCTGTGATCAACTCGCCCCAGAAGCTCGGGAAGGCCGCCGCCAGGATCGTCGCCGGCACGGCAACGGCGAGGAATGCGATCGCGTACGCCCAGAACTCTCCGCCCAGCTTCCCCGCGGCCTCGGCCCGGGTCAGGTCGGGGACGACGACCATGCGGAAGGCCTGCGCCCCTAGCACGAGCACGAGGTAGACCCCGTAGGCAGCCATGAACCCGTCTGTCACGATGTTCCGACCGAACTTGTGCGCGAGGTATGCGCCGGCGACTCCGGCGGCCAGGCTCAACGTCACATATGAGAGCCCTGTAAAGACTCCGCTTCGAATCGCGCTCCGGCCGCGCGCCGGGCTACCCTTGGGCTGCTCGTCGGCGGGCACCGCTGCATGAAATCAGACCCACACGACCCCACCTGGACTGAGGACGGGCTCGCGGACCTGCGGCGCGAGTTCAGCGACTTCTTCGCCGACCGCACGTGTCTCGTCACGGGTGCGGACGGGTTCATGGGCTCGCACCTCACCGAGGCGCTCGTACACCTCGATGCGAACGTGCACGCCTTCGTGCGTGCCACCTCCAGCGGAGCGCTGAACAACATCGGCGCGCTGCGCGACCGCCTCCACGTGCACTTCGCCGACCTGACAGACAAGACGTCCGTCGACTATCTCGTCAAGGAGCTACTGAAAGCGCCGGACAAGCCGTACGTCTTCCACCTCGGCGCCCAGGCACATGTCGGCGAGTCGTGGCACCGGCCCTACGAGACGGTGATGGCCAACACGCTCGGCACGCTCAACCTGCTGCAGTCGATCGTCGACCAGGGCCTCGAGCTCGAGAAGTTCGACACGGCAGGAACGTCGGAGGAGTATGGGAATCCGCACGAAGCCGTCGCGCACCACCACGACTTCGACGATGACGGCGGGCTGATCCTGCACGAACGCTCCCCGATCAATCCAAAGTCCATCTATGCGACGTCCAAGGTCGCCGCCGACTTCCTGACCATGAACTACCACGACGCCTTCGGCCTGCCCGGCGTCGTGACGCGCATGTTCAACAACTACGGCCCCCGGCAGAACCCGCGCTACGTCACCGGCACGATCATCACGCAGGCACTGATGCGCGAGACGATCGAGCTCGGACAGCTGGACCCGATGCGCGACTTCTGTTTCTGCATCGACGGGGTGCGTGGCCACCTGACCGTTGCGGCACGCGGCATCCCCGGCGATCTCTACGTCTACGGCCAGGGGCAGAACATCTCGATGCGCGACTGGGCGGATCTGATCCTGCGCGTTGGTCGCGAGCAGGGTTACTGGGACGCACGCGAGATCGTCTCCACTGCCGAGCGGTACCGGCCAGGAGCGAGCGAGGTCATGGCGCTGCGGGTCGGCTACGAGAAGCTCAACCGGGAGACGGGCTGGGAGCCGCGCGTCCCCTGGGAAGAGGGTGTTGCGCGGACGATCGCGTGGTACGCGGAGAACCGTCCCCGTTGGATCGGCCGCGTCGACTGGCTCACGCCCTCACGCGCGCCCGCATGAGAGTCCTCGTCACCGGCGGCGGCGGGTTCCTCGGCTCACACCTCGTCGAGCGGCTCGAGGGAGAAGGTCACAACGTGTTCGTAGCGCGTAAGGCGGATTACGACCTGACGAGCCGCGACGACGCGGAGCGGCTGTTTCGGGACGCGCGTCCGCACCGGGTTTTTCACGTGGCCGGCGAGGTCGGAGGCATCGGCGCGAACAGGGCCAGCCCCGGACGGTTCTGGTACGCGAACCTGATGATGGGCGCCCACGTGCTCGAGCTGTCGCGCGAGCAGGGCATGGAGAAGCTCGTCATCGTCGGCACCGTGTGCGCGTACCCCAAGTTCGCGTCGGTGCCGTTCCGCGAGGACGAACTCTGGGACGGCTATCCGGAGGAGACGAACGCTCCCTACGGCGTCGCCAAGAAGTCGATCCTCGTCGGTGCGCAGGCCTACCGGGAGCAGTACGGGCTCAACTCGATCTTCCTCCTGCCGGCGAATCTCTACGGTCCCCGCGACAACTTCGACCTGCAGACCTCGCACGTGATCCCCGACCTGATCCGGAAGATGCTGGAGAATCGCGAGCGAGTCACGCTCTGGGGCGACGGAACACCGACACGCGAGTTCCTCTACGTCGACGATTGCGTCGACGGGCTCGTGCTCGCCGGCGAACGCTACAGCGGCCCTGACCCTGTGAACCTCGGTACAGGCGAGGAGATCTCGATTGGTGAGCTGGCCGAGCTGATCGCCGAGCTGACGGCCTTCGAGGGCGAGATCGCATGGGACACATCGATGCCGAACGGACAGCCCCGGCGCAGCCTCGACGCGACCCGTGCGCGCGAGCTCTTCGGCTTCGAGGCGCAGACCCCGCTCCGCGCGGGGCTCGAGCGGACGATCGCGTGGTACCGCGAGCACGCGGGCACAACCGCCGGCGCGAACGCGTGAGCGTCGCTCGCCTGCGGCTCGCTCCCGTGGGGGGAACCATGTTTCCCCCACGAGCCCCTTTCCTGAAGCACGCCCAGGGGAACCTCCCGGTTCCCCTGGGCAACACGCCCCCTCCCTACGCTCATTGGGCAGAGGTTGCAGAATGAGCTCGCAGACGATCGCCGGGCCGGCTGCGTTCGACGCAGTCGCAAGCAGGCTGCGCCGCGCCCAGCGCGTGGCGACGGCGGTCCGCCCCGCGTACGTGCTGGGTGCATTGCTCATCGTGCAGTGGATCGCTGTTCTGGCTCTCGCCGTGACCGTGCGCCACAACGGCTGGCTCTACTACGCGGGCGGCGACCAGCTCTGGCACTACTCCGGCGCCTACCTACTCGGGCACGGTCACCTCCCGCCCGCCTACGTCGGCTACGGGTGGTCGCTGATGCTGCTACCGGTCTCGTGGTTCGCCGGCCCGAACCTCGTCTCCGCATTGCCGGCGATCGTGCTCCTCAACACGTTGGTCCTGTTGCCCGTCGCGCTGCTGTGCGTGTACGGAATCGCGAGCCGGTTCGCCGGCCGGCTGTTCGGCTACTTCGCCGCCCTGCTCTGGATCCTCCTGCCCTACCTCGGCATCCTGTTCGTCGAGCCCGGGTACCACCAGAAGTACACGGAGCTGACGCTGCCCCAGCAGCTCGGCCTCTCGTCGGTACCGGACTTCCCGGCGACCGTCGCGCTCCTCGTCTCGGCCTATCTCTGCCTACGCGCGCTGGAGTCGCCGGGCTGGGAGGCTGCGGCGGGCGCGGGGCTCGCCGCGGGCTGGTCGATCGCGATCAAGCCCTCGAACGCGATTTTCCTCGTCGCGCCGGCACTGCTCTTCGTGGTCGAACGCCGGCGCGCCCTGCTGCTCTTCGCCGCGGGTTTGGCTCCGACGCTCCTGACCCTGGCGCTCTGGAAGTACCGCGGCCTCGGCGAGCTCGCCGCCGCGCCCGCCGAGCGGTTACGCCTCGCCGTCGGGATCGACAGCCTGCTGCACCGGATCCACAGCCCGAGCCTCAACAGCTGGGCTCACTTGCAGCAGGTGCTCGACGCCCTGCGGGAGCACTTCTGGGCCTCCCGGGTGATCGAGTGGCTACCGGTCGCCGGCTGCATCGCGCTGCTCGCGCGATCGCGGCGGGCGTTCCTGCTCGTCGGCAGCTGGTTCATCGTCTTCCTGCTCGCCAAGGGGACGTACATCCCCGCGTCGGTCGAGGACGCGAGCTTCTTCCGGATCCTGATGCCGGCGTTCCCGGCCTATCTGCTGCTTGCCGCCGCGGTCGTCCTGCTCGTCCCGGGCGTCCGTCCGTGGCCGGCCGAGCGACCGTTCGGACTCGACAGACGCAAGCTGACGATCGCGCTCGCGGCAGCGGCCACTGTGTTCGCGGTCCTGCCGCTGGGGGTCATCGCCGCCGTCCCTCGGCTGCACGACGGCGCGAAGTCCGCTGTACGCGACGGGGACAGCCTGATCCCGGTCTCCCAGTCGATCGGGCTCGAGGCGAAAGCGCAAGGTGGCGTGGTGCGGCTCGGTTGGCACGCACGGCGTACCGCCGGCGCGTCGGTCTTCTACCGCGTGCTGCGCAAGAAAGGGCCCGGCGACGGCGCTGCCTGTCCTGGACGGCTTCGGAACTCACCTGACAGCTGCCAGCTGTTCATGGACGAGGTCGGCTCGTCGCGATCGACGACCTTCGACGATCGACCCGGCCACGGAACGTGGACATACAGGATCGGCGTCGCCGCCAACTGGCTGGACGATCCGAAGCTCGGCGACGTCTATGTGGTGAGCCGTCCCGTCAAGGTGACGATCCCGTAACGCCCTCGCGCTGCTGCTGCTCGAGCAGCGCCAAACGCTGGGCGAGGATCGTGTTCTGATCCGACAGGCGCGAGATGACCGTCGAGTAGTGAAGTAACACCAGGAGGATGAACAGTGCTCCGACCGCACCGAGGATCGCCGGCGGGTAGGTCTCGACACCGAACCAGCCCGCGATCGTGTTGAGCCCATCCCGCCAGACCGAGAGCGCCAGCAACACGACTCCGGTGAGCAGCCAGAGCAACGCATAGCGCTCGCGTAGGCGACGCGACCGGATCAGCTCGAAGACGACGACGAGCAACAGGAACGAGGCGACCGCCGCGGCGATCGAAACGGGAAGCGGTGTCATCGGTGGTGTTCCTCCTCTAACGGGACGGCATAGCGGCGAAAGAGCCCGACGAAGATCGCGAGGAGGACCTTCGTCATGTAGTAGATCGAGCGGAGAGCGGTGATCGACGACGCGCCTCCGGCTCGTTCTCGCATCACGACCGGCACTTCGCGGAGCCGCAGCTTGTGCTTGACCGACATGACCGTCGCTTCCACCTCGGGATAATCGTGCGGATAGTCGGCTGCGAAGAGCGCGATGCCCTTGCGGTTGACCGCGCGAAAGCCCGACGTCGTGTCGGTGACGCGCTGACGCACCACCGCCGATACGACGAAAGCGAAGACACGGATGCCCATCCGCCGCGCGAACGACGACTGGTAGCCGGTCCC
Source organism: Actinomycetota bacterium (assembly GCA_046724565.1). Taxonomy (GTDB): domain Bacteria; phylum Actinomycetota; class Thermoleophilia; order Gaiellales; family Gaiellaceae; genus 3-1-20CM-4-69-9. Next base: position 22,580 of record JBKOWS010000034.1, on the reverse strand, counting down.
CTCCGCGAAGCGCGAGCCGACACAGAGGTCGGCCTCGCCTGCGAGCACGGGACCGAGGATCGCGGGTAGCTGCGCCGGATCGTGCTGGCCGTCGCCGTCCACCTGAACTGCGAGGTCGTACCCGTGCTCGAACGCGAACCGGTAGCCCGTCTGAACGGCGCCGCCGATCCCGAGGTTGAACGGGAGACGGAGGACATGCGCTCCGCGATCGGCCGCGATGCCCGCGGTGCGGTCGGTCGAGCCGTCGTCGACGACGACGATGTCGAAGCCCTGATCGAACGCTCGGATCTCGTCGATCACGCGCCCGATGGACGACTCCTCGTTCAGTGACGGAACAATGGCGATCCGCCTCAGCTCGCCGAGTTGCGCGAGGACTTCGGCCACCGGGGGAGCCGGGACTTCCGCGAGCTCAGCCATGTGCGGGCACGGGCGTCGGAGCGTTGACCAGATCGAGAATCTGGCGCGCGCGATGGACATAGGTGTGCTCGTCGAGCACACGCTCGCGGGCTCGGCGCCCCATCGCCTCTGCCGCGGCGGGGTCGTCGAGCAGCTCGCGGTAAGCCGCGACGGCCTCCTCGGCCGTGGACACGACTCGCAGCTCGGAGCCGGGCTCGAACCAGCGCTCGATGCCCTCGTGCGGATTGGAGACGATCGCTGCACCGGCAGCGGCAAGCTCGAACGGGCGACAGGTCGAGGATGCATAGACCGTCGCGTGCGACCGGCGCGTGATGTTCAGGTTGATCCGCCCGCGCGAGATCGCCTGCGAGAACACGTTGAACGGAACGTCGCCGATCACGCGCGCATTACCGATGTCTCCGCGGAAGTCCCGGCCTCCGAGCGCAAAGTCGATCTCGGGCCCGCGCCGGCTCGGCTCGCCCACGAGCGCTTCCATCCACTCGCGCCGGAACTTGTCGCCGTACCCGTAGAAGAAGACGTCGTACTCCTTCTCGACCGGAGCGGGCTGGAACACCTCCGGATCCGCCGCCCAGAAGACCGCCTCGGCACGCCGCGCACCGAGCTCGCGCAACCGCTCCAGGCCGCCCTCGGAATTGGACAGCACGAGGTCGTACTCCGACGGGTCGGCACCGTGGTAGTAGTTGAAGCCGGTATCCATCCCGCCGAACTCCGGCAAGCTCATCGGCACGTCGCCGTCGTAGAACACCACGGGAACGTCGAACCGCTCACGAAGGTGCGTTGGAATCCCGCGCAGGTGCGCCATCGGGACGGTGAAGACGATCACCGCGGCGATGTCGGGCTCGCGCTCGAGGATGCGATCGAGATGACGCTGCCAGCGCGGTGTCACGTAGCGCCAGATCGCCTCGCGCGTCAGCTTGTCGCCGACGCCGTCCTCCGGATGACTCTCGGCCCGCCGCAGCAGCGTGTCGCCCTTGAGCCGCGCGGCGAGTCCCCGGGCCCCCGCGAACAGCTCCGCCTCGCGGTAGAGCGGGTTGGGCGCCGTCCGCCACCACGGCGACTCGACCGCCCGCCCGCGGTAGGGCGTGACGATCAGGTCGACCCCGACCTCGTACAGCCCTTTCCAGATCTGCCACCAGGCGGGCGTGCAGCCGTAGCGGAAGTCGAGGTCCGTCGCGGACGCGACGGCCAGGATCTTGGGTGCTCCAGCCACGCGCCCAGTATGGCTAAGGCGCCTGCCTACACGCCCTAGTGCACCAGGGCCTGGAGCTTGTGCTCGAAGCCGAGTAGGCCGTCCGAACCGTTGATCCGCACGCGGCTCAGGGTGTAGGGGCTCGCTGGGCTCGCGAGCCCGTAGTTCGTCGTGGTGGCCGCGAGATACCCCGCACGGCGGACTGCGTCGATGACGTGCGCGTCGTAGCGGCCGCTGGGATAGCAGAAGAAGTCGACCCGAACGTGGAACATGTGCCGAAGGTCGACGCGCGAGCCGTGCACTTCCTGCCACAGGCGCTGGTCGTCCACTTTCGTGAGATCCGGATGCGTGATCGTGTGCGCGTCGATCTCCCAGCCCGCTGCGATCAGCGCGCGGACGCGCCAGAAAGGCAGGTTGTACTTCTGCACGGCGTTGACCTTGAGGTTCAGGACGCCGCGCCAGTGGAGCTTGTGCAGCTCTGGTAACGCCTTCGTGGCCTGGCTGAGATAACCGTCGTCGAACGAGATCACGATCGCGTGATGCGGCAACACACCTCCTGTCTGCCAGTAGTCGTAGACCTGATGGAGGGTCACCGCGTGAAAGCCCTTGTGCGCGAGCCACTCCATCTCCGCCGCGAAGTCGCTCGGACGCACGAACAGATCCGGGAAGGCGACACCGGCGCGTGGCGCAGCGATGACGTGGTACATCAGGATCGGCACCGGCTTGTCGTGCGAGCCCGAAGCTGCGCGACCGTCACCCGCGAACAACAGGGCGAGCACAGCAAGTAAGGAAACGATGAACACGCTCGTAGGCTCGGCTACCGTGAGATGGGGTCTGATGTCGCGCAAGCTTCCGATCGCCGTCCTCGCCGCGCTCATCGTCGCATCACCGGCGGCCGGACGGCCGGTTCAACTGATGCCGGGCGTCACGTACGACCGGATTCTGCGCTGGACTCCCGCGGGGCCCGTTGCGATGTACGTGATCTCAGCGCCGAAGCCCGGCGGCCTCTTCAGCCTCACGCCGTTGCTGTCGAACGGGACGGTCGTCGGACGCGAAACGGTGTCCTCGATGGAACGAAACGCCTCGGCGCAGATGACGACGATCGGGGTCAACGGCGACTTCTTCAGCTGGACGGGTGGCTGGCCCAGCGGGCTGTTGATCCGCGGCGGCGTGGTCGAGCATCAGTCAGCACTGGGACGCGCCGCGGTCGGGGTGGACACGAGCGGCACTCTCCACGTCGATCGGGTTCCGTGGTTCGGACGCTGGCACGGTGCGGACCCGACCTGGCAGCCGATCGCACAGCTGAACGAGCCGGCGCGTGCCAACGCGACTGCGCTGTTCACGCCTGTCTGGGGAGCGAAGACGCCGGCGACCCACGGAACGATGGTGGTCCTCGGATCGTTTCCGCCGACTGCGCCACGTCGCGACCTCACCGGCGTGGTGCAACAGGTGCTCACAGACTCGAGCGTCGACGTCCCGCCGGACGGGGCAGTGCTCGTCGCGCGCGGATCCGCCGCGCAAGCGTTGCACGACCAGGCGGTCGTCGGCCAGCCGCTCACGATCCGCATCCCGCTCATCGACGATTGGGCCTCCGTCACCGACGCCGTCAGCTCGGGACCAACGCTCGTGAAGAACGGCCGACCGATCTTCAACGCCGGAGAGGCGCTGACGCCGGCTCAGTTGAGCGGACGCAACCCGCGCACGGCCATAGGCCAGCGAACGGACGGCACGATCGTCATGGTCGCCGTGGACGGCCGGCAGCGCGGCTGGAGCATTGGCATCACCAACTGGGACCTCGCGCTCACGCTCGTCCGCTACGGCTGCGTGACGGGCTTCGCGCTCGACTCCGGCGGCTCGACGACGGTCGCCTTCGACGGAAGAGTGCTGAACCGCCCGTCGGATCGCCAGGGCGAGCGGCCGGTCGGAGAGGCGCTCGTGATCGGCTACACCGGCGTCTACGTCGCTCCGCCCTCCGCGAACCTGTCGCCGAACGCCGACGGTGTCGGCGACCGGGAGGCGCTCGACTACAAGCTCGTCCGGCCGTCGACCGTGAGCGCGAAGCTGATCGCACCCGACGGGACCGCCCGCGAGCTCGATGCGGGACAGAAGGCCCCGGCTCGCTACCACCTGAGCTGGGACGGCACGGACGCCGCAGGCGTGCCGGCGCCCGAGGGCACCTACCACTGGAACGTTTCCGCGACGGACGACCTCGGACGAGTGTCGAGCCAGGACCGGCGCTTCACTCTCGACCGAACCCTCGGCTTCCTGCGTGTCTCGCCCGTGGCGCGCAGCGTCGCGTTCACGCTCACGCGCGACGCCACGGTCCGCGTCACGATCGAGACACGCTCCGGTGGAATCCTTCGCACGGTCGCCAGGGGACTTCGCCCGGCCGGAGCCGTCACGGCCCGCTGGAACGGGCGTGACGGACGCGGCAAGCGCGTTCGCCGCGGTACATACGTCGTGCACGTGTCGGTCACGAGCCCGATCGGGCTCAGCCAGCTCCGCGCCCCGCTTCTGATCCGCCGCTAGCTCTAGTACGCGCCGCGACGCGCGAGCACGGCGGGCAGCGTCCTCGCGAGAATGCTGATGTCCAACACGATCGACCAGTTCTCGATGTAGTAGAAGTCGAGACGGACGAGGTCGTCGAAGCTCAGGTCGATCCGTCCCGACACCTGCCACAGCCCAGTCATCCCCGGCAGCACGAGGTACCGCTTCCTGTGCCAGGGCTGCAGCTGCTCGTAGTCTCGAACGGGAAGCGGCCGCGGACCGACGAGCGACATCTCGCCCCAGAGCACGTTGAGGACCTGCGGCATCTCGTCGAGCGAGTACCGGCGCAGAAAACCTCCGACGGGTGTGACACGCGGGTCGTTCTTGATCTTGAACAGCGGCCCCGATGCTTCGTTCGCAGCCTCGAGCGTCGCCTGGCGCTCGGCGGCGTCCGCGTACATCGTCCGGAACTTCATCATTCCGAACGCACGCTCGCCGAGACCGATGCGCCGGTCGCGATAGAAGACCGGCCCGCGTGAGCTGAGCTTGACCGCCCCGGCGATGGGCAGCCACAACGGCAGTCCGAGGACGATGACGATGCTCGAGACGACGATGTCGAAGCCACGCTTCAGCGCCCACTGCGAGCCAGCGAGCACGGGCGGTCGCAGCTCGAACAGCGGCGCTCCCTCGCCGGGGATGTACTCGGCGCGCTGCAGCAGGAGCTCCGTCGTCCGCGGCGCGACCTTCACCTTCACGCCGAACTGGTGAGCTTCCTCGACCAACTCGAACAGCTCACGCTCGCTGAGGCCGCCGTCGGTGACGATGAGCTCGTGCACGTCCTGCTCCCTGAGGATGCGAGTGATCGCATCGGGGCCTCCGAGCACAGGCAGACCACCGGTCTCTCCGCCGGACGCGACCGCCCCGAGAAACTCGTACTCGATCCCGCTGCGACCGGTTCCCAGCGAGCGGCGCAACTCCGCGAGCTGGTCGCCCTCGCCGACGAGGACAGTCCGCCTGCGCGCTCCGGTGAGCCGTAGGACGTCGCGCGTCAGCACGTCGTAGCTCGCGCGCAGGATGCCGATGAAGCACGCCGTCAGCACGAGCGCGGTCGGCGTCAACCCGTACGTCGTGAAGTGGTAGCCCGTTCCGAGTCCGAAAGCGAGGGTGATCACCGCAACCAGCCCGAGCGAGAAGACGACCTGACCGAGCCCGGCCCGTAGCTCACGGCGGCGATAGAGCCCGCCCACCCAGAACACGAGGACGGTCACGACGGTGAGAAAGGGAAGCCAGTTTGTCTCGGTGTCCCAGAGGATCCCCCAGAGCGGCGGCCACTGGCCGAGGTAGGCCTCCCGGAGGATCAGGGCGACGAAGACACCGAGGACGAGGCCCACGAGGTCGATCGCGACGAGCGCCGCGATGCTGGCAAGCCGCCGTGCGACAGCGGCGAGCGTCGTGCGGGAGAGCAGGTAAGGCCGGGCCGAGCGAATGTCTTCGACCGGCGCCGGCCGCGACTCGGCCCGCGCGGCTGGCTTCGTGCTCACGACCTGAGTCTACTTCCGGGTTTCCCGGAGCCCCGCTAGGCTCGCCGGTGAATGGGCCTCGAGCAGCTGAGCGAGCGCTATGCCGAGCACAATCGCGTCGAACGTGGCGCCGGATTCGTCTTCGCCGGCCCCGAACGCGTCGAGCTCTTTCGCCGCTACGTCGGCGGGCCCGGGCGGAGGGTGCTCGATCTCGGTTGCAGGGACGGGAGCCTCACCCGCACCTACGCGGACGGGAACGAGATCGTCGGCGTCGACGCCGACCGGGAGGCGCTCACCGCCGCTGCCGCGCTCGGCATCGAGACGCGCTGGGCCGACCTCGACGAGCCGCTCGACTTCGACGATGCGAGCTTCGACGTCGTCGTCGCAGGGGAGCTGCTCGAACACCTGCGCGATCCGCGGCGGGTCGTCGAGGACGTGCGTCGAGTGCTTCGGCCCGGCGGCACGTTCGTCGCGTCGGTGCCCAACGCCTATCGGCTCAAGAATCGTGTCCGCTTCCTGTTGGGGCGCGACCCGGAACACGATCCGACACACCTGCAGATGTTCTCGCCGAGCGCTGTACGGCAGCTACTCGGCGCGTTCGAAGCGCCGCAGCTGCACTTCATCGCCGGCCGGCTCGTCCGCTTTCAGCCTCGGCTCTTCGCGAACGACGTCGTCTTCTCCGGGCGCAAGCCGCGCTGAAGCTCGCGCAGGTCTGAGCGCCGACGTCTCCGGCCGAGTACCGCGAGGCCGAAGCGCAATGCGGTTTCCCGGCGCGGGTCGATCAGATCCGTGTCGTGAAAGTAGGCGTGCACGAACTGCCGGTGGTCGCGAGTGAGCACGCCGCGCGCGAGCATTCCGATCGAATGTGTCGTCGGCAGCTCGAGCAGGCGGCGGCCACTTGCGAGCTCCAGCCAGGCCGGTTCCCCGAGCTGGAGATGCGTCTCGCCGGGCGCGAGATAGCTGGGGCGGAACGCAGTTGCGGTGCAGTCGGCATAGCCGAGCTCGGCGAGGGTGTCGGCCACGGTCTCGTCCAGGTACCAGCCGCCGCCGCAGAACAGCTCGGCCTCCAGTCCCACCGAGCGGAGCCAGTGAGCCTGTTCGCGGACGACAGCGGCGGGATGGCCGCGCGTCGGCCGCGCGTGGTCGGGAGCCGTCCAGTGGGTGTGCAGGCCGATCGGCCCTCGAGTCTCGGCCTGACGGGCCCGCTCGAGCCAGACAGACTCGTCCTCCGCCGGGGCCGGCGGCCGCATCAGCGCCGCGATCGCGAAGCCACCGGGACGGCGCCGCTGGAGCTCGGCGAAGCGCTCCCAGACCGCGTCATCGAGTGGACGCTCCACATGGCACGAGACGACCGCGTACCGCCCGTGCAGTATGTGCTGCGTGTGCGGCATCGCCGGACTCTATTCGCCCACCGGGATGCCGAATCCCGAGCGCGTGGACGCCATGCGCGCCGCACTCGTCCACCGCGGACCCGATGAAGGCTCGACCGACGCCTTCGGCCATTGCGTGCTCGGTCACCAGCGACTGAAGGTGATCGACCTCGACACGGGCTACCAGCCGGTAGCCAACGAGTCCGGTGACGTGATCGCCGTCTTCAACGGCGAGGCCTACAACTTCCGTGGTCTGCGCGACGAGCTACGTGCGCACGACGTGCGGGGGACCGGGGACACGCCCGTGCTACCGCACCTGTACGAAGAGAGCGGGCCGCAGTTCGCGGACCGGTTGGACGGGATGTTCGCGCTCGCCCTCTGGGATGCAGGCCGCGAGCGACTCGTGCTCGCGCGCGACCGCCTCGGGAAGAAGCCGCTGCTCTGGACCCGCCTCCCCGACGGGACGCTGGCCTTCGCCTCGGAGCTGAAGGCCCTGCTCCGGCTCCCCGAGGTGGAGCGCGAGGTCGACCTCGAGGCGATCGACTCGTACCTGGCACTGCAGTACGTCCCGGGTGATCGCACGGCGCTGCGCGGCATCCGCAAGCTGCCTCCAGGCCACGTCCTCGTCGCTGAAGGCGAGAGCGAGCGCATCGAGCCGTACTGGCGGCTCGAGCCGGCGCAGCCGAGCGAGCACGACGAGGAGTGGCTCGAGCGAGTGCGGGCCACCGTGCGCGAGGCGGTTCGCAAGCGCCTGGTCGCGGACGTGCCTCTGGGCGCACTGCTCTCGGGGGGCATCGACTCGAGCATCGTCGTCGCGCTGATGGCGGAGGCGTCTGCACAACAAGTGCGAACGTTCACGATCGGCTTCGCCGACCGGCGCTACGACGAGCGCTCGTATGCACGCGCGGTCGCCGAGCGCTACGGGACGGTCCACGAGGAGCTGCAGATCGACGAGGACGTCGCTGCCACATTGCCTCGCCTGGCGGCGGCCTTCGACGAGCCCCTCGGCGATGAGGCGGCGTTCCCCACGTTCCTGATCGCCGAGCAGGCGCGTCGGCATGTGACGGTTGCGCTCTCGGGCGACGGAGGCGACGAGGCCTTTGCCGGCTACGAGCGTTACGTCGCGCATGGCCTGGCCGCTCGTATCCCGGCTTCTGCGGCGCGGGCCGGCGCAGTTGCGCTGCGGACTCTCCCGAGCGCGCGACGCGAGCCGCGGTCGCCGCTGTTCCGCGCGGCGCGTCTGCTCGACGTCGCGTCGGAGCAGCCACGCCACCGCTACGCGCGGTTGATGGAGGTCTTCCCGCTCGCCCTGCGCCGTGAGCTCTGGGCCGAGCCGTCACACGCTCGAGCGACGGCCCTCGAACCTCCTCGACGCGACATCATGGGCCTGCAACTGCTCGACATCTCGACGTACCTGCCCGGCGATCTCCTGCTCAAGGCCGACGTGGCGACGATGGCTCATTCGCTCGAGCTGCGCTCGCCGCTCCTGGATCACGCAGTGGTCGCGCTCGGGCTTGGCCTGCCCGATTCGCTCAAGGTGCATGGACGCGAAGGGAAGGTCGCCCTGCGCCGCGCGTTCGCGAGCGAGCTTCCCGCGGACGTGGCCGGTCGGGGAAAGTCCGGGTTCGGCGTCCCTCTCGGCCGCTGGTTCCGCGCCGATCTGCGCGAGGCCGCGCACGATCTGCTCCAGAACGACCGCGGCTGGTTCCGGCAGACGACTGTTCGCAAACTGCTCGACGAGCACGAGTCGGGACGAGCCGACCACGGGCACAGGCTCTGGTGCCTGCTCATGCTCGAACTTTGGCTGCGCGAGCACGTCGAAGCGCCGGTCCTCGTCGCAGCCGCGTGAAGAAGGCCAACCTCTGGCTGATCGCCGCCGCGGCGATTGCCCCCCGCCTGATCGTCCTGCTGCACGAGCGCGCGCAGATCCTCACGGCGTTCACCGACAAGAGCGACGACTTCGCACAGACCTTCGTGCACCACGGCACGTTCGGCTTCATTCCGGGTGAACCGTCCGCCTACACGCAACCGCTGTACGGGTTCTTCCTCGTCCCGATCTACTGGATCTTCGGACGGACGTGGTGGTCGGTCGGCATCGCGCAGATCGCCGTCGCCACGGCAACGGCCTTTCTCGTGTACGCGATCGGTGCGCGCATCATGTCGCGACGCGTCGGAACGATCGCCGCCGTCGTCGCAACGCTCAACCCGTACCTCGTCTGGCACGACGTGCACCTGAACCGCGAGGTGCTCGACCAACTCGTGGCAGCGGCGCTCATCCTCTGCACGCTCATCGCTTCGGATCGTCGCTCTCTCGGGTGGGCCGCGGCCGCCGGCGCCTGCGGGGGGATCGCGGTGCTCGGCAACGTGCGGCTCGCCTTTCTGCCGCTCGTCATCGCCCTCTACCTCCTCTTCCGCAACGGCTGGAGCTGGGCCCCCGTCGCCGTGCTCGCTGCCGCGGCGATCGCGGTCGCGCCGTGGGTGATTCGGAACCGTGTGCAGGTCGGCTGCTTCGCCCTCACGACCGACGCGCGGGCTCTCTGGAAGGCGAACAACGCGCAGACCTACGACCTGCTCGCGCAGGGCAAGTGGATCGACGATGTCAAGGACCCACCGGGCCACCCGTTTCCGAATCCCGAAGAGGCGCGCGACATCTACCGGCAGAGCGGCCGCAAGATCCACGTCGACGAGTGCTCCAACGAGAGCTACTACCAGCACAAGGCCTGGGTCTTCGTGCGCGACCACCCCGGCGAGAAAGCAAAGCTCGCGGGTCAGGCGATCCGGATGGAGTGGGATCCACGAACGACGGCCTCTGCGACCGACTCCGGTCGGGGCTTCATCCGGACCTGGGCCCAGCCCCTCTACATGTCGTTCCTCTATGTGCTCGGCCTACTCGGGCTCCTAGTGGTGCCGCGACGTTTCGTCGTGCTCGTGCTCGCAGTGCTCGCTTACCAGGCGCTTGCGGCGATCGTGTTCGTCGGCGCGACGCGCTACCGCGTGGCGACCGACTTCCTCATCGCCCTGCCGGCGGCTGCCGCGGTGGACTGGGCACTCGCGCGGCGCGCTTCGCGTCGGTGAAGGTTCTCCACATTCACCGGATCGGCGGGATCGGCGGATCCGAACGGCATCTGCTCACGCTCCTGCCGGCACTGGCCGAACGCGGTGTCGACGTCTGCTTTCTCGGGCTGGACGACACGTCGCGCGCGCCGGATCCGTTCTACGAGGCGCTGACCGTTCCGTTCGAGCGGATACCGGCACCCCGTGACCTGGATCCTCGTCTCGCTCTTCGGATATGCCGTGCCACCCGGGCGGCCGATCTCGTGCACACGCACCTCGTGCACGCCGACGTGTACGGGGCACTCGGCGCGCGGCGACTCGTATCGACGAAGCACAACGACGATCCCTTTCGCGCCGGCTCGTTTCGCTTCGTCGAGCGCGCGCTGGCACGGCGCGCGTCACGCATCATCGCGATCACGGAGGCGCTCGCCCGGTTTCAGGTCGAGCGGGTCGGTCTCCCGGCGGGCAAGCTAGAGGTGATCCACTACGGGCTGGACGAGCCGCCTGCTGCGTGGGGGACGAATCCGCCTGATGACATGCCCAGAGGCGCACGTGTCCTGCTGGCGGTCTCTCGGCTCGAACGGCAGAAGGGCCTCGATGTCGCGGTCCGCGCGTTGCCGGAGATCCACCGTCGCCATGCGGACGCCGTGCTCGTCGTGCTGGGGGAAGGGCCGCAGCGCGAGGAGCTGGAACGGCTCGCCGGCAAGCTCGATGTGCCGCTGCTTCTTCCCGGCCGCGTCCCGGACGTCACTGCGTGGCTTCGGCGCGCCGACCTGCTCGTGCATCCGGCGCGCTGGGAGGGGTTCGGGCTCGCGCTCCTCGAGGCGATGCTCATGTCGCTGCCCGTCGTCGCAACTCGGGTCAGTTCGATTCCCGAGATCGTCATCGACGGCGAGACAGGGCTGCTCGTGCCCCCCGACGATGCGCCCGCGCTCGCGGAGGCCGTGACCCGCGTGCTTGACGACCCCGCCGACCTCGGCACCCGCGGCTACGAGCGAGCGCGGGCCGAGTTCAGCGTGGCGCGCATGGCCGACCGCACGCTGGACATCTATCGGCGGGCCGCGCCGACCTAACCCACGGACCCACCCCCCACCCTGAAGGGTGGGGGCTCACGCTAGCCCGCAGCTCGTGACGCAGGAGCGGCCGGATCAGGTCGGAAGCGTGCCGTTTTGTCCACGGCGTGCGAGCTTGTCGCGGTAGAGCAGCTCCGTGCGGTCTGTGCAGCGCTCCTGCAGGAACTGTTCCAGTGCGCGGTGCCGGCCGGCTTCGCCCAGCTCCGCCGCGCGCGGCAGGTTGCGGGCGAGCTGCAAGATCGCCTGCGTCAACGGCTCAGCTTCGCCGGGAGGCACCAGCAGTCCGGTCACTCCCTCCTCCACGAGCTCCCCGAGACCGCCGATCTCCGCCGCGATCACCGGCCGCGCGCGCTCCATGGCCTCAAGGGCGACCATGCCGAACCCCTCGCCCATCGAGGGAACGACGACGATAGCCGCGTCCTCGATCGCACGCTGTACAGGCGCGACGTAGCCAAGGAAGCGAATCGCCTCGTCCACTTCGAGCTCCTTGGCGAGCGCCCGCAGCGCCGGCTCGAGCGGACCGCGGCCGGCGATATCGAGCCGTAGGTCCGGGATCTGCCGCCGGGCTTCGGCGAATGCCCGGAGGAGCACGATGTGGCCCTTGATCGGAATCAGGCGGCCAACACAGAGGAGCCTCGGTTCACCGCCTTCGTACGGGCGCGGAGCGCCGTCCGGCTCGATGCCGTAGTGCACGATCTCGAAGCTCGCGCCGTCGAAGCCCTCGACCTCCTCGAGATACCGCGCAAGTCCGCGCGAGATCGCGATGTGCGCATGAGCAAATGTCGCGATCGCACGGTCGCCGAGCGCGAAGCCCGGGTTCTCGCGGAACTCGTTGAAGCCGTGCTTCGTCGACACACGCACCGGCACGCCGGTGAGCGCACCGGTCAACTGCCCGTACGCGTCCGCGTGCACGAGATGCGTGTGCAGGATCGTCGGCCGGTGCCGGGCGAGATACGCGCCTAGCCGGACGAAAGCGATCGGGTCGACGTCGGCGGCCAACGGGATCGCATCGAGCGGAATCCCGCGATTGGTCAGCTCACCGGCGAAGTCCCAGGCACCCGGCTCATGCTCGTGCAGCATCAGGAACCGGACGTCCCATCCGCGCTCCTTCAGCCGCGGGAGCAAGGAGATCAGGTGCGCCTCGGACCCCGAGATCCCGGCGACCTTCTGCAGGTGGAGAACTGTCGGACCGCGGTTCACGAGACCGCTGCCAGCACCCCGTCGGCCCAGGTGTCGACCGAGTGCCGCTTCGCCACCCGTGCGCGCAATGTCCGTCCGATCTCGGCCCGCTCGTCGTCGCTCAAGGCAGAGAACCAGCGCAGGCGATCGGCGAGGCTCTCCGGCGACTCGCGCTCGAAGGAAAGCTGGTAGCCGTCGAAGAGCTCGTCGAACACGGGATTCGAGGCCAGCACGGGCAGGCAGGCCGCGGCCGCCTCGTACACGACCTTGTCGGGCGCCCCCGCCTCCATGTTGTTCACGAGGACGTCTGCCGAGGCGAGAAGCTCGGGAACCTGCGCCCGCGGCACCGCGTCACCGAGCGGCACGCCGAGACGTTCCAGGTCGCGTCGGTGTTGCTCTTCGAGTCCGTTCGATGCCGTCCCGCGGACCTCCACCTCGACGCCCTCGACCTGTGCAGCCCCGCGGAGGATCGTCTCGATGCCCTTGGCCGGCGAGTAGCGCCCGAGTACGAGCGCATGCACGCGGTTCCGCCCGCCGCGGCTCGAACAGTGGAACTCGTTCACATCGATACCGTGCCCGATTGGCCTGACCTTGGCGGACTCGAGCGGAAATGAGCGCCGATCGACGCTGACGATCGTGGTCGCCAACCTCTCAGCAATGCGCAGCATCGTGGATGCCTTCCAGTGCGTGTACCAGAGAACCAACGGAATCCGGCGCGGTCGCACGAGCGGCGCTGCCAGCAGAACGTAGACGGGAATCATGTGCGCAAGCACTGCATCGGCGGGAAGAGCCCCGGCGAGCTGACGCTCGAAGCGCCAGGCGCGGCCCGCTCGCGAACGCGCACCGAATGTCCGCACCTCGATGTTCGCAGGCAAAGACGGATTCGCCGCGGACTGAGCGAGTACGACAACCTCGTCCACCCGCTCCGCAAGCGCACGGATCTTCGGGATCGTCGCGGCCAACACGGGATGGGCGGGATCGACGCTCTGAGTGACGAAGACGAGGCGGCGGATCACATCAAAAGAAATCTGTGTCGCCGAGGGTGAACCGCCAGCTGCGTCGGTTCGGGTCGAGCTCGCCGGCGAGTGCCTTGCCCATGAAGTGCAGCTTCGTCCGCGTGGGGAAGAAGCCCATCGACGCGTAGGTCGCACGGTGCTCCGGAGCCGGGATCGCGATCAGCGCCCGTGCGCCCGGGCGCACCTCGGCGAGACAGGCGCGCAGCAGGAAGCCCGGATCGCCGACCAGGTCGGCCACGTACGCAAGCGCCGTCCCGCGATGCTCCTTGTGGCCGACTACCGCATAGCTTCCACCGCCGGCGACAGCGACGTAATCGCGCGGAGACTGCAGGTATCGCCAGTTGAGATACGCGGCGTCGCGGATGACGTGGTTCGGCCACGCCTTCGCGGCATCGCCTGCGTGCCGGAACCGCTCGATGCGGGCGTACGGCCTTCGCTTGCGGAACCGTCGAGGAAACGGTCGCGCCCACACGCGGATGCGACCGACCTCGGTCCAGCCGAGCGGGCCGAGGAAGATCGGCGCCGTCGGCTTCGACGCGAAGGCCAGCGTTACCGCAACTCCCTGCTGCTCCGCCTCCTGCTCGTGTTTCGCCTCGAGCGCGGGGAAGATCCCTTTCCCGCGGGCAGCGTCGGCCGTCGTGGCATGGACGGAGAAGCTCGCGAGCCGCTCCGCGCCGCCGAGCATCATGCGGAAGAGTGAGTGCGACGCGACGCCGGCGACGCCGCCCTGAACGCGCGCAACCGACATCAGCGACCCGGCCGGGTTCTCCTCGAACCACCAGTCGAACTCCTCCCTCGTGAGCGCGAGCTCACCCCACGCATCCTGGAGGAGCCGGAGGTAGTCCGCGCGATGCGCCGGCTCGTAGGCCGCCAGCTCGTAGTCGGACACTTACTTGGTCGACGTGCCGAGCGCCGCGTTGAAGATCCGCCGCGCATGTGTGCCGGTGACGGTGTCCTTGACCGAGATCAGGTCACACGCGCCCGCGAGGACGAGCTCAAACGTTCGCGACGAGTACGGCTCGATGTTGTAGCGGCGCAGCTGCAACGGGTCAGTGCTCGGGGAGTTCGCGCCCGACACCGCCGTGAATGCGACGTCGTAACCAGCCTGGCGCACGAGCGAGAGATGCACGGGCTTGTAGTGCGCCTCCGAGCCCTTCACGTACGAGAACGCCCGCACCGCCCTGCCGAGGCGTTCCTCGAGCCGGAGCTTCGAGAGCGCGATCTCGCGCGCCGCCTCGTCCACCTCCAGGTCCGCGAGCGGCCGATGCGAGATCCCGTGTGACTCGATACGGATGCCGGCACGCTCCAGCGCTGCCAGTTCCTCCCACTCGATCGTCCGGTTGAGGATCCCCTGGGCCGCCAGGTGCTCTTCATGCGGCAGCGGATGGCGGTCGTCGAGGTAGCCGATCGGCACGAACAGCACAGCCGGGTAGCCGTACTTGCGAAGGACAGTCGCGGCATTGTCGAGGTTGTCGAAGTAGCCGTCGTCGAAGGTGATCAGCACCGCCTGCTCTGGCAGCGGCTTGCCCTCGACGTAGTGGTCGAGGACGGCCGGCAGGTCGACTGCTGTGTAGCCGAGGTCGCGCAGCTGGTCCATCTGCTCATCGAAGAGCGAGATGGGCATCGTCAACGGATTGCCGGGAAGATCGTTGACCTTGTGGTACATCAGCACGCGCAGGCTCCGGTGACCGTTGCCGTTCGCGCCGAGCGCGACGGCGGTCTCGCCGATCGTCCGGTAGACGGAGTTCTTCAGCACCTGCTTGAACCGATCGGCTCGCATTCGCGGGCCTAGCTTAGCCGCGTGCGCAGAGGAACTTCGAGCGGCGCCAGACCCAAGCTTCGGTTGAAGACGGTCGCGCGCGCCAAGCCCACGCGACCTCTATGCGGCCGCCGCCTACTCGGCGCCCAATCCCGTCACCCGCTCGACCAGAAGACGCAGGCGGGACGCGAACTCCTCCGGGGAGATCGTCCACGCCGCTGCGCTCGTAGCGGCGGCCGGGCCGAGCCGCTCCGCGAGCCCGCGATCGCTCAGCACGCGCACGAGCGCCTCCGCGAGCGCGTGGGCATCACCCGGCTCGACCAGGAGCCCGTTCCTCCCGTCCTCGACGAGATCCGGGATGCCGCCCACCCGGCTCGCCACCACCCCGCGCCCACGGCAGAACGCCTCGACGACGACCCGACCCATCCCCTCGGACCGCGACGGCAGCACGAGCACGCTCGCGTCGTCGAGGGCGGCCGAGATCTCCGGCTGTGTGAGTCGCGCGGTCCAGCTGGTCTGTTCCGGAACATCGCGAACGAGCTCCTCCACGACCGGCTGCAGCGTGCCGGCGCCGACCAACTGAAGGTGGGCATCGGGAACGCGTGGCGCGGCCCGGCGCCAGGCGGTGGACAGGCCGTCGACGTTCTTGTAGCGCTCGAGCACGCCGACGAAGAGCGCACGCGGACGATCGGGCAGCGGTCGCGGCGGTGTCTGCAGGAACGAGTCGAAGTCCATATACGCGGGGAACTCGTCCGTCGGTTCGAGCCCGAGCTCCCGCACGAGGTCCGACGTATAAGCGGTGACCGTGCGAATACCGTCGGCGTTTCTGAGCGCGGTCAGCGCGGCGCGGTCGGCGAGCGGGTTGAGGACGCCGCGTACACGCGAGCCGTACAAGCGGGTCGGCGTCCTCCAGTCGCCATGGATGTCGGCGATCACGGCGGTCTCGACCTGCGCGAGCTTGCGCCCGGTCAGCGCCGCCGCGGCCTCGTGCGCCCCCTGCGCGAGCACGGCGTGGGGCCGGAAGTCCCGCAGCTGTCGTGCGATGCGCGTGGGGAGAGCGGCAAAGAACGCAGCTCCGTCGAATGCCGGCAACTTGCCGACGAGGTGGAACGCACCGTTACCCCCGGTGCCGCCCGCGAGGACGCGGTAGTCGAGCGCGTTTCCGATCGCGTTCCACTTGCGCTCGAGGCTCGGTGAGAGGGGCGTCTCGACACGTCGCGCGACGAAGAGGACACGCGGCTTCACGCGTGCACCACCTGTCGCAGCGTGGACTCCAGCTGACCGAAGACACGTTCCGGTGCGTACTCAGAGACCGAGTCGGCGGCGGACGCCCGGAGCTGCTCTCGCAGAGCGTCGTCGTCGAAGTAGCGTCGCACCGCTTCTCCGAGTGCCGCCGTGTCTCCAGGTGCGACCAGCAGGCCGTTGACGCCGTCGCGGACGACCTCCGCCACACCGCCGACCTCCATCGCCAGCACCGGTGTTCCGACGGCGAGCGCCTCGACCACGCTGTGGGGGAAGTTTTCCCAGCTCGAGGAGAGGATCGTGGCGTCTGCGGCCCGGAAGAGCTCGACGATCCGCTCGCGAGGCTGCGCGCCGAGGAAGCGGACTC
The DNA here is from genome assembly GCA_046724565.1 of Actinomycetota bacterium. Taxonomy (GTDB): domain Bacteria; phylum Actinomycetota; class Thermoleophilia; order Gaiellales; family Gaiellaceae; genus 3-1-20CM-4-69-9. The sequence goes on along the minus strand of JBKOWS010000034.1, from coordinate 5,907 downwards.
GACCCGCGATGCCGAGCGTCGCCGCCTGCCGCTCGAGCGGCTCGCGATCCGGGCCCTCGCCGGCGACGACGAGCTCGACGTCGTCCGCGCCCGCGACGGCCTCCAGCGCGCGGCCGAGCGACTTCTGCGCCGTGAGGCGTCCCGCGAACGCGAGCGTGGCGCCGTTCATGCCGAACGCGCGGCGGAGCTCGTCCCGGTCGGGCAACACCGGCACGGCGGGTGCCGGGTTCGGCAGCACGCTGACGCTGTCTGGGCCAACACCCCAGGCGAGCGCGAGCTCGCGCAGGTACGTGCTCGGGGTGAAGACGTGAGCGGCGTGGCGCAACTCAACGTCCCGCGCGAGACGAAGCAACGCAACAGTCGCGCCGCGTGCTCCACGCTGGAACTCGTCGACATCACCTTCGACGAGACCGCGCCGGCGCGACCGCTCGAAGGCCGGGTCCGCGGTCAGCTTCACGACGTACGGCTTGCGAGCCATGGTTGCGCCGAGGGCGCTGCGGCCGAACATGCCGGTGGTGTAGACGACGTCGACCTCGCGCGCACGGTGGTGCACGAGCGCCGCGCCGCGGTAGTGGCGCACACCAGGCCGGTGGTGACGCGGTACGGCGCGCACCGGATACTCGCGAGGTGGGGGCGGCGCATCCGCGGTCGTCACGACCTCGACGTCGTGTCCACGCGAGCGCAGGAAATCCGCGACATCGGGCGCGTGACTCGCAGGGCCGCCGACGTCGGGAGGCCAGATGCCCGAGACGATCAGCACCCTCACGGCGCGACCACCTCCGCCGCCTGCGTCGGCGGGTTGACGACCAGGTTTGGCTCCTTCTTGATCCGCAGGAAGAGAACCGACCAGTAGAGGACGAACACGACGGTCGACGCGAGCACGGCGCCGGCGGCGCCGGTGGCTCCCCACGCCGACCCAAAGGCGACCACGAGCGGAACGAGCACGAGCGTCTCGACGCCGTGCGTCCAGATGCGCAGGTTGGGCCGGCCGATGGAGACGGGGAAGCTCTTCGTCCAGCCGAAGACGAACTGCAGCGCTCCTGCGATGACGATGAGACGCAGCGCATCGGTCGCGCCGAGGTTCTTCGACGTGAAGAAGATGCGGACGAGGTCCGGGGCGAGCCACAAGAGGATCGGCACGGCTACAACGCAGGCCGCGGCAGCGCCAAGCGAATAGCGCCGGACCCCGCCGAACACCGCCTCGCGCGTCCCGCGCTCCCAGGCGCGCGTCTGTTCCGTCAGCAGCACCAGCCGCGCAGGCGCGGACAGTGCGGCAAAGCCCTGCTGCGGCGCCTGTGCGACGCGGAAGTACCCGACCTGCGGAGGTGAGGAGACGATGCCCAGGAGCAAGGGCGTGAGCGTGGTGCGCAACGCCACGACTCCGGTGGCCACGCTCGACTGGACGACAAAACGGAGGATTTCAGGTCGCTCCTCGCCCAACGGCAGAGCAGTTGCACGCGGATTACGGCGAAAGGCGAGCCAGCCAGCGACGAGCACGGCCGAGGTCGCGAGCACTTGCGCCACGACGATCGCCGCGATCGTCTGCGTCAATCCGAAGCGGGTGCCGACCGCGATCGCGCCGAGTCGGAGCCCCATGGAGAGGAAGAGGAAGAACGCGCGGATGTCGTAACGCCCGCGCAGGATCAGCGCGACGCCGCCGACGTTCTCCGGCGCCTGCACGAGTGGTAGGGCCGCAGCGATCAGCATCGGCTCGAGCAGACGGTCGTCTCCGAATAGCGCGCCCGACGCGGGCGCAAGTGCGAGGAGACACGCGGCCGCCAGCAGCCCTCCGGCGAGCTTGACCTGCAGCGCGCGGCCGAAGAGGCTGCGCAGACGTCCCCAGTCCTCCCGCTCCTGGAAGCGGAAGCCGTACTTGACGAGCGCCTCCTCGATCGTGAGGTCGAGCAGCGTCTGGAAGAAGCCCGTGGCCGCGATCACGATCGCGTACAGACCGAGGACGCGTGTGGAGAACGCGTGGGCCGCGATCACCGTCCCGAAGAAGCCGAGGACTACTGAGGCGTAGATCCCAGCGGCTGCCGCCGAACGGCGCCAGAAGAGCCGCGAGAACATCAGAGCGCCCATTCTAGGGAGGGCAATACCTAGACTCGCTCCGTGGCCGTGGCGGAAACCGTTGCCGTTCGGGTGCGCTCCGTCGCCCGCTCGGGGATCACTCCCGGCGCCGCGGCCCTGGCACTCGCAGTCCCGTTTCTCTTCTTGCACATCAAGTACCAGCCCGGCGTGCGCGTTCCGCTCGGCTCAACCCACCTCGGGCTCGAGCTGTCGGACCTCGCGGTCGTGATCGTCGCCGTGCTCGCGTTGCGCGAGGGCCTCCGCGCCGGGTTCGCGCCGCTTCGTCCCGCCCTCGCGCTGTGGATCGCCTCAGCGGCGCTCGTCCTCTGGATCGTCGTGCGCTCGGAGTCACTCACGCATCTGGTCACCGCGACGAAGTTCTCCGAGTACGCGCTCCTCGCGGTGTCGGCGCCGCTCATCCTGAGGCGGCGCGACGACTGGGAGCTGGTGGCTGCGGCGATCGTCGCGTGGAGCGTCGTCGCGACGTTCGCGGGCCTGCTCCAGTTCTTCGGTCTGGGCATCGCCGATGCGTGGGCGGCGGGACGGCGCCAGCCGTCGTTTCTCGGGCATTCGGACTTCGCAGCGCTCTCGGCGCTCGCGCTGGCGATCGGACTGGCGGCCGTCCTACTGGCAAACAGGCGCATCGGCTGGATTGCACTCGCAAGCGGTGCCGTCGGCCTGATCCTGTCGGGAGCGACCGCCGGCCTGATCGGGATCGCGGCCGGAGCCGTGGCGCTGCTCTACGCGATCGCACGCAGGCGGCCGCTGACGCTGCGCGACTTCGCGGTGACCGGCGCGGTGGTCGGCATCGTCGCCGCAGGCGTCCTCGTGCTTCGCGCCGGCGACTTCGAGAACTTCCTCCGCTTCCTGCATCTCAAGGGCCGGGAAACGCAGACCGCGAACATCCAGACCTACTCGCACCACACGCTGCTCGCCTACATCGGGTACCGGATCTGGCGCGACGAGCCCGTCGTCGGAGCGGGCTGGCAGGGATCGACCGACCCGGACGTCGTCGACCCGCAACTCCCGGCGGCGCACCGCGAGTTTCCGGACGTCGCACCGCTCGCCTTTCCGACGCGCGAGCATGAATGGGGAGTCCAGAACGCGTACATCCAGGCCGCTGCGGATCTCGGCCTGATCGGGCTCGTCCTCTGGCTCGCTCCGTTCGCGTTGGCGCTCGTGCTGGCACTGCGCGCGAACGCCCCGCCCGGTGCGGTGGCGGCGTTCTCGATCCTTGCCACGATGGGGGTCTGGGGCGGGCAGGGTCTCGTCGCCGGGATCCCGCTCGACGCGGCCACCTGGCTCGCACTCGGGCTGGCGGCGACAGCAGCCGCCGAGAGGAGTCGGGCCGCCGCTCAGGGAAAATGACGCGATGAAGGCTCTCGTCACCGGAGGAGCGGGATTCATCGGCTCCAATCTCGTCGACGCGCTCCTCGAGCGCGGCGACGACGTTCGCGTCCTCGACAACTTCTCCACCGGCAGCCGCGCCAACCTCGAAGGCAAAGAGGTCGAGGTGATCGAGGGCGAGCTGCGCTCGTACGAGCGCGTCCACGCCGCGATGCGGGGCGCCGAGGTCGTGTACCACCTCGGCGCGCTCGGATCGGTGCCTCGGTCCGTGCAGGATCCGCTGACTTCGAGCGCCGTGAATGTCGAGGGCACGTTGAACGTCCTGCTCGCAGCACGCGACGAAGGCGTGCGCCGGGTGATCTTCTCCTCCTCCACCTCCGTCTACGGCTCGAGCCGCGAGCTGCCCACGTCCGAATCGACGCCGCCCGACCCGATCTCGCCGTATGGCGTCGCGAAGCTCGCAGCCGAGCGCTACTGCATCAGCTTCAGCCGTGTCTACCACTCGTTCGAGACGGTCGTCTTGCGCTACTTCAATGTCTTCGGTCCGCGCCAGAGCCCGCACTCGCAGTACGCGGCCGTCGTGCCGTTGTTCATCGCCGCCATCGACCAGGGTCTACCGATCAACATCCACGGCGACGGAGAGCAATCTCGCGACTTCACCTACGTCGGCAACGTCGTAGACGCGACCCTCCGCGCAGCGACCGCGTCGGGTGCGAGCGGGCGGACGTTCAACGTGGCCGCGGGCTCGCCGGCGAGCGTCAACCACCTCGCCGAGACGATCGGGGTGATCCTCGGCAAGCCGGTGGAGAAGTGTTTCGAGCCGCCGCGCCCCGGGGACATCCGCGACTCCTGGGCCGACATCTCCGCCGCGCGGGAGACGCTCGGCTATGAACCGCGCGTCGACCTCGCTGCCGGGCTCGAGCGCACGGCCGAGGCGATCGTTGCCCGGGTCTGAATCTGCACCGCAACCGGTGCGGATCCTGCGGGTAATCGCGCGCCTGAACATGGGCGGCCCAGCGCTGCACGTCGCATACCTCACGGACGGCCTGAAGAAGCGAGGCTACGACACGACGCTCGTCGCCGGCTCGCTGGCGCGCGGCGAGGACTCGATGGCCTTCGTCGCGGACGCGCGAGACGTGCCTGTCACCAGGATCGACGAGCTGGGCCGCGAGATCTCGCCCCTGCGCGACCTCGTCGCGACGTTCCGGCTCGCACGCCTGATCCGGCGCGAACAGCCACAGATCCTGCACACGCACACGGCCAAGGCGGGCACCGTGGGGCGGGTCGCCGCGCTTCTGGCCGGGTCGCGACGACCTCCGATCGTCGTCCACACCTTCCATGGCCATGTCCTGCGGGGCTACTTCGGGCCGGTGCAGTCGCTCTTCTTCCGGTTCCTCGAGCGCTGGCTCGCCGCGCGCACGACCGCTCTGATCGCGGTGAGCCCGCAGGTTCGCGACGACCTGGTCTCCCTTGGAATCGCGCCGCGCGAGCGGTTCGCCGTCATCCGGCTCGGGATCGAGGTCGACGAGCGGATCGCCCCGGAGCAGAACGGCCGGATCGAGAGCCGCCGCTACCTCGGCATCCCGGACGATCGCTTCGCGGTCGGGTGGATCGGGCGCATGACTGCTGTGAAACGCACCGACGATGTCTTGGTCGCGTTCAAGCGCCTGCGCGAGAACGGCGTCGAGGCGACGCTGTGCATGGTCGGCGACGGCCCTGACCGTGCCGGCCTCGAGCAGCGGGCGCACGACCTCGGCATCGTGCGCGACACGCTCTTCCTCGGCTACCAGGAGGACGTCGCGCCCTTCTACGCAGCCTTCGACGCACTCGTGCTGCCCTCGAGTAACGAGGGGACGCCGGTCAGCGTGATCGAGGCGCTCGGCGCCGGCCGCCCGGTCGTCGCTACCCGCGTGGGCGGCGTGCCGGACGTCGTTCGCGACGGTGAGGACGGCTTCCTCGTCGAGCCGGGCGCGACCGAGGAGCTGGCCGACCGGCTCGAGCAACTCGCGCGCGACCCGGCGCTCCGGGAGCGCATGGGCAAGCTAGGCCGCGAGCGGGTCCTCCCGCGCTACGCCGTCGAGCGACTCGTCGCAGACGTCGACCAGCTCTACCGGTCGCTGCTCAGTGCGGAAGGCGCGCGAAGACGCTGAAGGACGGCTTCTTCTTCCCCTTGGCCGTCAGGAAGCCCGACTGCCAGCCGATCCCGGTGTTCGTGTCGTCGCGCAACATGAACCAAATCATCATGTCGATGCGCGGATTCGCGCGCGCGATCGCATACGACTGGCGCAGGTAGGCGGCCTGCCGCGCAAACGAGACGCCGAAGATCCGATCCGGCGGCGTCTGCCAGCCGTACTCGGTGATCCAGATCCGCTTCTTGCCCCACAGCTTGTTCACGACCGCGATGAGCTTGTTGATGTTGCCGAGGGTGACAGCAGATCCAGCCGGCTTCGACGAGGGTGTCTCGCTCGGCTTGCCGTAGTACGGATGGTG
>JBKOWS010000177.1:0-20862 GCA_046724565.1 Actinomycetota bacterium | reverse complement strand
GAGAACCCGCATCAGCGGGGCGCCTACTACGCCGAGGAGGGCGCACGCGTCCACCTGCTGTCCCGGGTCGAGCAGCTTCACGGCAAAGAGTTGTCCCTGATCAACCTGCTCGACCTTTCAGCCGCCCGCCTCTTGTTGCGCGAGTTCGCGCTGCCCGCCTGCGTGATCGTCAAGCACGCGAACCCATGCGGCGTCGCAGTCGCAGGCACGATTGAAGAGGCGTATGAGAACGCGCTCGCCTCCGACCCGGTCTCGGCCTTCGGGATGGTGTGCGCCCTGAACCGGCCCGTCTCCCCCCGGCTCGGCGAAGCGCTCGCCGTACGCTTCATCGACGTCCTCTTCGCACCGAATTACGACGAAGCCGCGCTCGCGGTCCTGCGGCGGAAAGAGGCGATCCGGATCCTGCACGACCGAGAGCGCAGAGGCTTTCCGCGTGGTGAGCGCGACTTCAAGCGTGTCCTCGGCGGGATGCTGGTGCAGGACCGCGACTGGGACGTCGACGATCGCGAGACGATGGAAGTCGTCTCCGGCGACCCGGACGAGACGTGCTGGGGCGACCTGCTCTTCGCGTGGCGCGTGTGTAAGCACGTCGGTTCGAACGCGATCGTCCTCGCGAAGGACCTCGCCACGATCGGGATCGGTGGTGGCCAGACCAGCCGGGTCGACTCGGTTCGGCTGGCTCTGGAGAAGGCACGGGAGCACGGCCACGATGTGCAGGGTGCGGTGCTCGCGTCAGATGCGTTCTTCCCGTTTCCGGACGGCCCGAAGGCGGCACTCGACGCCGGCGTGACGGCGATCATCCAGCCGGGTGGGTCGAAGCGGGACGACGAAGTGACCGCGGCGGTGGGCGAGGCAGGCGCAACGATGGTGCTCACCGGGCGTCGCCATTTCCGCCACTAGCGACTTTGGAAGGGCCTGGCTAGGCTTCGGCTGTGGAGCAGCCGCGCGACGAACTCGCTGAGCTTCGTGTCGCGATCTCGTACCTCGCTTCGGAGATGGCAGAGACTCGGACCGACGTTCGCCGCCTTGACGATCGCATCTTCCAGCTGATGCTCCTTCAGTTCGGCACGCTCGCAACTGCACTCTCCTCGCTCGTCGCCGTGCTGGTCTCCTAGATGCTCTAACCGGGCGACCAGAAGCGGTAAAAGCAGCGACCGATGTCGTTGCTGATCCCGCCCATGATCTTGAGGAACTGTTCCTGCACGGTTGCGTTCTCCAGCGGTCCGCCATAGAGGGGCTGGTAGCCCGCATCGCGAATCAACTGCTCCACAACCTCGCGGGCCTCCTCGTCGCCGCTCCAGATGTTTCCCGGCTTCTCGCTCTGAGTCGCCACCGAATCGAAGAGTCGTGCGTAGTTGAGGTTGAAGGACTTCACAGTCGGCCCGTTCGTCCTCGACTTGATGAACTCCGCGTTCGACGCGAACCCGGGCGGAGCGTCGACCCCGAACAGATTGGTGGCGTCGATGACAGTTTTCCCCTCGACGCCCTGCACCTTGCCCAGCGCTTCGGGAACGGCGCCGCCCGGCACCGCGACGAGGACGACGTCGGCGTCGGAGACGTCTCCGCCGTCCTTGCCGAACCGCATCACCTCGTGGCCCGCCTGCTCCCACTTGTCGGCAAGCCCGCCGCCGATGTTGCCCCTTCCAACCGTCGCGATCTTCATCCCCACTCCTTTCGATCGTCGGGTGCAGAGACGGGCCGCAGCCGAGAATATTCCGCCCAGGCCACCCGACTAAGCTTCCCAGCGCATGGCGCGGGAGTACCCCACCGTCCTCGAGCTTGTCGGCAACACCCCGATCGTCCGCCTCGATTCCGTGGGGCGCGACGTCGCGCCACAACTTCTGGCGAAGCTCGAGTACCTCAACCCCGGCGGCTCGGTCAAGGACCGGATCGGGTTGGCGATGATCGAGAAGGCCGAGGCCGAAGGCAAGCTCAAGCCCGGCGGGACAATTGTCGAGCCGACCTCCGGAAACACGGGCGTCGGTCTTGCGATCGCCGCGGCAAAGAGGGGGTACCGCTGCATCTTCGTGATGCCGGACAAGATGAGCCAGGAGAAGATCTCGATGCTCCGCGCGTACGGCGCAGAGGTCGTGATCTGCCCCACCGCCGTGGAGCCGGACTCGCCGGAGTCGTACTACTCGGTCTCGGATCGGCTGGCCGAAGAGATCCCCGGCGGCTTCAAGCCCGACCAGTACTCCAACCTCTCGAACCCGGAGGCGCACTACCTCCACACCGGGCCGGAGATCTGGGAACAGACCGGCGGAGACATCGACGCGATCGTCATCTCCGTCGGCACCGGGGGAACGATCTCGGGCGTCGGCCGCTACTTCAAGGAGCACGAGCCGGAGGTGCTGATCGTCGGGGCTGACCCGGAGGGGTCTGTCTACACGGCGAAGGACGAGCGGGACGTGCACCCGTACCTGGTCGAGGGGATCGGCAAGGACACGTGGCCGAAGACGATGGACCCGACCGTCGTGGATGAATGGGTGCGAGTCTCCGATCGCGACTCGTTCCTCACGGCGCGCCGACTGGCACGCGAAGAAGGGTTGCTCGTGGGCGGCTCGGGAGGAACGACCGTCTGGGCGGCGCTCGAGATCGCCAAGCGGCTCGGCCCTGAGGCGATCGTCCTCACCATGATCCCCGACTCGGGCCGTTCCTACATGTCGAAGTTCTACGACGACAACTGGATGCTCGAGCACGGGTTCGTGGAGCGGCGCGCGCCCCTGCCGACCGTCTCGGAGATCCTCCGTTCGAAGCGGCTGGACGAGATCGACGTGCCCGCACTCGTCACGATTGCCGCACACCAGAAGGTCGGCGAGGCGATCGACGTCATGCAGCGCTACTCGATCTCGCAGCTTCCGGTCGTCCGCGACGGCGAGGTGCAGTCACTCGCGGATGTGATCGGCTCGCTCCAGGACCGCGACCTGCTCGACCGCGTCTTCAAGAATCCCGACGCCCTCCACGAGGACGTGGCTGCCGCCATGCAGCCTCCGCTGGCCGCCGTCGAGACGGACGTGACGCTCGACGAGGTCTTCGCGACGCTCACGGGACGCACCAACGCTGTCGTGATCGCGAACAACGGAAGGCCGGTCGGAGTCCTCACGCGCTCCGACCTGCTCGAGTATCTGGCCCATCACTAAGATGGCGGCGTGGCCGTCGAACCGCTTCAGGCACTTCTCGCGCGGGCGTTTCCGGACGCAACGGAACTGAGCGTCGAGGACCGCACGGGCGGCCGTGACCACTTCCAGGTGACGATCGCGAGCCCACGCTTCGACGGGCTCCCGCTCCTCGACCAGCATCGGCTCGTGAACGAAGCCCTGGCCGAGCCGTTGCGCGACGGCACCATCCACGAACTGCGAATCAAGACGAAAGGGAGCAAATGAGCGAGCTTCGCGAACGCATCCAGGAGGTCATCGACAACGAGCCCGTGGCGCTCTTCATGAAGGGAACCCCGCAGTTCGTCATGTGCGGCAACTCGGACCGGGCTCTCCGCGCGCTGCGCGAGGCCGGCGCGCCCGTGACCGGCGTCGACATCCTGGTCGACCCTGCGATCCGACAGGAACTGTCGGCGATCTCGGGCTGGCCGACTATCCCGCAGGTCTTCGTGAAGGGAGAGCTGATCGGCGGCGCGGACATCGCCGAGGAGCTCGCCGCCGACGGCGAGCTTTCCCGCGTGCTCGAAGAAAAGCTCGGTCCCGACTACCGCAAGTCCGCGGAGATTCGGACCATCTCGATCCTAGCTTCGGCGTAGCTCGGGCTCTCGATCGCGCGATCGTACGCCCGCGAGCACGGCGGCGAGCTCCTCTTCGACCCCAACGCGGCCCCGGCGCGCGCTTCGAGCTCGTGCTGCCTTCAGAATTCGCGAAGTAGGTGGCTCCGACATCCGTCAGTCCGGCCGAAGCCAGACGCATCGCCGTGCGCGCACAGCTGCTCGACGGGAGCGCGACCGGCGTCCTCGACGCTGTGCGACGACTCGGCTTCCTGCAGATCGATCCGATCGCCACCGTTGCCACTCCGCAGCAGCTCGTCCTCTGGAGCCGGCTCGGGCCCTACGACATCAGCGAACTGGACCGGCTGCTGTGGAAGGAGCGCAAGCTCTTCGAGTGGGCCGCCTTCATCCGCCCGATCGAAGACTTCCCGCTGATCCTGGCCCGGATGCGTCGCAAGCGAACCGGGAAGTACGCGTGGGAGCGCCGTGGCCTCGAGTTCCTGCGAAAGAACGCCGGCTTCCGTCGATACGTGCTCCGTGAGCTCGAACGCCGCGGGCCGCTCCTGTCCCGAGAGCTCGTCGACAGCTCCATTCGGACCTGGAAGTCGCATGGCTGGCACGGGAATCGAAACGTCACCGTGATGCTCGAGCTCCTCGAGGACCGCGGCGAGGTCGCGGTCACCGGCAGGCGCGGCGGACATCGGCTCTGGGATCTCGCTGAACGCTGGTTTCCCGAAGTAGAGGCCCCGCCGCTCGACGAAGCGGAGCAGATCCTGGCCGAGAGGCGCTGGCGCTCGCTCGGCGTCCGGCTCGACCGCTACGGCCACTGGGAAGTGCACCCTGATGTCGACGATGGGCGAATCCCGGAACGGACGACGTTCCTCTCGCCGTTCGACCGGCTCGTCCACGACCGGGATCGGGCGGAGGCCCTCTGGGGCTTTCGCTACCGGTTGGAGATGTACGTCCCGAAGGCGAAGCGTGAGTATGGCTACTACGTTCTGCCGATCCTCAAGGGAGACCGTCTGATCGGTCGCATCGATCCGATCCTCGACCGCAAGTCGGGCGTGCTGCGCGTGAACTCCGTCCACTGGGAACCGGGCGTCAAACCCGTCTCGCTGCAGAGACCGCTCCGAAGTCTCGCCGGCTTCATCGGGGCGGGTAGCATCGACTACGCGTAATGGACTTCGAGACCCGCGCGATCCACGAAGGCCAGGAGCCCGATCCGACGACTGGCGCGCTCACGACGCCGATCTATCTCACGTCGACCTACGTGCAGGAGTCGGTGGGCCAGCACAAAGGCTACGAGTACTCGCGAGTCTCGAACCCGACGCGCACGGCGCTGCAGCAATGTCTTGCGTCGCTCGAATCCGCCGAGCACGGGATCGCGTTCTCGTCCGGGCTCGGTGCCGTGACGACGATCATGCACCTCCTGAATCCCGGCGATCGTGTTGTGCTGATCGCTGACGTCTACGGCGGCGTCTACCGGATGACGTCGCAGGTCTATGAGCCGAAGGGGTACGTGTTCGAGTACCTTCCGGCAGCCGGCTTCGAGAACCTCGGCGAGCACCTCGACGACCGCACTCGGCTCGTCTGGGTCGAGACGCCGTCGAATCCGATGCTGAACATCGTCGACATCCGGAAGGCTGCGGACGCCGCGCACGAGGCGGGCGCGATCCTCGCGGTCGACAACACCTTCGCGACCCCGTTTCTCCAGCGTCCGCTGGAGCTCGGAGCCGACATCGCGGTTCACTCGACGACGAAGTACCTCGGCGGACATTCCGACGTCGTCGGCGGGTTCGCAGCCATCAACGATCCGACCATCGCGGAGCGGCTCCTGTTCCTGCAGAAGTCGCTCGGTGCGGTGCCCGGCCCGCTCGACTGCTGGCTCGTCCTGCGTGGGGTGAAGACGCTCGCCGTCCGAATGCGCCAGCACTGCCACAACGCGCACGCGATCTCCAGCTTCCTCGAGCGGCATCCGCGCGTCGAGCAGGTGCTCTATCCCGGCCTGCCGCGACATCCGGGCCATCCGATCGCCGCGAGCCAGATGGACGACTTCGGCGGGATGATCTCCTTCACGGTCGAGTCGCCTGACGAGGCCGCGGCGCTCGTCGCGCGCACAAAGCTGTTCAAGCTCGCCGAGTCGCTCGGTGGCGTTGAGAGCCTGATCGAGCTCCCGGCTCGCATGACGCATGCCTCGACGGCGGACGCACCCTTCGCAGCTCCCCCCAACCTGATCCGCCTCTCGGTCGGCCTCGAGTCTCCGGAGGATCTCCTCCTCGATCTCGAGCGGGCGCTCGTTCTCTCCGCCGCGGGCGCGAGCACCTAGCCCCGCCCTCGGAACCGAGTTCGAGCCGGCGGTGTAGTGCCGGCATGAAACGTCTATCTCTCGTCGTCGCGGCGCTCGGCGCCGCCTTGCTCTTCCCCACGCTCGCCACCGCGAAAGGCCCCGACCGCGCTTCCATCACGGGGCCCGGACTTCGAGAGCCGGTGACGATCGAGGGCTATGGTGAGGACGGCTCCTCTTCTCTCGGGGTTCTCGCCACCGAGGGAGGCTTCTTCAGCCAGATGTTCGGTGGGACGGGCTACGGGGTTCTCCGGGCACGGCCGCAGCTCAGCCTCGGCCCCCGGTACCAGGTCACGTACCGCGTTCCCGGCGGAAACTCGGCGGCGTCGACCGTGCAGCAGGATCTCTACCCGTACGCCGCTCGCGGCCCGGTCACCTACATGGCCCGCGGGCAGACGTTCTGGGACACGCAGAGGACGGTCGGCGGCTGGGTCCGGGGAACGCCGGGCCTGAAGGAGATGCTCGTGCACGCCGGCCTGCCGGCGACTGCACCCACGAGCCGCGCAACGCACGCGCACAAGCTCGGCGTCGCGCTCGGCGCCGGAGCCGGAATCGCCGTAGCCGCGGGGGCGCTCGCTCTGCTGTACAGGCGCCGCCGCCACACCTCGCACTGAGGCCGTGGGAGGATCCGGGCTCGCATGAGCCCGGATCCTCTCGACCTTCGTCACCTCGGCAGGGAGCGCGTAATCGGCTCCTACCTCCTCGAGACGGAGGACGGCCCTGCCCTCTTCGACTGCGGGCCGACCAGCTGCGTCGACCGGCTGCAGGAGGCCCTCGACGAGCGGGGACTCGCGCTTCGCGACGTGCGACACCTTCTGCTCTCGCACATCCACCTCGACCACGCGGGCGCCGCGGGCGTGCTCGTCAGTCTCCATCCTGACCTTCAGGTTCACGTCTCGGAGATCGGTGCTCCGCACCTCGTCGACCCGACCCGTCTCGAGGCGAGCGCGCGTCGCCTCTACGGCGAGAGCTTCGACACGCTGTGGGGCGAGCTCGTACCGGTCCCGCAGGACAACATTCGCATTGCGCAAGGTGACGTAGTCGGCCTCGAGTGCTTTCCGGCGCCGGGGCATGCGCGACACCACGTCTGCTACCTGGCGCGAGACGGAACGCTTTACGCCGGCGATGCAGCAGGCGTGCGCATTCAGCCGCAGCGTGCAGTACTGCCGCCGACACCCCCGCCGGACTTCGACCTCGACGCGTGGCTGGAGACGCTGGCCGAGATCGAGCGGCGCCGCCCCGAGCGGCTGGCGCTCATCCACTTCGGCGTCGCCGACGACCTCGACCGGCATCTGGCCGAGCTGCGCTCCCGGCTCCTTGCCTGGGTTGAACGCGAAGGTGTAACGGAAGAGGAGTTCACTCAGACCGTGTCGTCGGAGGTGAACGGCAGCCTCGACGAATACGCTCACGCGATGCCGTTCTGGCAGTCGTACGCCGGCCTGAAGCGCTACTGGGACAAGCGTGCGGCTCCTTAGGAACCGCAACTTCGCGCTGTTGTTCTCTGCCCGGTCGATCTCCTACTTCGGGACCTACCTGGCGCCGATTGCGGTTGCGTTGGCCGTCCTCGACCTGACCGCTCGGCCATGGACGCCGGCATCGCGTTTGCGTGCTGGACGCTCGCGCAGATCTCGACGCTGCCTGGGCAACCGTCGTAACGGGGAGGGCGTCGGCGCACTCGCGGGAGCGCTTTTCGGACTCCGAGTCCGCCCGCGCCGCCCATGAGTGGTGGTCGGAGCGATCTTCGCGCTCACCTCGGTTCAGAGCATCCTCCTCGCGCGCATGCCTCCTTCTTCGTGATCGCCGTGGCCGCCGTCGTCGCCGGCTTCTCGTTTTCACTCGGATCCGTGATCTACGAGACCGGCGTCCAGCACGCGATCGCGCCCGACAAGCTCAGCAGGGTCAGCGCGTACAGCTGGATGTGCGCAATGGTGTTCCTGCCGCTCGGCTACGCGCTCGCCGGTCCGATCGCCGCAGCTGTCGGCATGTCGGCGTACCTCGTGTTCGGGGAGGTGTGGATCCTCGCGACGACGCTGGTCGTCTACTCGGTCCCGGCCGTGCGCAACTACCGCTTCCCGGCCGCGGCGATCGCCGCCTCGTAGGCCTGGACATAGTCCCGGACCATCCGCTCCGGTGAGAACTCCTCCTCGGCGTAGCGCCGTAGCTCCTCGGGATCGAGCTGATCGGCGGCCTCGAGCGCTTCCGGCATCTCCGTGTAGCGATCGACGATGATGCCGCTGCGCCCGTTCTCGATCACCTCGGGGACCGCGCCCCAGCGCGTCGCGATCACCGGGGTCCCGCACGCCATCGACTCGATCATCACCAGGCCGAACGGCTCCTCCCATTCGATCGGGAACAACGTCGCGCGCGCGTTCTGCAGCAGCTCGACCTTTTCCCCGTGCGTCACCTCGCCGAGGTACTCGATGCCGTCGACCAGGTGCGGCTCGACGAGCTCGTGGAAGTATTCGCGCTCTTTCGCCTCCTGCAGCTTGCCCGCGATCTTCAGCGGCAGGTTCGCAGCCATTGCGACGGCGATCGCGCGATGTGCGCCCTTGTCCGGGCTGAGCCGGCCGAGGAAGAGGAGGTAGTTGCCGCGATGCGGCTTCCAGGGATAGACGGAGAAGTCGAGCGCATTGTGGCAGTTGGCGATCCAGTTGAGATCCGGCTTCGGCTTGCGCTGGTTCATCGAGATGGAGATCAGCCCGACCTGCGGAGCCACGCGGTCGATCAACGCGTAGATCTCACCGGGCTCGCCGTCGAGGGGCCCGTGGACGGTGTGGACAACCGGGGTCGCCGTCGTCGCACCGAGGGCGGCGGCGAGCATGCCGCTGTGGTCGTTGATCACGTCGAACTCGTCGGCGCGCGCATAGCAGGACAGCGCGTGATGGAGCTCGGGGAACGTCCTGCCGATCTGCCGGCTCGGTGCCTCTGCAAAGACGGTCGCCAGCTTGGCCTTCGTGTGCGAGTCGCCCGAGGCGAAGATCGTCACGTCGTGGCCTGCCTCGACGAGCCCATCCGCCAGGAGAGACACGATCCACTCGATCCCGCCGTAGCCGGTCGGCGGGACCGCAAACCACGGCGGTGCGAGGATGGAGATCTTCAGTGGTTCGGTCGGCCTCATTGCCGAGTCTCAGGGTCGCTAGCGCCAAGCCAAAGGCCGCACTCGCTCGCGGCCAATGTTGACGACATTGGCAAGAGTGAGGGTGGACGTTGACGCCGCGCGAGAGCGGGCCGGAGGCCGGCAGATGGGGCCGATCGAGCCACTAGGCCTGTTCGACGCGGACGCGCCCCTCCTCTAGGCGAGCATCCCACAGACGGTCGAACGCGCGGACACCAGCGAGCCGGATCGATCCCGCCCAGGACGGCAGCTCGTCGGGCGCCACCGTCTGGAGCGCATGCCGCCGCCGGTCGGGACGCAGGCCGAGGAGGACCTGAAGGAGCAGCACCGGCGTACCGGCCGCCCAGGCCTGCGGCCGCGCGGCGGTCGGATAGGCGATCGGAAACGGGGTCTCAGAACGGCGCATTCCGGCGAAGACCTCGGGGAGCTGGTAGTGGAAGTGCTGAGCGGCGGTGAGCATACGCTGGACGATTCGCTGCGCCTCGGGCCAGCGCTCGTACCGCGCGAGCCCGGCGGCGATCAGCGAATTGTCATGGGGCCAGACGGTGCCGTTGTGGTAGGAGAGCGGATTGAACGCCGCATCGCCGGTCGACATCGTTCGCACGCCCCAGCCTGACCAGAGCTCGTCCCCCATGAGCTGGTCGACGACCGCGTCGACGCGGCTCGCCGGCACGATGCCGCTCCAGAGGAGGTGCCCGATGTTGGAGCAGAGCGAGTCGACCTTGCGCTTGTCGCGATCGAGGGCGAGCGCGTAGTACCCGCCGCGCTCTTCGATCCAGAACGCCTCGTCGAAACGCTTGCGCAGCTCCTCGGCTTCCTCCTCGAGCCGCCCGGCCAGCTCGCGGTCACGCCAGACGTCCCGGGCCAGCTCCGCGACTCGACGTTTCGCGTCGTAGACGTATCCCTGCACCTCGCACGGTGCGATCGGCGGCTTCGCCAAGGTCCCGTCGTGAAAGCGTTGCGAGTCCCACGAGTCTTTCCAGGACTGGTTGTCGAGCCCATGCTCCGTTCGTCGCTCGTACTCGACGAAGCCGTCGCCATCACGGTCTCCGTACTTGTCGATCCACTCGAGCGCGGCGATCGCGGGGCCCTTTAGATCCCGCACGAGCGCGGCATCGTCCGTCCAGCGCCACACCTCGGAAAGGAGGATCAGGTAGAGCGGCGTCGCGTCGACCGTCCCGTAGTAGTGCTCGTGCCACGTCTTCGCCGCCTTCCCGTGCCGGACCTCGTGGACGATCTTGCCCGGCTCCGCGTCGATCGACGCGTTGTCCTCCTTCGCCTGCAGCTCGGCGAGCACCTCGAGCGCCGTACGCGCAAGCTCGGGCCCGAAGATCAGCGTCTGGAGACACGTGATGACCGTGTCGCGGCCGAAGACCGTCATGAACCACGGGACGCCGGCCCCGGGCAGCCTGCCGATTCCCGAGTGGTCGGACTGCATTCGCAGCGACGCAAGGTCGGAGACCGACTGGCCAAACGAACGCGACAGAGCATCCCACGACGTGCGCAGTTGAGGGACGCGCAGCTGCCAGGCCGCCAGCGAGTCGCGGACGCGTCCGACCTCCTCGCCGAAGCGCCGCTCGGCGAAGCGCGGCGCGACCAACTCGCCGTCCGGGAGCGGGATGACCTCGACTCCGAGATCCCATCGCTCGCGCGGCTCGAGCTGCAGGCGGAAGTTGACCGTCCGCCCGTTGACCTCGCCGCGCTCGGAGAAGATCACCTGTGTCTTCAGCGGCAGGTCGCCGTCGTCCGAGATCAGGAACTGGTTGCGCTCCTCGTCGTACTCGTTCGGGCGTGGATCGGGCAACGGCTTTGCCCGCAAAGGATCGCCGAGCGCGAAGTCGTAGTCCTTGACGGCGAAGATATCTGCGAAGTCACTCGCCACCTCGAGCTCGAAGTCGAACTCCACCGGCTCCATGCTCTGATTCTGGACGGCGAACGAGTCCTGCATGCCGTCGCCGACGAAGCGCTCACGTCGGATAGAGAGCGCGTCGTAGTCGAGACCTCCGGACAGTGGATTGCGCATGAAGAAGGCGGCGGAGAAGTACTCGATCTTGTCGGAGGAGAGCAGCAAGGGCCGCTTGCCGTTGATCGTCAGTCGAAAGCGTGAGAGGAATCGAGTGTCCTCGGAGAAGAGTCCTTCCCCCTCTGATTGAAGGTCGCCGAGCTCGTCGCAGATGCAGAAAGTGGCGCCCTCGAGTATGCGCAGCTGGCCCGCCATCAACTCTCGGTTCGCAGTATCCGGCCTCCGGAAGACTGCGCAAGGGCTTTCACGACGAGCTCGTCCACGTTGACGTGCGGTGGACGGGTGACCGCGAAGAGGATGCACTCCGCGATGTCCTCCGGCCTCATCGCCTCGACGCCCTGGTAGACCTTATCGGCCGCCTCCTCGTCGCCTCGGAAGCGCACACGCGAGAACTCGGTCTCGACGAGGCCGGGGTCGACTGTCGTGATGTGAATCGGGCGCCCGAGCAGGTCCTCGCGCAACGCGTAGGTGAAACCGCGCACAGCGAACTTCGAGGTGATGTAGAGCGAGCCTCGCTCGTACGCCTGGCGGCCCGCCACTGAGCCGAGGTTGACGATGTACCCGCCCTCACGCAGGCGCGGGAGGACCAGGCGCGTCATCCGGATCAGCCCGTTGACGTTCGTCTCGAGCACGGTCCGTTCGTCCGCCTCCGTGCTGTTGGCGAACGGATCCCTGCCGAGCGCGAGGCCGGCCGCGTTGACGAGGATGTCGATCTCGCCGAGCTCGTCGACGGCCGCCTGGACGAAGCGCTCGCAGCTCGCTGGATCCGTGACGTCGAGCTCCAGCGCGACGACCGATTCGTGGATTCGATCCGTCCGGCGTGCTCCGCCGACGACGCGCGCTCCTTCGCGCGCAAGCGCCAGCGCGGTCGCTGCGCCGATGCCGCTCGAAGCGCCGGTGACGACGGCGGTCCTTCCCTCCAGGCTGGGCACCGGGGGACTCTAGTTGTTAGTGAGGTCGGACCGGGCCGCGCCGGGCCACTGCTTCGCCAAGTTCGATCGGGGTCGCAGCTCCTTCTGCATGCTCGACCTGGAGCGTCGTGTGCGTGAGCCCGAAGCGTTCCGCCAGAATGCGCTCGAGTCGCCGCCGCGCCGCGTGACAATCCGCACCCGGCTCGACGAGGACGTGCGCGGACAACGCCGGAAAGCCGCTGGTCACGGTCCACACATGGAGGTCGTGCACCTCGACGACATCGTCCTGGCCCACCAGAGCCCGCCCGATCGCGTCGGGATCGACATCACTCGGCGCCCGTTCGAGGAAGATGAGTGTCGACTCGCGGAGGAGCTGGACGCTCGACCAGAGCATCAGCGCCGCGACCAGGAGGCTCGCGATCGGATCGAAGCGGTCCCAGCCGGTCGCGAGGATCAGGCCGCCGGCGACTGCGGAGGCGGCGAACGCCGCTACGTCGGTGGCCACGTGGAGAAAGGCACCCCGGACGTTCAGGCTCTCACGGCTCGCGCGCGCGAGGACGGCACTCGCGACGAGGCTGACGAGCGCGCCTACGAGCGCGACGACGAGGACGAGCCCGCCGCGGACGTCATGGGGTTCGACGAGCCGGTGGATCGCCGACCACACGATCCAGAGCGCAATCAGACCCAGCGTGAGGCCGTTCGCCTGGGCGGCGAGGATCTCGAGGCGGGAGTAGCCGAAGGTCCAGCGGCCGACCGCCGGACGCCCGGCCATCGCCGAGGCGACCAGCGCGAAGCCGAGCGCGGCGGCGTCGGTGAGCATGTGGCCGGCGTCGGCGAGTAGCGCGAGCGAGTGCCCGACCAGGCCGGCCGCGATCTCTCCAGCCATGAGGAGCAGGACCAAGACGAGGGCCGTCGCGAGCGCGCGGCGGTCGGTCAGCAGGCGGTGGTCGTGATGGTGGGCCGTGCGGCAAGGTTAGTCAGCCGCCCATCCGTCGGCTCTAGCTAGTTTTTCCGCGGTGCCTGCTCCGGCCAGACTCGTGAGCGTCGCCGCGAGCCTGGCGCTCGTGGTCGGACTCGCCTTCCTCGGCGCAGGGTGTGGCAGCAGCTCGGGCTCGTCTGTCAGTCCGGCCGAAGCGAAGAACATCCGCGCCGTGGGTGCCTTGGTGGCCGCGATCGCAGGCATCAACGCGGAGCTCGACCGGCAGCACCGGGTCGGTGGGAGCCTCTCGAACGAGATCAGGACCAAGGGCCTGACCCCCGCTCTTCGGAGCCGTCTCGTCCGTGTCTTCGACCCGGCCGTCGCGCGCTTCATGGCCATCCGGCAGAGGCTGGACACGGCGCCGCCAGCGGCCGATCCGCTGCTCGCCAAGACACAGCGGACGCTGTCGCTCTGGCTGGCTCGCCAGGTTCAGTTGGACCGAATCGCCGTGACTGCGAAGACGAACGCGGGCTACCTCAGCCGCACGAGGAGACTCGCCCCCCAGATCACGCGATTGACGAGGCGCCTGGAGACGCTGGCCCCGAGAGTCCAGAAGAAGTACCCCGGCGTCAGCGACTGGAAGTTCCTGCCGAACTACAGCAGCTGAGCCGAGCTACAGGCCTGTGGTCAGGCCATTTGCGCGGACTGCTTCGGCGGAATCACCGCCCCGACGATCCAGAGCAGCGGGAAGATGATGCCGAAGAGGAACAGGACCCAGTGACCCTTCCTTAGCGTCGTGACTCCGAGAAAGACGAGCAGGGTGAGCCAGAAGAGAAAGTACAAGCCGCCGCCGATTCCCCACCACATATGAATGCCTCCTAGGTTGGCTGTCCCCCCGACTCTGGGACGAAGGCGACTGTCGGACATCACCCCGTATGGAGGAAATAAGGCTTAGCGGCGCGGGGCGAACGCGCGCATGACCACATCGACAGTGTCGTTGGCGTGCTTGGTGTCGAGCGGAGCGCCGCTGAAGAGGAGCCGGTAGAAGAGGGGACCAACGAGGAGCTCGTGCGCAAGCCGTACGTCGGTGTCCGGCCGCAGGTCGCCGCGGGCGATACCGCGGTCGATGACCGTCTTCACCTCCGAGAGGCGGACGTCGACGATTCGCTCTCGGTAGATGCGGCCGAGGTGCGGTTTTGTGGCGATGTCGGACACGAGCCCCTGGACGACGCCGCCGGGCCTGAGGATCTTCCTGGCCGTCTTTACGAACGTGAGTAGCTCCTTGCGCGTGTCACCGACGTCGGGCGGCGCCTTGATCCTGGCGGTCGCGTCGACCAGGATCGCGAGCGCCAGCTCGTCCTTGTCCCGCCAGCGGCGGTAGATCGTCGTCTTCGCGACGCCCGAGCGGGCCGCGACGCCCTCGACGGTCATTCCCTCGACGCCGCGCTCGGCGATGAGCTCCCTGGCCGCCTCGAGGATCGCGGCCTCGCTGCGCTCACGACGGCCGAGGTGGCGATCGGCGACCCCTTTGTTGCGCTCTGGTGTCGAAGACATGTCGGTCAGGGAAGCTTAACTTGAAACGATACGTAGCGTTGCGTAGCGGTACGTCCTGGTGCTAAACGTCGCTATCGAGACGCTACGCAGCGTAGCAAATACCCTTAAGGAGGTAAATCGTATGCGATTCACCCACGCTCTCGGAATCGCTGCACTTGTGGCGGCTGCAGCGGTCCTGACTACGAGCGCCCTGGCCGGAAGCCAGAGCGGAGCTGCCGTCAAGGTCGGGTCGAGCAGTCTCGGCCGGATCCTGGTCGACTCACACGGCAAGACGCTGTACCTGTGGGCACACGATCGGGGCAGCAGGAGCACCTGCTACGGCGACTGCGCAACCTACTGGCCGCCTCTCCTCACAGTCGGCAAACCGCGGGCACTCTCGGGCGCACGCAGCGCCTTGCTCGGGACAAGTCGGCGGACCGACGGGCGGATGCAGGTCACCTATCACGGCCACCCGCTCTACTACTTCGCCGGCGACAAGCGGCCCGGTCAGACGGCCGGTGAAGGGCTGACCGGCTTCGGTGGGCGCTGGGATCCCGTCTCTGCTGCGGGTACCGCGGTGAAGAAGCACACCGGTTCCAGCTGGTACACGGACGACGCCTACGGAAGGACGCCGCTCAAGGCGGTCGTGTTCACTCCCGGGGCCGGTGACATCGCAGGTGTCGGCGGTGCGTTCAACGTCGACGTGTCACTGCAGGCCCGAAACGCAAGAGCGAACGGACTGCTGTCCGCGGCTGCGGGCTACAAGCCGTTCTTCAACGACCCGTCGGCGCCGACGTTCCATCCGGGCCCGAACCAGGCCGCACCTGGTCTGGTCGTGACATTGTCGACGACTCCGAGGGTCACCGGTACGCCCCTCGTCGGTCCCCGCACGAACCTCGCGGGGGTGTTCCAGCTCAACGCGGTCGCCAGGGTGAACGGTCTCAACCGGACGTTCAACGCCTGGCAGATCTCCTCGCCAGGGTTCTTCGGCATCAACAAGGACGCGGTTCTGACGGTCTACGCAGTTCGGGGAACCGCCCCGGCTGCGGTGCCGGCCGGCGGGCTGAGGCCGATCTCCAACGTCGTACGGGTCCCATTCACGATCCGAGCCTGAACGACGAAACCGAAACAGCGCTGGGCGTCTCTCGACGGGGCGCCCAGCGACTACAAGCGTCAAAGATGCCGACGCGAACGGAAGTGGCTCTTCGTCATCGACACGGGCACAACGCCTCCCTTGCGAGCATCCGGGGAAGCGTGCCGCGCTCCCCGAGGTGATCGAGCACGGGCGAGGCACTTGTAGACCTCGTGTGAGTTCGAATGCGTGGGTCGGCGGCGACGAGCGCGTCGTTGGCTTTGAATTCGAGTCACGCGCCGCAGAGGAGTGCGCGAAGCCTTAGGCGTTCGGTGGGAGGAAGCCGCCGGCGATTCCCGAGCAGCGCGTCAACCTGCGTGAGAGGGCCTATCCGCTCCTCGAGCCAGATGTCGGCTTCTCGCTGGTTCCGCAGACTCGGGGGACGTTGGGCTTGCGTCCGGGCGGTCGCTGTCCTGAATAAGGAGATGGAGGGCTGCGCCCAGAAGGGGGAGAGGAAGATCTTCTGGGCGCAGCCCTTAGTTTGACGAGTCACGCCACTTCGAGGTAGTCCCGCAGATCAGGTGCGAGGGTTCGGAGTATGTCGAGTGCCGTGACCTCGAGCTGACGAGCCCGTTCGCTTGTTACCCCGAGCTCCTTCCCCACCTCGACCAGCGACTGGGGCGTCTGCCCTGCCAGGCCGAATCGCAGCCTGACTACGAGTCGGAGGCGCTGGTCCAGCGAGTTGAGAATGCGCTCGATTTCGTTTTTTTGTTGGCGCTCGGCCAGAGCTGAGTCCAAACGGGCCGATGTCGGGTCCGGGAGCAACTCGCCGCACGGCCGCTGCCCCTCTGTCGTGGGCGATTCGAGACTCAAGGGCTCTTGCGCGTGGTTGAGTAGCTCGGCGACGCGGCGGGAGTCAAGTCCTGCCTCGGCGGCGATCTCGCCGAGGCGAGGGTCGCGGTTCAGCCGCTGGCGTAGAACATGCTGTGCTCTTCGGACCGTTCGAATTTGCCTCCCCACGTGGTTCGGCACCCGGACCAGACGCGCGTGATCTTGTACCCCTTGCTCGACGGCCCGCTTGATGGTCAAGGTGGCATAGGTCGAAAACTTGAATCCCAATTGGTGGTCGAACTTGTCGACCGCTCTGGTGAGCGCCAGGTTTCCTTCCTGGATGAGGTCGAGCAGGGGAACGTTGGGATGCGCGTACCTGCGGGCGATCCAGAGGACCAGGCGTAGATTCGCCTCGATCAGGATCCGCTTCGCGTACTCGTCGCCTGCTTCCTTGCGACGAAAGAGTGCGCGCTCCTCGGCCCGAGACAGGAGCGGCACTCGGCCCACTCTGCGGGCGTAAAGGTCGAGCGAGTCCTCGACCTCGTGTCTCCGGCCGGTCTCGTTCGATGTGCTTTCGTTTGTCCGATTGAACTGACGATCGATGGTGTCGATGCTCACGTGAAACCTCTCTTCGCACTGGAGGTCGTCCCAAGGCGGGGCACCGAGCGCCCCGCGTCCTGCGGCAGATGCTCGGTTTAGGCCTTAGCCGGGACGGTCGAGCAAGAAGGCGAGGAACAGCGCACGCGGGCAGGCCTCAATGAGAGTGACTGGAAGCTCGTTATCCCGAGGGGTGAGGTTTCGCGCGGCTGCTGTGAGACCGAGAGTAGACCCGACGTGGCCTCCCGAGCTGCTCGATCCGCTCGAGGCGCCCGGAGCTGTCGGCACCTGAGGTTCATGATCCGGAGTCGGTGAGCGAGGGGGTCCTGGCCCGTGCGCGCCGTCCACCCTGCTGTGCGCGCCACTCGTACCTTCCTCTACTCTCCCCGCGCTTGCCGCCTCGGGCGTCGCGGAGAGCGAAGCGAGAAAAGAGGCGGGCGTCGCGTCGCAAACGACCGCGACGCGGCATTCGACCTTGCCAATGCCGGGGAAGCTCAGCGTGAGGGCCTTGCCCTCACCAACCATCGTGTCAACCGGCGGGAACGGGTTGCCGAGGAAAGGGTCTGTTTCCGCGTCGTCACTCAACGGGCCGTCGATCAGAGAATCGCTCGAAGTCGAGTCACCCGAGGCCTGCACGCTCGACCCCGCCGCTAAGGGAGAGGAGCTCGACGGAGGGCTCGAGGGAGGTGGCGTGTTGGGCGCGGGAGCGGGCCCGGTTGTGTTGACTGCGGGTTGATTCGGACTGGTGGAGGCGTTTGTTTCCGAGGGAGCGTTCGTTTCCGAGGGAACCGTCGCCGTCGGCGCGCACGTCTCGGTGTCCGGTGCGGCGGAACCGTCCGTCGCGGCAGCACTGTCCGGTGCGTCTGGTGTCGACGCGCAAGTGCCGGCTGTCCCAGCTGCTGCGGCGGAGCCACCGGTCGTTGTGGTCGCCGTGCCCGTTGCGTCTGGCGTCGTCGCGCATGTGTCGGCCGTGTCCGCTGCTGCAGCGGAGTCATCGGTCGTTGTGGTCGGGCTGCCGGTTAGGTCTGGTGACGCCGCGCACTTTGGGACTGTGTCTGCTGCTGCGGCGGAGCCGTCGGTCGTCGTGGTCGCAGTGCCAGTTGCGTCTGGAGCCGTCACGCTTGTGTCCGACGTCCCAACAGCTGGGGAACTATTCGGACTGGTGGAGGCGTTCGTTTCCGAGGGAGCGTTCGTTCCCGAGGGAGCCGTCCCATCCGCGGACGCGGGAGACGGGTCGGTCGACTCAGCGGAGGGGTCCGTCGCGGTGGCGCCGTCAATGGTCCCTGCTCCACCTGCCGTCGGCGCGCACGTCTCGGTGTCCGGTGCGGCGGAAGCGTCCGTCGCGGCAGCACTGTCCGGTGCGTCTGGTGTCGACGCGCACTTTGGGACTGTGTCTGCTGCTGCGGCGGAGCCGTCGGTCGTCGTGGTCGCAGTGCCAGTTGCGTCTGGAGCCGTCACGCTTGTGTCCGACGTCCCAACAGCTGGGGAACTGTCTGTTGTCGTACTAGAGGTGTCTGGCGTCGCGTCCGATGGTGCCGTCGAGGGAGGAGCGCTCGAGTCGGATGATGTCGTCGCTGTGCTCGACGCGGAGGGCGGAGAATCCTCGGCCTGAGCCGTGGCGGTAAACAGAGACGCGCCGACCAGGGCTGTAAGCACCGCTACTCCGCAGCCGAGAACCATCCGCCGTAGGCGGCTCTCGAAACGAGGTCGCGGTATGCCCCAAACCGCGCCCGAGCCCCAGTCCATCAGTCCTTCCTCCCGCTGGTGCGCTCCGTGTCTTGGTGCTGCCACGCTATGTCCTATTGCTTGCGAGTATCACACTTGACGCCAGCTACGCAAGACTGCGAATGCAGCCTGGACAAGACGTGCCACGGGCATCGAAAGTCCGAAACCACAGTCGACCTCGCGCCGCACCTACATCAACCTCAAGTGGAGCTTGAGAGGGGACCCTTGGACCTTCCCGGGCATCCGATGTGTCAGGGCAAGAAGCCGCTAACTGGCGACGGGCGCTTCGGATGCGGGTCGCCAGAGGCAATGGGCGGTACTGGGCCCGAACGAGTGACCGCCTGCTGTAAGGCCGAACAGAACGTGATGACCGAACGTCACCGGCGAAACAAGCCGCCTGACCAAGACCGTCCCGGGCGCAGGCGTTTCGCCCCTGACCTCCCCTGACAGGCGCAGAAGCTGCCCGAAACGCTGCCCGCCCCCGGGGGCAGCGCTCGACAGCGAAGCTCAGCGGCTAGAGCGGCGCCGCGCGCCCGCAGGCTTCCGGCCCGACGCCTTGCGCGCCGCCGCCTTCGCCAGTGCCGCCCTCGTTCTGCTTCGCCGCGGCCGACCACCCGTCGTACGGGCCACCGCCGCGAGGATCACGACGCCGGGAAGCTCGACGGTTTCGAGCGTCACAGCCTCTCCCCGTCGTCGATTAGTTGGCAGCCCAGACTCGGACCCGTCTAGGTGTGGAGCGACTTCTCGATCACGGCTTCGGTCGCCGCCGCGATCTGCATGTGCCCGGCCGCATTTGGGTGGTCGCCGTCGTTCGAGAGGTAGTGCGTCTCGTCGTATGCGTAGTTCGGACCCCTGAAGGCCGCGCGCAGGTCGACGTAGGCCGAGCCGCTCTCGGCAGCGGTCGACTTGATGACCATGTTCACCCGGTCGGTCACTTCCTCTGCCGCGCTGACATAGGCCTCGCCGTTCGCAGCTGCGTATTGACCGCCGAGCCAGACGCTCCAGTAGTCCAGCAGCACGACGAGAACCTTGTGGCCGGAGGCCAGGTCGTGTATGCGGCGCACGATCGCGGCGAGGTTCTTCTCGGCCGTAGGGATTCCCGGCGCATAACAGTCGACCGCCGTGCCGCACGACTTCGTGTAGGCGACGTCGTTTGCGCCGACTTCGATCTCCACCGCGTCGGCGGTGCGCACGTGGTCGATCACGTTTCTGTCTGACTCGAGCTGCCGAAGCACGTTCGAGGTGGTGTAGCCCGCAACCGAGTCATTCGTCGCTGTCACCGTCTGACCGCTACTTGCCGTGAGCCCGTCCGCGGTGAGCGGCGGGTATGGCCTGCAGTCGCAGTTGGTGCCGCGTGGTACCGAGTCGCCCAGCGCGACGATGGACGATGTCCGTGGCGCGGCCGATGTGCTGGTCGAGGACGACGTCTTCGACTCCGGCGACGACGTCGAACAAGAAGTCGCCATCCAAGTCAGGGCAATCAGGCCGATGACCGCGCAGCCCAGCCGGCGTTTACCCATCTCGCGAGTCATTGTGACCAAACCCTCGTCGCCGGACACGGACGTGCGGTCGGAGTCGCGAACGCCCAGTCCCACCCTGCTCCCGAGGTGCGACGCGAATGCTGCCCGGGTGCTGCCCAGGCTTATCGGCGTCGCCCCCGGAGAAAACGAAAGGCCCGCGTTTGCGGACCTTTCCTGATGGGCGGTGCCGGGCTCGAACCAGCGACCTCCTGCTTGTAAGGCAGGCGCTCTCCCAGCTGAGCTAACCGCCCGGGCTCACTTGCCGCAGGTTAGCCGTGGAGCTGGCTTGACATCGTCATGCCGGTAGCAAGCCGTTCGCGGAGCTGTTCGACTGCGGCCTCCCACACGCGGAGAACATCCTCGTCGGGCCGAGGTACTCGTTGAGCTGCGTCCAGTCAGGTCGCGAAAAAGCAAGAAGACGATTCTCGCAAGCCAACAAGACATTTGCCGACGTCGGCCGGATCGGCCGGGATCGAAACGAGAAACCGAACGAGATCATCATGGCCGCGAAGCGGCCGGATCTCGTTCGGAGGTGAATGCCCCCAGCGGGATTCGAACCCGCG
>JBKOWS010000050.1:0-6877 GCA_046724565.1 Actinomycetota bacterium | reverse complement strand
TACACCTCGATGCCCATGTTGATCGCGGAAGAGCTGGAGGTGGGACTGGACCAGGTCCACCTCGAGCACGCGCCGCCCAACGACAAGCTGTACGCGAACCCGATCTTCGGCGATCAGGAAACGGGTGGGTCGACCTCGGTGCGAGCGTTCTACGAGCCGCTTCGCCGCGCCGGTGCGACCGCGCGCACCATGCTCGTGGCCGCTGCCGCCGAGACCTGGAGCGTGGACACGGCATCGTGTCGAGCGCGCAGAGGAGTCGTCACCCACACGCCGACCGGCCGCAAGCTGTCGTACGGCGCTCTGGCCGAAAAAGCCGCGAAGCTGCCGGTGCCGGCGCAAGTTGCCTTGAAGGACCCGAAGGATTTCAAACTGATCGGCACGCCCGCCAAGCGACTCGATACTGCTGCGAAGGTGAACGGCAAAGCGGAGTACGGCATCGACGTCCGACTGCCCGGACTGAAGATCGCCACGGTCGCTGCGAGTCCAGTAGTCGGCGGCAAGCTGGTCAGCGTCGATGACGCCAAGGCCAGGGCAATCAAAGGAGTCCGCCAGATTGTCCGCCTCGACGACGCGGTTGCGGTCGTGGCCGATCACATGTGGGCGGCCAAGCAGGGACTGGCGGCGCTCGACATTCGCTGGGACGACGGACAGCACGGAAAGATCAACACGGCCGACGTCGTCGAGGGGCTCGCCGCCGCCGCGCAGACGCCGGGCGTAATCGTGCGAAACGAGGGGGACGCCCCGGCGGTTCTCACGGGAGCGACGAACAAGCTCGAATCGGTGTACGAGGTTCCCTTCCTCGCGCACGCGACGATGGAGCCGATGAACTGCACGGTCCGTTTGAGCCCGGACCGCTCCGAGATCTGGACGGGCACGCAAGTCATCACGCGCGCCCAGGCGGCAGCCGCCAGGATCACAGGCCTGCCCCTCGACAAGGTGGAAGTGCACAACCATTACTTAGGCGGCGGATTCGGCCGGCGGCTCGAGTTCGACATCGTCACGCAGGCCGTGCGAATCGCCCAGCAGGTCGAGGGTCCGGTGAAGGTGATCTGGACACGCGAGGAGGACATCCAGCACGACGTCTATCGGCCGTACTACTACGACCGTATGGCGGCGGCGCTGAATGCGCAGAGCCAACCGGTCGCATGGATGCACCGGATCGTCGGCCCGTCGATCATCGCCCGCTACCTGCCGGCCGCTTTCAAGAACGGGATCGACATCGACGGGGTGGACGGAGCGGCGCAGCTGCTCTACGACATCCCGGCGATCCGAGTCGAGTACGTGCGCCACGAGGAGCCGGCCTTGAACACCGGGTTCTGGCGAGGCGTCGGAGTCACACACAACAACTTCGTGATCGAGAGCTTCGTCGACGAGCTCGCCGCAGCCGCGAAGCAGGATCCCGCCGCCTTTCGCCGGGCCCTCCTCCGCAAATCGCCTCGCGCGACGGCAGTCCTGGACATCGCCACGCGGGCGTCCGGATGGGGAAAGCCGCTGCCCGAAGGCCGGGGCCGCGGCGTGTCGGTGCTTTTCAGCGAATGGGGCAGTTATCTGGCGGAGGTCGCCGAGGTCTCGGTGTCGAAGGCGGGCGAGGTCCGCGTCCACCGGGTCGTCTGCGCAGTCGATTGCGGGATGGTCGTGAACCCGGACACGGTGAAGGCCCAGATCGAGAGCGGGATAGTCTTCGGAATCAGCGGCGCCCTGTGGGGCGGCGTGACGCTCAAGAACGGCCGGGTCGAGCAATCCAACTTCCATGACGTTCGAGTCATGCGAATCAACGAGGCGCCCGCCATCGAGGTGCACCTGGTTCGCAACCTGGAAGCGCCAGGCGGAATCGGCGAACCAGGCACGGCCGTCACCGCTGCCGCGGTGTCGAACGCGGTCTTCGCCGCCACCGGCAGGCGCATCCGGAAGCTGCCGCTCGAGAATCAACTGCGATCGGGTTGAGGAGGAGACGATGCACATTTTTTCGCCGATGATCCTGGGCTTGCTCGCGGTTGGCGGAAGCGTCGTCGATGCACCGCACGCCGCTCCCTCCGGGACGTTCGAATCGATCGCGAGCGTCGTCATGCACCCGAGATGCATCAACTGCCATCAGGACCAATCCCCCCGGCAAGGCGATGCCAGGACCGTTCATCTGCCGCTCGTTGTCCGCGGAAAGGACGGCCACGGCGCCCCCACGCAGCGGTGCCAGACCTGCCATCAGACGACGAACACGGCCGACGGGTTTGTGCCGGGCGTCGCGGACTGGCACCTCGCGCCCTTGTCCATGCTGTGGGAAGGCCGGAGCAAGGAGCAGATCTGCGACCAGATGAAGGACCCGGCGCGCAACGGCAGCCGTCGCACGGGAGAGCAAGTCATCGAGCACATGAAGACGGATCCGCTCGTCCTCTGGGCCTGGGCTCCGGGCAGGCGCACGAGTCCGCCGCTCCCCCACGAGAAGTTCGTCGAAGCGCTGGAGGCCTGGGTCAAAGCGGGGATGCCATGCCGGTGATACCACTCATTCGCCAGAGAGGCGCATCAAGGGAAGGGACAAAACCATGAAGTTTGTATCCTGCATTGCTACCCTCATACTCGCCGTTGCGGCCGCTCCGGCCGGCGTCGGCTCGTCCGCAGAAGTTAAGCCGTCCATCGTGCTCGTCCACGGGGCCTTTGCCGACGGATCGGGATGGAGCAAGGTTATCCCTCTTTTGGAAAGGGATGGCTACACTGTGACGGCGGTGCAGAATCCGCTTTCCGCGCTTGCCGAGGACATCGCCACTACCAAGCGAGTCATCGAGGCTCAGAAGGGGCCCGTCGTCGTTGTCGGACACTCGTATGGCGGCGCCGTCATTACCGGCGCCGCTGCAGGCAATGCCAATGTGAAAGCACTGGTTTATGTGAATGCATTTGCGCCGGACGATGGGGAAAAGATCAATGCGGGAAGTGAAAAGTATCCGCCGCCGCCGCTCAACTCGGCGCTCGTGCCCGATACCGCAGGCTTCCTCTACATCGATCGGGCGAAGTTTCACGAGGCCTTTTGCGCGGATCTATCCAAGACGGAAGCGCGAGTCATGGCGGCAACACAGAAGCCCCTATCGAAGTCGGTTTTTGACGCTACGATCTCCGGCGCTGCCTGGAAGAGCATCCCGAGCTGGTACATCGTGGGAACAGAGGATCATGCCATCAACCCGGACTTCGAGCGATTCCTGGCGAAGCGGATGGGCGCGAAGACGACCGAGATCAAGTCGAGCCACGTGTCGTTCATTTCCCACCCGACAGAGGTTGCTCGGCTGATTGAACAGGCGGCCCGCGCCGCGAGGAAGTAGCTGCGTAGAGGGAAATGCCTCTCCACGCTCGGAGGGACATGGCGCTGTCCCTCCAGTCAAGGAGGTTGATAGCTCGGGCTACCTCCAAAGTGTTGAGGCGCGCAGCACGTCTTAGGGTGCCGAGACGATCCTGAGCCTGTCGATGTCAGGATGAGATGTGGCCTATTGAAAGGAACTGGACGGTCGCCTCATCGTGTACGCATGAGGGAGCACGAAGGCTGGGAGATTCAGTCCCTTCACTTCGGAGTCTTTGCCACAGGCCTGACGCGAAGCGGTTCAGGCAGACGTAGCGGGAACGATTCTGCACTGAACCCGCGCCGATCGGGCCCTGATTTTTGGCCAATAGATGGTAGCGTGATTCTTAGTTGAGATGGTAGCGTGATTCTTAGTTCGTGCGGTCGGTTCTTGCCAGGCCCCTAGATCAAATCGACTTCGAACTCGACCGCCTTTGATATCGGTGATTGCGCGCCCCCGCAACCATGCACGACGAGGGGTTAGCGGACGCAGCAGCCGCTAACCCTTTTCGTTTGCCAGACTTCACCCAGGAATTCGAAACCCGGTCATGTCCGTGCGCGCATCGCTGCTTCTGCCTGTTCGGGCCAGTAGCGCATGTCCATCTCGCGGTACATCGTCGTTGCGGTGGCTCGCGGAGTCGCGACGCCGCGCCCTGGCACAGTGCTCGCCGCTGCTTTCCTCGGGTTATTGACTTACGGCGTGAGCCTCGTGCTCTTAGTCCTGGCGCTCCGGGACTGGGCGCCGGCGCCGGACCAGTCCGCCGAGGAAGAGCTCTTCGATCTCTCCGATGATGGCCTCGGGGCGCAGGCGGCCGCGGCGTTTGTACCAGCCGTCGACCGTATCGAGCATGGCGAACAGCGAGAATGCGGCGACGGTCGGATCGATCCGCCGGAACTGGCCCTGCCGTTGGCCGTCCCGGATGATGCCGCGGACGAGGTCGAGGTACTCGCGTTCGAGGCGCACGACGACCCGGCGCGCGGCCGGCGAGAGGTACCGCATCTGTCCGAACAGGACGCGATGCTCGGCCCAGTGGGCGAAGTAGTGCGTCCCGTGCGCGCGGATGACGCCGCGCAGCCGGGCAACGGCGTCGTCTCCCGCGGCCGACGCCGCCGCGCGCGTCGCGGCGAGATGCTCGACCATCGTGCTCTCGCAGATTTGCAGGAGCAGCTCTTCCTTGTCGCGCACGTGATAGTAGATGCCGGGCTTGGATAGACGACACTCCCTGGCCAGCTGGTTCAGGCTCGCGCCCGTATAACCGTTCGAGGCGAACAGCGTGATGGCTGCCCGCCTGACGTCTTGCCAGCGCGTCTTCCGTGGCACGGCTCCCTCACGTTGTCGGGTGGTCGTTCGACGTCGTCCGTTGGCGCTCGCGATTATCGCGGCCGGACGCGTGGCGTCAAGACCGACCAGGTCGTTGACAGCCGCGGACGGCGCGCGGTATAAGCGGCGGCACGGGAAAACCGACCACTCAGTAAAGTTTCGACCGGAGGGCGATCGTGCGCTTCACGAGGACCGCGCTCGCGACCATGCTGGCCGTCGCCGGGATGCTGGACGTCACGGGCGCCGCCGCCCAGGAGCGCACCGTTCGAATCGGCGTGATGAACGATCAGTCGAGCGTCTACGCCGATTACCAGGGGCGCGGCTCCGTGCTGGCGGCCCAGATGGCCGTCGAGGACTTCGGCGGCACCGTCGCGGGCCGCAAGATCGAGGTCCTGTCCGCCGACCACCAGAACAAGCCCGACGTCGGCTCGTCCATCGCGCGCGACTGGCTCGACCAGCGCGGCGTCCACATGATCGCCGACCTGCCCAACTCGGCGGTGGCGTTCGCTGTGAACGAGGTGGTGCGCGAGACGAACAAAGTGCTCGTCGGCTCGGGCGCCGGATCGGTGGAGCTCACGGGCGCGCGCTGTTCGCCGAACACCGTGCACTGGACGTACGACACGTGGTCGTACGGCCACGCCCTGGCGCGCGCTATCGTGCAGCGCGGCGGCAAGTCGTGGTACTTCATCACGGCAGACTACGCCTTCGGCCACGACCTCGAGCGCCAGGCCGCCGACCAGGTGAACAAGGACGGCGGCAAGGTGCTCGGCTCCGCGCGCACGCCGATCGGCACGCCGGACTTCTCCTCGTTCCTCCTGTCCGCGCAGGCATCGGGAGCCCAGGTCCTGGCCCTGGCCGTGGCCGGCGGCGACACCACGACGTCCATGAAGCAGGCCGCCGAGTACGGGCTTACGGGCAAGATGACGATCGCGCCGCTGATCTTCGGCTTGAACAACGTGCCCGCACTCGGGCTCGGCGCGTCCCAGGGCGCGCTCTTGGTGAACCCGTTCTACTGGGACATGAACGAGGCGACCCGTGCGTGGTCCCGGCGCTTCAAGCAGCGCTCGCACAACAACGCCATGCCGAACGATATGCAGGCGGGCGTCTACGCGGCGACGCTGCACTACCTCAAGGCCGTGCAGAAGATCGGCGGCCCGGAAGACGGCAAGGCCGTGGTCGCTGCGATGAAGGCGTTGTCGACGGACGATCCGCTGTTCGGCAAGGGCCGAATCCGCGAGGACGGCCGCAAGCTGCACGACATGTACATCTTCCAGGTCAAGGCGCCGGCCGAATCGAAAGGCGAGTGGGACTTCTTCAAGGTGGTCGGCTCGATTCGAGCCGACCAGGCGTTTCGGCCGCTGAGCGAAGGCAAGTGCGCGTTCGTCGCCGGCAACTAGCCGAAAGGAGCTCGCCATGAGAGGCGCGGTATGCGCGTTCGCGTTCTTGCTCGTCGTCGGTAGCGGTTGTGCCTTCGCAGCCGCCGACCCGGATTCGCGCGGCTACGCGATTCGGAGTCTGAACACGCCGGACCCGATCTTCACCTCCGCGGACAGCGTGGCGATCGGGATCACCGCCGATTCCACGGCGCGGGTGCAGCGAGCGGTCGTGCGGCTCAATGGCAGCGACGTCACGTCGGCGTTCGCGCTCAGTCAGCCCGGCGTGAGGACGGGAACGGTGGGCGGCCTCGTGCCGGGCATCAACACGTTCGAGCTGTTCGCGACGAACAACCAGGGTCAGCCGGTCGCGATGCTGCGTGTCGCCCGCGCGAGGACACCGGCGCTCGCGTGTACCGCGGCGTCGTTCCCGGTGGCGGGGATGCCGGTCCCGAACACCGCCATCACGTCGGTGACACACGTCGCGGCGACGGCGACGGTGCCCGCACATTGCCTCATCAACGGCACGATCAACGCGGGCCGGATCGGCAACGAAACGAGCCCGGGCGCTCCCGTCACCCGGTATACCTACGCCATCACCTGGCAGGCGCGGCTCCCGGACGCCTGGAATAGCAAGTTCTACATGCCCGGCGGTGGAGGGACGGACGGCAGCGTTCCGAACACGACGACGCGACTGGCGCAGGGCTACGCCGCCGCGGCGAACGACTCGGGCCACAGCAACGCCGTGAACACGGATCCCCTCGCTGGCGGCAGCGCGTCATTCGGCACGGACTTTCTGGCGCGCGTCGACTTCGCCTACAACGCGATCGACGTAACCACGCAGACGGCCAAGCACCTCGTGGG
>JBKOWS010000101.1:0-6865 GCA_046724565.1 Actinomycetota bacterium | reverse complement strand
GCTCCGCTCAGCTTTTGACTGACGAGTCAATCAAGCTACGCTAAGCCTGTGCCTCTCCCAGCAATACTTGCCGGCTTCTCGCCCGCGATCACGCTGCGCCAGAGTCCACCCTCGCCCTTACCAAGGCTTCTAGCCTTGGCTGCGGACGAGTGCGGCCCATGGCTTGGTGCTCGCGACCGAGAAACTCGGCAGCATCACCGGCAGAGGCACTAGATGGCCATGATCGAGGAACAGACCGCGGGCGGCGTCTCATTCGGGCTGACCGACGAGCAGAAGGCTCTCCGCGACCTCGCACACGACTTCGCCGAGCGCGAGATCCGGCCCAAGGAGCGCGAGTACGACGAACACTCCACGCACCCCGCCGAAGTAATCGCCAAGGCCCACGAGCTCGGGCTGATGAACGTGCACATCCCCCGGGCCTACGGGGGTCTGGAGCTCGGCGCGTTCGAGGGGATGCTGATCGGCGAGGAGCTCTGCTGGGGGTGCTCCGGGATCGGATCAGCGATCGCTGCGGCCGGCCTCGGGCATGGGCCTGTCATCCTCGCGGGAACAGAGGAGCAGAAGCAGAAGTGGCTGCCGCCGTTGGTGGACGAGGTCGTCCTGAGCTCGTTCGCGCTGACCGAGCCGAACGCGGGCTCGGACGTCTCCGGCATCCAGACGACGGCCGTTCGTCACGGGAACGACTACGTCCTCAACGGCTCCAAGATGTTCATCACGAACGCCGGCCACGCGGCGTGGTTCACGGTGTTCGCGTCGACCGACAGGTCGAAGGGCCATCGCGGCCTGAGCGCATTCGTCGTCCCGGCAGACTCGGACGGCGTCGTCGTTGATCGGCACCTCGACAAGATGGGCCAGCGCGCGACCGACACGTCGGCCCTCTCGTTTCAGGACGTGCGTGTCCCCGTGGCGGACCGTCTCGGCGAAGAGGGCGAGGGCTTCAAGATCGCGATGAGGACGCTCGACTTCACCCGTCCCGGCACAGCCATCGGCGCGGTCGGCGTCGCCCGTGCGGCGTTCGAATACGCGGCTGAGTACTCCAAGGAGCGCGTGCAGTTCGGCATGCCGATCGCGATGAACCAGGGCGTCAACTTCCTCATCGCCGACATGGCCACGAAGATCGAGGCGTCCCGGCTGCTGTGCTGGCAGGCGGCGTGGATGATCGACAGCGGGGTTCGGGCAACGCTCCAGTCGTCCTACGCCAAGCGCTTCGCGGCGGACACCTGCATGGAGGTGACCACCGACGCGGTGCAGATCTTCGGCGGCTACGGCTACATGAAGGAGTATCCGGTCGAGAAGCTGATGCGCGACGCGAAGCTCTTTCAGATCTACGAAGGCACTTCACAAATTCAACGTCTCGTCATTGCGCGAGAACTGCTCATGCCGCGGGAATGAATTCGAGCGCATCGACCGGTCGTTTCGGACGGACGCCCGGCAGAGCCGGGCGTCCTGATGTCGGCGCCGCAAGCGGCGCCTTGGTGCCGCGGGAATGAATTCGAGCGCATCGACCGGTCGTTTCAGACGGACGCCCGGCGGAGCCGGGCGTCCTGATGTCGGCGCCGCAAGCGGCGCCTTGGTGCCGCGGGACTAGTTCCGCGATGGGGCTCGAGATCGACCTCTCCGGGAGGGTCGCCCTCGTGACTGGAGGTTCCCGCGGGCTTGGGCGCGCCGACGCTCTGACCCTTGCGCGCGCCGGGGCCGATGTCGTCATCGCGGACATCCAGATCGAATCGGACTCGGGTGCCCAGGCCGAGCGGTATGGGCCGATGGCGCAGGCGGCACGCGCGCAAGGGCTCGTGTACTCGGAGGCGACAGCGCGCGAGATCGCGGAGCTGGGGCGCCGATCGGCGGCGATCAAGTGCGACGTCACCGAGCGGGAGCAGGTCGGGGAAACCGTGCGGAGAGTCGTCGACGAGTTCGGGTCAGTGGACATCCTCGTCAACAACGCCGGCACGCTCGATCACCTTGCGCAGCTGTCAGACCAGTCGCCCGAGCTCTGGGAACGCGACCTCCACGTCAACCTGACGGGCTCCTTCAACTGCGCGCAGGCCGTGTGGCCGCACATGAAGGAGCGTGGCTGGGGGCGGATCGTCAACATGGCGTCGGTCGCGGGCACCCTCGGCGGCTTTGGACAGGCGAGCTACGCCGCGACGAAGGCGGGACTCCTCGGACTGACTCGGTCCCTCGCGCTCGAGGGCGCTCGGCACGGAATCACGTGCAACGCCGTCGTCCCTGGGATCATCGGCACTGAGGCCTTTCACTTCGGCAATCCGGAGATGAACGAGCGGATGGTGCGGCGGACGGCGATGCGCCGCGTCGGCGAGCCTCAGGACGTGGCCAACGCGATCGCCTTTCTCTGCTCGGATCTCGCCGGGTACATCACCGGCATCGGTCTAAACGTGAGCGGCGGCATCGAGCTCTTCACCTTCTGACGGCCTCGAAGCGTCGCGACGCGAACGGCCTTGCCGCCGTCGTGGGAGCATGGCGTTCGAGCCACAAATCGTCATTCGGCCTCTGAGCGCCCGCCACGGCCGGGGCTAGACTTCGTCGCTTGGCCGGGCGGCGTTCATCCCTTCTGGTCCGCTCGCGGTCCAGGCCGAAGCGGCGTCCGCGAACGCGGGCGCAACGCCGCGTATTCCTGCAGCGAAGCATCATCCTCGCCGTCGCGCTCGCCTTAGCGGTCACGGTGCTGGGGCTCGTATTTGCGGGCTCGCCGTCGCGTCTTGCGAGCGGCGTCCGGATCGCCGGAGTCGATGTGGGAGGCAAGACGGCCCGTCAGGCTCGCGCGATCCTGGCGCGTCGCGCCGGCGCTCTTGCCGCCGTGCCGGTGACCTTCCGGGTCGGCTCGCGCAGCTGGCAGCTGGAGCCCCGTCATCTCGGCATCCAGGTGGACTGGGGCGCAGCGGTGGATGCGGTGCGCCGGCAGGGCGAAGGGTTCGGGCCGCTACGCGGGTTCAAGCGACTGGACATGCGCTTCTTCGGCGCTGACGTCGCGCCGCCGACGCAGGTCTACGACGCGGCTCTTCGCTACAAGCTGGACGAGATCGCTGCCGCGGTGAATGTGCCCGCCCGTGACGCGTCGATCATCCTCCATGGACGGACGCCTGAGATCATCCGTAGCCGTAGCGGCCAGAAGCTCGACCGCGCGGCAGCGGCTGCCACGATCGTCCGTGCGCTCGCGAGCCTGAAGCGAGAGCCGATCGGGCTGCCTGTCGAGGTCGACAATCCGAAGATCAAGGCCGGCGACCTGACGGTGGCGAAGGCGCAGGTGGAGACAGCCCTGTCTGCGCCGGTTCACTTGACTCT
Source organism: Actinomycetota bacterium (assembly GCA_046724565.1). GTDB lineage: Bacteria > Actinomycetota > Thermoleophilia > Gaiellales > Gaiellaceae > 3-1-20CM-4-69-9. Next base: position 3,562 of record JBKOWS010000101.1, on the reverse strand, counting down.
CAACGAGACGCGCTGGAACCTGCGACCGGCAAGAATCGCCAGGCTACTCGAGCTCCCGGCCAACGGTCGGCGCGATCTTCGCATCGGCGGTCCTGGGGCCACGCAATGGTTCGCGGCACTTGCGGGGCGCGTCGACCGGCCGCCCGTGGACGCCGACTGGGCGATCGGGACCAACGGTTCGATCCGCGTGATCCCCGACCTGCCCGGACAGGAGCTCGACGTCAAACGAAGCGCACAAGTGCTGCTGAGGGCGGCGCTCGTGACCGCACCCGAGCTCCGCTCGGCGAAGCTCGTCGTCCACACCAAGGACGCGGACCGGTCCACGGCCGAGGCCGAGGCGATGAAGATCACCGGGCTCGTGGCGGCCTACCAGACCTTCTACGGCGGCGACCCGAATCGCATCCACAACGTCCAGCTCGTCTCGCATCTGATCGACGACCACGTGATCTCGCCGGGCGAGACCTTCTCCTTCAACCAGACCACCGGCGACCGCAGCGCGGACAAGGGTTTTCGGGAGGCGCCGGTGATCATCAACGGCGAGCTGCAGACCGGTCTCGGCGGCGGCGTGTGTCAGGTCTCGACGACGGTCTTCAACGCGGCCTACGAGGCGGGGCTCCCGATCGTGTCGCGCACCAACCATGCGCTCTACATCAGCCACTATCCGCAGGGTCGCGACGCGACCGTGAACTATCCGGACACGGACCTGAAGTTCACGAACGACTCCGGCCACTGGTTGCTCCTTCGCACCTGGGTCGGCCCGGCCTCGCTGACGGTCGCACTCTACGGCACGCCCGTGCATCGACGAGTCGTGAGCGAGACGGCGCCGCTGGTCGCCACGGGCCCGCCGCCGATCAAGAAGGTGAAGGATCCGACGCTGGCGGTCGGACACACCGTCCTCGAGGAGAGCGGCTCGCCGTCGCGGAAGACGAGCGTCGAGCGGAAGGTCTACGACGTGAACGGCAAGCTGCTCTACGACACGACGTTCTACTCGTCATACCGCGGTGAGGTGCGAGTCATCCGGGTGGGAGCGAAGAAGAAGCCCAAGGATGAGACGGCGACGACTACGACCGGAACGACCACAACGACCACCACCCCGAAGAAGCCGACCACAACTACGACGCCTCGGCCCTAGCGATTGCTTCGGCCAGGCTCTTGGGGATCCGGACGGGACGGAGCGTCTTCGCCTCGACGCACGCATGTGAGGTCCAGCCGTCCGCAATCGACTCGCCGTCTCTCCTAACGTCGTAGTCGAAGCGGAAGCGGGCACCACGGAGCTCGCCGATGCGCGCGTGGATGCGCAGCCGGTCGTCGAAGTGCGCCGGCAGCCGATAGCGCACGTGTGACTCGAGCACGAACGATTCGAGGCCCTGCTCGCGCAACGCGGGATAGCCGCCCGCGTACTCATCCAGGTACGCGATCCGGGCCACCTCGAACCAGACGAGGTAGTTGGAGTTGTGCGCGACGCCCTGCGCGTCGGTCTCGGCGAAGCGAACGGCGACCTCGGTGCTGAAGCGAAATTCGTCCACGCTGCGGCACTCTAAGCACGTGACGGAGGCCATTCCCCAGCTGTCGGCCCTCGTTCGCGAGCGGCAGCCCGTCGTCGTGCTCACAGGCGCGGGGATCTCGACGGAGAGTGGGATCCCGGACTTCCGTTCGGCGACCGGGCTCTGGGCGCAGTACGACCCGATGGAGTACGCGACGATCCAGGCCTTTCGCCGCAACCCGGTGAAGGTGTGGGAGTTCTACGCCCTGCGGTTCTCGGTGCTGATGGAGGCGGTGCCGAATGCCGGCCACCTTGCCCTGGCCGAGCTCGAGAGGCTCGGGCTGGTCAAGGCGATCGTGACCCAGAACATCGACGGCTTGCACCAGTCGGCGGGCTCTCACGACGTGCTCGAGGTGCACGGCTCCATCCGAACCGCGAGCTGTCTCGACTGCCGCGAGCGAGTGCCCCTCGAGGACATCGTGGCCGCTCTCGGTGACCGGCCGGCCCCGCCGTGTCCGCGCTGCGGGGCGATCCTGAAGCCCGACGTTGTCATGTTCGGCGAGCTCCTGCCGGTTGCGGCGATGGAGCGGGCGGAAGAGCTGGCCCGGGAGGCCGGCCTCCTTCTGGCCGTCGGGTCGTCGCTCGAGGTCTACCCGGTCGCGGCGCTGCCGGAGGAGACCGTTGCCGCGGGCGGGGCGGTGGCGATCGTGAACCGCGGTCCGACGGCCTTCGACCGGCTTGCTGCGTTGCGGATCGACGGCGGCGCGGGCGAGACGCTCGCGGCCGTCGCTGTAGAGCTGGGCGGCGCTAGGCCGCAGCCCGCTTGATCGTCTTCTCTTCGAGCAGTCGCTGGCAGTTGGAGCAGACCTTGCGCTCCACGTGGTACGGAACCCCGGCGCGCTGCCGAATCGCGTGAATCGTGACGGCGGTGTGCTTATGCCTCCGGAGAGTCATCCGTTTCCTCAGAGTAATAAGACGTTCGGTTGCCGCCACTTGTTGTCGGCAAATGTTCACCGAATCTGCACACCCCTTTGACCGTTTACGCTGCAAGTCGTGCGTCGCGTGACTCTGATCGCCGCACTCCTTCTGCCGACCGGCACGGCCGCGTGCGGGACCCAGGCGAGGCAGCAGCAACAGCAACAGCCTCAGAACTCGGCAGTCCTGGCGACTACCACGAGCCGAACCTGCGCCGACGGCTCGTTCCGGCGGCTGGGGTCCTCCCGGGTCGCCTATGCGGCGGTCGTGCGCTCGCGGGCGACAGTTATGCGGCGGCCGGGCGGGCCGGTCCTCGCTCGGTTCGGAAGGCTGAACCTCAACGGCGTCCCGACCGTCTTCGCGATCCGCGGCGCCACGCTGAACACGAACTGCCGGCCGAGCAAGTATCTCGTGCAAATCCCGAAGCGGCCGAACGGCGCGACCGGCTGGGTTCCCGTAGACCAGGTCAACGTGGCCAGGGTCTCGACGAGGATCGTTGTCGACCTATCCCAGAAGCGCGTGACCCTCTACCGAGGCGGGAGGAGGATCCTCAGCACGCCAGCAGCGATCGGAGCGCCGGCCACGCCCACCCCGGTCGGCAGCTTCTACGTCAACCAGCGGCTCATCCCGGTCGATCGCACCGGCCCCTTCGGGCCGGGCGCGGTCGGCATCTCGGCGTTCTCCGATGTCCTCACCGGCTGGACGCAGGGTGGCCCGATCGCGATCCACGGCACCAACGCGCCGTGGTCGATCGGCAAGGCCGTCTCGAACGGCTGCATTCGGATTCCGAACGCAATGCTCAGGCGGGTCTTCGCACAGGCCCTGAACGGAACGCCTGTGTGGATCCGGCGCTAGCTGGGGAAGTCTGAGGCGCGTCCGTCTGAAGTGCACGACCGAAGCGATGGCGGAGTTCTGCCACGCTAATTCAGACGCAGGCGCGCCCAGACCCCGGCATGGTCCGAAGGCCAGAGGCCGGAGATCCGATCGCTCGGGTCTTTCCCGACGATGCCGGCGGCCACGGCCCTGAAGCCGTTGCGGACCAGGACGTAGTCGATCCGGCTGTAGAAGGGTCCGCCGACCTCGCGCAGATCGTCGCCGTGGCAG
>JBKOWS010000127.1:0-12713 GCA_046724565.1 Actinomycetota bacterium | reverse complement strand
CTATCGCTCCGAGGGGCCGCTTCATCCATCACCCGTTCTCGGTTGACTGAGTTACTTCACGAAAGATCGGGCCCCTATACTCCGTCGCGGAGGCGGGCTTCGTCCCGTTCCGCATCGAGAGAGGCTGAGGGAACCGGCCCTGTGAAGCCTCGGCAACCTGCCTTAGCGGCAAGGTGCCAAACCCGGCCGGGCGGCAGCCCGGATGGATGTGTCGAGCGAGTTCGGAAGGAGACGTAGTGCCGGCCCAAGCGCAGACCCGGAACCGTTTTCAGGAGCGACTCGAAGACGGGCCCGCGATCGTCGGCGACGGCGGGATGGGCGCCTTGCTGTCGGCCGCCGTTCCCCGTCTACGGAGTCCCGAGGAAGCGAACCTGCGCGCCCCCGACGCGGTCGTGTCGCTACACGTCAGCTTCATCAACGCCGGCGCCGACCTGATCGAGACGAACACGTTCGGGGCGAACCGGCGCAAGCTGTCCCAGCACTTCCTCGAGGACGAGCTCGAGCAGATCAACTCGGCGGGGGTGAAGCTCGCGCGTGATGCCCGGGAAGTGACCGGCCGCGACGTCTTCATCGCCGGGTCGATGGGGCCGCTCGGCGAGCCGGCAACGTCACGGGTTCGCCGCGACCTCTTCGCCGAGCAGGCTGCCGTCCTCGACGGCCGCGGCGTCGACCTGTTCATGGTCGAGACCTTCTTCGACCTGGAGGAAGCCGTCGATGCGATCCAAGCGACGCGCAGCGTCTCCAACCTCCCGATCGTCGCGCTCCTGACATTCGACGAGAGCGCCGAGACACTCGCGGGCGTGACCGCGGCCGAAGCGGCCGCACGCTTGGCCGAGCTGGACGTGGCAGCGATCGGCGCAAACCACGGCGCCGGCCTCCTTGCGGCGCTCGCGGCGCTCGAGCAGATGGGCAAGGACGGCAAGCCGCTCGCGGCGCTTCCGAACGTCGGTCTGGCGAGCCTGACCGGCGGCCGCGTTGTTTACCCGCACGCGACACCTGAATACTTCGCCGAGTTCGCGGCGCACGCGCGTGATCTCGGTGCGAAGGTCATCGGCGGGTGCTGCGGGACGACTCCTGCCGAGATCTCCGCCATCCGCGCAGCGGTGGAGGAAGAGCGCAAGCCGCGCGCCCCGCTCGTCTTCGACGCGCCTGAGCTCGTGGTCGCGCTCGGAGAGGAGCAGCGCGAGACGGGGTTATCCCGCGCGTTCGCCTCGGGCGAATGGGTCGTGTCCGTCCAGCTCGATCCACCGCTCGGCGGTAACAGCGCAGGGCTCGTCGAGGTCGCGACGGCGCTGAGGGAGTCGGGCCACGTCGGCTGGGTGGACGTCAACGACAACGCCACCGCACGCGCCGGGATGAGCTCGCTGATGGTCTCCGCCACGATCGAGCGTCTCGCACAGATCGAGTCGATTCCGCACCTGACGACGCGGGACTGGTCGGTGATGGGACTCGAGTCGATGCTGCTCGGCGCGCACGCAGAAGGAGTGCGCAACGTGCTCGCGATCACCGGTGACCCGCCCGAGGTCGGGGACTATCCCGGCGCACGCGGCGTGTACGAGATCGACGCGATCGGTCTGACGCAGCTGATGACGAACCTCAACCGCGGCGAGGACTTCAACGGTCGTCCGATCGACGCTCCGACCTCGTTCTTCCACGGCGTCGCCGTGAACCCGACGCCGGACGACCTCGACGTCGAGCTCGAGCGCTTCCAACAGAAGCTCGAGGCCGGTGCCAAGTTTGCGATGACCCAGATCGTCTTCGACCCGGAGTACCTCGATCGGTTCGTGGAGCGCCTCGGCGGCACATGGCCGATCCCGGTGCTCATCGGCATCTTTCCGTTGACGAGCCACCGGCTCGCCCTTCGACTACACAACGAGGTGCCGGGGATCGTCGTGCCGGGGGCACTGCAGGATGCGCTCGAGCGCGCCGGGTCGGATGCAGCCCAGGTCGGCTTCGCGCACGCCAGAGAGCTGATTGTGGCGTCGCGCGAACGAGCGTCCGGCGTCTATCTCGTCGCGCCGTTTCGGCGTCCGCTTCGAGTCCTAGAGCTTCTATCAGACTAAGGCGCGCACTTGCCGGTGGGCACCGGCGCCCTGGCTGCATCCAGGTCGTCGCGCACGACGTCGCCGGGTACGCCGTAGCCGCCGACCGCACCGAGGCGTGCGGCGAAGATCGTCGTCTCGACCACACCGTTGGCGTCAACGGCGGGCGCACCCGAGTCGCCGTGTCGAACCCGTCCGCGCAGCGACGTGATCGTGCGTTGCACCGGACCCGAGCCGTAAGCGTCCTCCGCGAGGACGACCGACGTACGACCGATCCGCGCCGGCGTCACCGTGAACGGCCCGTTCTCCGGGAAGCCGAGCACTGCCACCGGCTCGCCGGGCTTTGCGTCGACAAAGTCGAGCGAGCGGACGCCCAGATCCTTGACTCGAAGAATTGCGATGTCGTTCTTTCGGTCGAAGGTGACGACGTCCGCAGGCAACCGGCCGCCCGACTGCAGCTCCACGACCGTGTCGTGCTGTCCGGCGACGACGTGTGCGGCAGTGACGACGAGGTTGGGTCGCGCCACCCACCCGGTCCCCTCGACTCCGACGCCACACGCAGTTCCGAGCACGCGGACGACGCTCGGCAGCGCACGGCGGACTCCGGGCTCGCGCACGAGCCTTGGGTCCGGTGGCGCGACCGGCGCGGCAGGACCTGCAATGGTCGGGAAGGGATCGATGCGGGCGAGGGCGTTGAGCAGGTCGGTGGGTGGGATGACCTTGTTCAGGCGCTGCAGCAAGGCCGAGCCCTGCGCACCTCGCCTCAGGTCGGTCTGTCCCGGTAGGAGCAGTGCGACGGCGCCCAGGACCCACACGAGCGCGACGCCGGCCACTGCTCCGAGGACGAGCCCGCCGCTCGAATCGATGGTGCTCAGCCGCGGTTTCATCATCCGGGGCCGGATCGCCGCCCCCGCAAGTGTCCCGATCGTCTCGAGGAGGATCGCCCCGACCGCCGCCCCCGCGAGTGCCGCAAGAGGCGTGTAGGGCGAGTCGGTGCCGCCCTGGAGCAGCTCGGGCGCAAGCCGGGATCCGAGCCAGGCGCCGAGGATGATCCCCGCGACGGAGAGCGCGCTCGCGACGAGTCCCTTCTTCCAGCCGATGAACGCGGTCAGCGCGATGAATCCGAGCGCGATGAAATCGACCTTGCTCACTGATTCGGCAGGCTACTCGCTAAACTGGCTGACCCCTGGGGGCGTAGTTCAGTTGGTTAGAACGCCGGCCTGTCACGCCGGAGGTCGCGGGTTCGAGTCCCGTCGCTCCCGTCCTGTACCTCGCTTTGTTCTCCCTTCGGTCGGTGCATCACGACTCGATCACGCGGTTGCGCCCTCCGGAATGAGACGGAGCTGGGCCTGGACGGCCATGTTGTCGTAGTAGAGGTTGTCGACGACGATCTTCCCGTCGCGCACCTCCACCAGCTCCATGCCCCGAAGCTCGACCTGCTTGCCGGTTGGAGGCAGCTCACTGCCGTCCGGCAACTGGAACGGACCGGTGTGGGTGGCGACGAAACTCCACTCGTCTGCGAACGTGTCGCCCTGCTCGACGAAGCTCAGCACGGTCCATGCGATATCCGGGCACGCGACCAGGTCGCGCGCGAGGCGCTCACGGATCGCGCTCCGGCCCTCGAATGTGCCCTCGGGCATGATCTGGACAGCGTCTTCGGCGTAGAGGTCCATGACCGCGTCGAGATCACCCGCGTTGTACCGCGCGACGTAGTGCTCCAAGAGCTCCTCGTTGGCGCTCATCGTCTCCTCCCTCCTTTGGCGCACTCTTGTGCGCATCGTGTGTCTATGCGTGTCGGCGATCAGCTGTACGAAGTTGGTTGTTGCATCGAAGGGGGCTGCGTGGCCGGCCCGGTCAATGCGGTGCGTTCTCGCAGTGGGAATCGCAGAGGCGAGCGATCGGACGAGGCGGAACATGCCGTTGGGGCTGCGCGCGCCGTAGCTGCACACGACCGGGACATCGATGGTCGCGAGATCGCCCGGGGACGGATAGTTGCTGATGGAGTTGCGGAAGTCCGCTAAGGCTGCCCTGGCGTTGTCCCTGCCGGCCCGCCGCCACTCCTCGGGGAAGGCGTCCCACGCGCTTCCACCGTCACGGTAGGTGTAGGCGAAGCGCAGTAAAGCTTCGGCGGCGTCGCTCTCTCGGCCGCGCCGAGCGAGCGATCCGACCTTGACGAGCGCCGCGATCTGCGAAGCGGTAGGAAGGTGACGAGTGAACCGCCATGGGAACTCGTGGGCGATGACCGCCTGCACCAGGTCGGGACAACGCACTGCGAGGTCTATGGCGATCGCCGCCCCGGCACTCGTACCGACCACGACGGCGGGTGAGGTTCCCAAATGCTCGAGGATCGCTGCGGCGTCTGCGGTGTGCCTGGAGATCGAGCGCGCGGGTTCGCCGCCGGATCGGGCATAACCCCGGCGGTCGTAGGCGATGACCCGTCCGATCCGAGCGAGCTCCTTGGTCGCCGAGCCCCAGGTCGTTGCCGTCGCCCCGGCAGGGTGAATCAGCAGGATCGGTGAGCCCTCGCCGGCTTCCTCGTAATAGAGCTCGCATCCATCCGACCTCACGCAACCCACGCGGCGGCGCGACTCGCCCCTTTCCGAAGCTGCAGCAAGAGACACAGCTAACTCGACGGTGCGGCAGGAGACACGGAGCCTGTCTCGAGCGTGAACGGGGGGTAGCGGTCGACGAGCGAGGCGAGGTAGGCGAGTAGCCACGCCTCCCAACGGACGAGTCCCAGGAGGAATCGCCACAAGCTGTTCGGGTAGTTCTCGTCAACGAGGACGAAGACGACGGCGATCACCCAAACGATCGCGCCGACGAACGTGAGGATCGCAAGCACGATCAGGCTTGGGATCGCGTAAAGGATCCGAAGCAGCGCGGAGCCAACCGTTGGCGAGCCCGATCGCTCGACCAGGAAGCGAACCGGATGTTCGCCTTGACCGGGCAACTGGTCGGTCAGCAGCGCCAGGTACGCGACGAGGTCGAGGATCCAGTTGAGGGCGCGGGTTACCGTCGGGCCGTCCGCGTCGAGATAGTGCTGTCCGCCCTTCTGCGAGACCAGGATCGCGGCAACGACGGGCAGGCCCAGCCACAGCAGGCCGAGCGGATGACCGATCCAGCCGATAAGGACCAGCAGGGCCACGCGCAGGAAGACGTGGGCACGCTGGAACACCGGCGGCCGTTCGACCTCGAAAGCGACGGGAAACGCCATCGCGCTACGCGGGGACGACCTCGTGAGGAACCGGGATGTCGCTGTCCAGGCCCTGGAGGAAGGAGAACTGCTTGAACGTCGTGCCCATCGCCTCCAACGCGGCGGCCAGTGCCGGCGACGGCTCGCCGTAGAACGTCATGGTGTGATCGGTCACGAAGCGGAAAAGCTTGGCCTTTGCCTCGCCGATTCGGTGTTGCTGCTCGAGCAACGCATCGGCAGCGACATATGCCTCCCGGACCTCGCACTCGGTGCCGTCGTCGCTCAGGAACCAGTCGTAGCGCAGCGGCTTCACCTCCTGCTGCTGCGTCTGCCTCATGATCTCGGCCACCTGGCGCTTGAATTCCTCGAGTCCGCCGTCCCGGATTTTCAGTCGCGCACTGGCCTCGAAAAGCGCGTCGTGCGTCGCTCGAGCTTGCGAGCTTTCCGCGTCAAGTCCCTGGAAGAGCGAGTAGCGGTGGAAGGCGACGTGGTCCGCCATCGCCTCGAAAACGTGGGCGAGCGCCGGCGACAGCTCGCCGTAAATCGTCATGTCGTGGTCGTAGGCGAAGTCGCGGAAGAGCTTCTCCCGGGCCTCCCCGACGTGGTCGGAATGCTCGAGCAGTCCGTCGGCGTCCAGGTAACCCTCCCTGACCTCGCACTGCGTTCCGTCGTCCGCGATGAACCAGTCGTAGCGGAGCGTCCTCGTGTCCTTCTCTCTCGCCTGCCGCATGATCTCGGCCGCTTGGAGCTTGAACCCCTCGAGTTCCCGGTCGCGGACCTTCAGTCGCGCAGTCACCTCGAACATCGTCTTCTCCTCTCTGATTCACACTTGCTTCGGTACGTGTCCGGAGTACAAGACGCGCATCAGCCTGTGCCCGAAATCGGAGGTGGGCGCGAACATCAACGGGCAACCTCCGTCGATCACCGTGATGCCGTGCCGCCGGCCGTACCTGGTGGCGTCCTCGGAGACGCTGCCTGCGCCGGGGCCGCGATGCATCCAGACGTGTTTGATGCCGAGCTCAGCGCACTCGCGCATCGTGTCCTCAGCGATCTGGGGCCGCGTTCCGATCACCACCGCCTCGACGCCGCCGGGGATCGACTTCAGATCCGGATAGGACTTATCCCCCTCGACTTCTTGGGTGTTCGGGTTGACGGCAAAGACGTCGTAGCCGCGCTCCCGCAGCCGCCGGTAGACGTTGTTGCTCCCGTGCGTCTTCGGCGTGCGGGACACACCGGTCACCGCTACTCGCTTGTTGGCCAGGAACTCAGACGCCGCCTCCTCAATGCTCTGCATCGCTCCTCCCTTCCTACTCCGGATCGTGAGCAGATTTCGAGCCTGCGCTTGTCCAGCCGGCGCGACCTCGGCGGATCGCGCCGACGATCAGGAGCATGCCGCCGGCCAGCAGCAGGGCCCCTCCGACGAGCAAGCCGATCGCGATCCACAGCAGAGCCGGGAATTTCGCGCCCAGGTCCGCGCGCATACCGATCCCGGGTCGTCCGTCCGCATTCATCACTACGACGGTCCACGACCCATTGGATGGATCCCACACAACCGTCTGTGCGCCCGGCCCCGAGGAGGACGCGACCCAGAACTGTTGCGCTCCTGGAACGGCTGGTTTGCGTCCGCCGCCCACCGGCTCCGCCTTGTCCTTGAAGAAGTCGGTGATGAGCGTGTGACTCACCCCCGCGAGGTAGCGGTCGACGTCGGCAGATGGCCCGATCCCGACGAACAGCGGCGCGCTGCCGCTCGCCGGCGTTACGCGGATTCGAACCGAGCCCAGCAGACTGGGCGCGTATAGCCAGCCGACTCCGGCCGATCCAAGATGCGTTCGCTCGGTTGCCAACGCAGCTCCGGAGGTGGAGAACTCGTGGACGTCGGTTGTCGCATAACCGCCATCGCGCTGAGTGCGATCGGCCCAGAGGCCAAGACCCCCAGCACCGAGCAGGACCAACGAGGTCAGGATCAGCAGTACGCCGATCACGACTGCAGCGATGCGGCCCCCGCTCCATCCCGAGCTGCCGGCCTCGCTTCTCGGCGCTCCTTCAAGCTTCGCGGTGTCTGCCGCGGGCAGCGCCCCCGGTGAAACGTGGCTGTCGTTCACGCCGCCGAGGTTGACATCGTGTTGCTGCGCCGACATCGGGGGAACCCCCTGATATCGCACCCTGATTTCGGCCGGGCGAGATCGACGCAGTAAGAGGCGACTGCTCGTCATGGGATCTTCACCTCGTTTACGCGCACAATGGTGGTGCGCTTCGCGACGTAGGCTGGGAGCAACTGAAGCGCGCCTTCCTCAGTCTCGGCTTCAACCGTCCACCAAATCGAATGGCCACCCGAGGCGCATGATGCGAGGGTCGCTCGGTGGCGGAGTGGACTTGCGTGTCCCTTGAACGACGTGAAGACAATGCCGCACTCCTGAGGCTCGTGGCGGTGCTCGAGCAGGTAGCGGGGCATGGTGTTGAGCTTGCCGCGGAGACCTCGACGTGACATCGGGGCGCCACCCTGACCGTGCACCCTGATTTCGCCTTCACGTCCGTGTGCCATCCGTAGAAACGACTGAGCGTCGACTCGCTCTTCTACGGATGACACGCGGCACGCAATGGTGCAAACCTCGCCGCAGGCCGAAGAAGGCAGGTGCAATGACGCTCGGCGTGGCAGCGCCACCAGCGCGCGAGCATGACTTCCTCGTCGGGCGCGCCGACGAAATCGATTCCCTCGAGCAGGTGCTCGAGGAGCTCAATGGCGGTCCCCCTGGTGCCATCGAGCTCTTGGGCGAGCCGGGCATCGGCAAGACGCGCTTGCTCCGCGAGCTCGTTTCTCGTGCGGAGCTCCGCGGGTACCTGGTCCTTTCAGGGTCGGCGTCTGAGCTCGAGCGCGACTTGCCGTTCTCGGTGTTTGTACACGCCTTGGATGAGTACGTGGCCGGCCTCGAACCGAACCGCCTTTCACCTCTCGACGATGACGTGCAAGCAGAGCTCGCGTACGTTTTCCCGTCGCTCTCTGCGCGTGCCGGCCGCCAAGAGTTGACGCTCCAGCACGAGCGGTACCGCAGCCACCGCGCCGTTCGTGGATTGCTCGAGCAGCTTGCGGAGACAAGACCGCTCGTGCTCGTCCTGGACGACCTCCACTGGGCCGACTCCGCCTCGATGGAGCTGCTCGGCGCGCTGCTGCGTCGGCCCGCAGCAGCGTCGGTGCTCATGGCACTGGCGCTCCGACACCGACAGATGCCCGACCGTCTCGCAGCCGCACTCGAACAAGGGGGTCGTAATGCTGCGCTGACACGCATCGAGCTCGCGGCCCTGACGCCGGGCGAGGCACGGGAACTCTTGGGCGAAACGGTCGGCGCCGCCGAAGCAAGCTTCCTCTACGAGGAAAGCGGCGGGAACCCGTTCTATCTCCAGCAGCTTGCCCGATCACTGGCGCACGCGGGTGCGGGCACCCGTGGTTCCAACAGGTCGTTGACAACGACCGGCATCCCGGCCGCCGTAGCCGCCTCACTGAGCGACGAGCTAGCCCTCTTATCGAGTAGCGCACGCCTCGTATTCGAAGGTGCGGCGGTAGCGGGCGATCCGTTTGAGCCCGAGCTAGCGGCGGCGGCGGCCGCGACATCCGAGGCTGTGGCGCTGGACGCCGTCGACGAGCTCTTGAAATTCGATCTCGTTCACAGCACCGACGTACCCCGACGCTTCCGATTCCGGCATCCCCTCGTCAGGCGCGCGGTTTACGAAGCCACGGCGGGTGGTTGGCGGCTGGGCGCGCACGAGCGCTGCGCAGCGGCGCTCGCCGCACGAGGCGCCGCAGCTGCGTCCCTCGCGCACCACGTCGCGCTCTCCGCGCGCGAGGGCGACCTCGCCGCGGTCGCCGTCCTGCGCGAGGCGGGAACGGCGACCATCCGACTCGCTCCTGAAAGCGCGGCTCGCTGGTTCAAAGATGCACTGCGCCTTCTCCCACACACTGCGCCGGCGCAGGAACGCATTGAACTCCTCCTCGACCACGCGTGGGCTCTGTCGACCGCCGGCCATTTCGGCGACAGCCACGAAGCGCTGCTCGAGGCACTGGCGACAGCCCCGAACGAGCCGGTTGCTCTCCGCACCCTACTCACGACGGCGTGCGCCAGGGTGGAACACGTCCTCGGGCAGTACGAGCAGGCGCACGCGCGCCTTGTCACCGCTGTCGAGGGCCTACCAGAGCCGGTCTCAGCCGAGGGCGCGGCATTGTTGATCCAACTCGCGCTGAACGAGTTCTACCGCTCGAAGTACCAGTCGATGCACGGGTGGTCAGAACGCGCCGTTAGAGCAGCCGAAGCTCTCGGAGATCAAGCCTTGACGGCGGCGGCACTCGCCATGCCTGCACTCGCTGACGCCATGACCGGCGCGGGCGAAGGAGCTTATGCGCACCATGCATCCGCTGCAGCGGTCGTCGACCACCTCTCCGATGAGGAGCTTTCGCGCCGGCTCGACGCGGCGGCGTGGCTCGCTGCGGCGGAGCTCTACCTTGACCTCTACGCCGAAGCCGATGCGCACGCCAGCCGTGCCCTCGCACTCTCGCGCGCCACGGGACAAAGCGAGCTCTTCCTCGTCCTGTACCAGATTCTTGGCAGGACGTGGTACGTGCGCGCGAAGCTGACCGATGCGACGGAACTCCTCGACGGCGCCATCGAAGCCTCGCGACTCTCAGGTAATAGACAGGCCCTCGTCGGGAACCTCTTCAACCGGTCCGTTATCGCGGTTGCGGTCGGTGACCTGGACACGGCCGTCCGCACCGCACAGGAGAGCGTCGACCTCGCGCGCGATCTCGACGGAGGCTTTGTCGCCGCCTGGGCAGCCGTACGCCTCGCTAGCGTTCTGCTCGAGACCGGGCGACCCGGAGAGGCCGTCGAGCTACTCCTCGGCGCCGCCGGCGGCGAAGGGCTGACGCTCATCCCCGGCGGCTGGAGGGCGTATTGCCTCGAACTATTGACGCGCTGCTTGCTCGCGCTCGATCGCAAGACTGAGGCCGCACGCGCAGCCGCTCGCGCCGAGGACTGGGCCTCGGCCGTGCAGCTGCCGCTGGCGGCGGCCTGGGCCTTTCGCGCGACGGCCGCGGTCGACCTGGCTCGCGGCGACCCGAGCGTTGCAGCCGAGAAGGCGCTGGCCTCGGCAGCCGCCGCTGATGAAGTCGGAGCCCCGATTGAGTCGGCGCTGGCCCGCATCCTCGGGGGTCGCGCGCTCGCCCAGACCGGCCGGCGCGACGGCGCCATCCCCGCGCTTCGGCGTGCAGCTGCCGAGCTCGATGCTTGTGGGGCGTTGCGCTACCGCGACGAAGCGGAGCGCGAGCTCGGCAAGCTCGGCCATCGCACACACCGCCGCACTCGATCGGGCAAGACCGACGGAGCCGGCATCGAGCTGCTGACAGAACGCGAACTGCAGGTAGCGCGACTCGTCGTCGACCGCAAGACCAACCCCGAGATTGCGGCCGAGCTTTTCCTCAGCCAAAAGACCGTCGAGACCCACCTACACAACATCTTCTGCAAGATCAATGTCGCTTCACGTGTGGAGCTCGCGCGCGCAGTCGAGCACGCCGAGCGCACAGCGCCCGGAACCTCGGTCTAATCAAGCCGATCGAAGATCAGGGTGCGTGTTCAGGGTGATGCCCCGATGTCGAGGCGTGCCCTCACCGCCAAGCTAGGCGAATGGCTGGCAACGACAGAAGGGGGTCGTGAGCACCATGTCAACGCATAGCATCGCCACGCCGGCGGTAGGCCTCCGCGCCCGTGAGGCCGAAGAAGCTGATCGTTACGCAGGCATCAAGCAGTACTCGCTCGGCCAGATCCTTGCGGTGTGGGCGGCGGCGGCCCTCCCCATGGGCGTTCTCGCCTGGATCATCGCGCCGGCGATCAAGGACAGCTTCGGCGGCGCCGGGAACGTGCCGCTGATCAAGGCCCTTCTCCTGCTCCTGACGGGCGGGATGATCTGGCAGTTCGTCCTCGTCCTCGGGCTGGTGTGGTTCGAGCAGCGGAGCCTCCGCTGGTCGACGCTGCGTGACGTTCTATGGCTTCGTTCCCCGCGCAGCCCGCAAAGCGGCCAGGTCGGCGGCACGCTGTGGCTGATCCTGATCCCGCTGATCGCGCTGTTCACCGTCGAAGCAGTGCTGCCGGCGGTAGGTGTGCAGGAGAGCCGCGACCTCGGCAAGTTTCTCGACTCGGACGCCGGTCAGACCTTCATGAGCGGGAACTGGGGCTGGTTCGGCCTCATCCTCGTCATGTTCGTCTTCAACACCGTGCTCGGGGAGGAGCTGCTCTTCCGTGGGCTTCTGCTGCCGCGGATGAAGGGTGCCTTGGGACGGGGCGACTGGGCTGGGAACGGCGTTCTGTTCGCCGCCTATCACATCCACGTGCCGTGGATGATGCCGGCCACGCTGCTCATCGATGCGTTCGCGATCTGCTACCCGTCGAAGCGGTACCAAAGTGCGTGGATCGGAATCGCGGTACACAGCGCACAGAGCGTAGTCGTCGGAGCGGTGATCCTCGCACTCGTCCTGTGAGAGAGCCATGTCGCACTTCTTCACACCGTCGTACAACGCCGCACGTACGTCGAGACCGCGGACCTCGTCTTCGACCTCGCCGTCGGGATCTGGTGGTTCACGATCTTCACCACGCTTCTCGCGACCGGAGTCAGCTTGCTGTTCGCGCTCGCCGGTCTCCCGATCTTGGCCGGAACGTTCTACCTCGCTCGCGCAGCCGCGGCAGTCGAGCGCATCGATACGTGGCACGAGATCATCCGCGGAGCTGCGCACCCCGACCGGCGACCTCGTAACTCAGCTATCTCGCATCCCGGCGGTCGCGTCGATCCGATCGCCTCTGCAGTCCGCGAACGCAGCGCAGGTCACGAAGGACAGCAGGTCGGCGCTTGTGACGTTCCAGATCACGGGGAATCCGGATACGGCTTCCGATCGAGTCGGACCTCCCTTGCCGCGACGTCGGCAGTGCAGCGCGCCCACCCGACGCTACTCATCGGCCAAGTCGGTATGGCGAGTGCCCGCAAGGCGATCGACAAGCGCGTTGCCGATGACTTCAGTCGCGCGGAGGCCACGTCGCTTCCGGTCGCTGGTGATCCTCGTGATCGCGTTCGGTGCGCTCGTGGCTGCCGGGATTCCGCTACTTCTTGGCCTGACGTCGGTGGCAGCAGCGCTCGGCGTGACCGCACTGCTGAGCCACCTGCTTCACGTCGACCCCGTCCATCAATTCGGTGATCCTGCTCACCGGGCTCGCGGTGGGCGTCGATTACTCGCTTTTCTACCTGCGGCGCGAGCGAGAGGAACGAGCGCGCGGCCGCTCGCCGGCATCTACGACGGCGAAATCGAAGCTGCGAAGGCCGCGCGCGTCAGTCTGCTTGAAGGATCGCCTGAGTCGATTGACGCTGGTCTCGATAAGACGCGCGGCGACACACTGCCCAAGGTTCGTGCGATCAACGGGAACGTCGGCGCGATCGGCCTCGCCGAC
>JBKOWS010000084.1:0-26931 GCA_046724565.1 Actinomycetota bacterium | reverse complement strand
GAAGACGTACACCTTCAAGGTGCGTCAGACGTATTCGGACGGAACAGTGGTCGACTGGTCGGGGCCGGAATCCTCCGACACCCCGGCACCGACCGTCGAGGCGAAGTCGTCCATCGGGGGCGGTGGCGGCAGCAACACGCTGGCGATCATCGCCCTGGTCGTCGGCGCGCTGGCCCTCGTGGTCGCAATTGCGGCGCTCGTGGGCCGGTCCGGAGGCCGCGCCCTCGCGTGACCACCCGCCATCGCATCGCGCTGCTCTTCGCGGCGGCCGCGGGAGCGCTCGCGCTCCCCGCGGCCGCCTGGGCGCATGCGGCTCTTCTGAAAACCGTCCCGTTGCCGAGCGCGGTTCTCAACAACTCGCCTCCGGTGGTGTTGCTCACCTACTCCGAGGCGGTCGAACCGCGCTTCGCGCGAGTCTCAGTGACGAATGCGGCGGGCAAACAGGAGGCGGCTGCCCCGCCGCGCCGGTCCGCCTCGAATGCGGACACTCTCGTCGTCCCGCTGCACCACCTCGACCAGGGGTGGTACCTCGTTTACTGGCGCGTGATCTCGGTGGACGGACACCCGGTACGCGGCGCTTACACCTTCGCCGTCGGGCCGAATCCTGGGCCTGCGCCGCAGTTCCCGGTGCCGTCGACGTCCGAGACCGCGGCGACTCCGCGGCTGATCACGGCGCGTGCGATTGCGTTCGTCTCGGTCATGGCCGCGATCGGGCTCTTCATCCTGCGCATGGGGATCGCCCGGCCGGTCGTGCGGCGGGTGTCGGACACGCGCCTACGGGCGGTATCGATTGCCTTCGGCGTCGCTGCGGCCGTAGGCCTCATCTCGGTTCCCGTCTACGTCGTCATGGCCACGGCGCAGTTCGCCCTGCGCTCGTCGTTCGATCTGGGCAACGTCCTGCCGCTGCTCCGCGACTCGGCATTCGGGCGCGGCTA
This sequence comes from Actinomycetota bacterium, assembly GCA_046724565.1. GTDB lineage: Bacteria > Actinomycetota > Thermoleophilia > Gaiellales > Gaiellaceae > 3-1-20CM-4-69-9. The sequence goes on along the minus strand of JBKOWS010000084.1, from coordinate 25,996 downwards.
TCTCGATCTCGAGCTGACGTTTGCGTTCTTCGTCGCCGCGGCCTTGCTGGCGATCTGGATCGATCAGCCGATGCGCGCCCGGCGGTCGATCGCAGAGCTGCTGTCCCTCGGCGGTGCCTATCTCGCCGCCGCCGCGACCCTGCTCGTTCCCGGCCTGGCAGGGCACGCGGCCCAGACGGCGCCGCGCTGGGCCTCGCTCGCCGCAGACTGGGCCCACCTCGCAGCAGGCTCGCTGTGGGTCGGAGGCCTCATGGGCTTGCTCGTGCTCTGGTGGAGCTTCCCCGCTGCCCGGCGGGTCGCCGGGCTTATCGTCTGCGTGCCGCGCTTCTCGAACGTCGCGTTCGTGTCAGTGCTGGTGCTGATCGCCTCCGGCGTCGGCGCCACGGTGATCCACATGCCGACGCTCGCCTCCATGTGGCAGACCTCCTACGGGCAGGCCATCCTCGTCAAGATCGGCCTGCTCGCCACGGCGATGCTTCTTGCAGCGGTGAACCTGCTGAGAACGAGGCCGCGGCTCGACGCCTCGCGTGAGCGCCCGGAGCTCGGGGTCGGAGCCGCCGCGCTGCTTCGTCGCCTCGTCGCAGGGGAAGTGCTCCTCGTCGTTTCAGCAATCGTGGCGGCCGCCGTCCTCTCGAGCCTGCCGCCACCGGCGAAGGCGCTCGCAAGTACCGGAAGCGCGGTTGCCCATGTAGGCCCGGGTCCCGTGACCGAGGTCGTGAACAAGAACGGCTACCGGCTCCAGTTCCAGGTCGCCCCAAATCGCGCGGCCTCAGTCAACTCCTTTGTGGTGCGCATCACAAAGGGCGGCCGGCCGGTCACGCGTGCCACGGTGCTCGCCGGGTTCTCGATGCTCGACATGGAGATGGGCACGCAGACGTACACGCTGCAGGAGAAGGCTCCGGGGCTGTACGAGCGTGTGGCTCCCGCGCTGATCATGGTCGGCCACTGGGGGCTGTCGTTCGAGGTCACGCCGGTCGGGAAGCCGCCGTTTACCGTGCTGTTCGTGGACCGGGCAAACGGATGAGGAACGTTCCCCTCGTCCTGACGGCGGCGCTCCTTGCACTTGCCCTCGGGATGGCAGCATGCGTTGTCGTCATCCTCCTGGCGGTGCACACCCTTTGACCAGGCGCGCTGCGGCGGTCGGCGCGACCATTGCCGTGCTCGTCTGCCCAGCCGTCGCGCGTGCGAACGGCGATCCCGCAAGCGACTACCTGCTCGTGCAGAAGCTCTTTCTGCCGTTCGGAACGAAGATCGATCAGAGCGAGGTGAATCGGCTGAACGCGGTCCTGGACGCCGCCAACCGCGACAACTTCAAGATCCGAGTTGCGGTGATCCGGGCACCGTCGGATCTGGGCACAGCCTTCTCGCTCTATCGAAAGCCGCAGCGCTACGCCGAGTTTCTCGGTCTCGAGCTCGCGTTCGTGTACCGCGGCCGTCTGCTCGTGGTGATGCCGAACGGTTACGGCTACTCCGTGAAAGGCAAACCCGATCAGAAGGTGAGCAGGCTCTTGAAGCCGCTTCGGCCGCCAGGGCACGATGCGACGAGCGAGATCCGCGGTGCGGAGATTGCCGTGCGGAAGCTGGCGACCGCTTCAGGTCACCGGCTCGTCGTGACGAACGTCGGCGGAAGCTCGAACACGCGGGACCGGATCACGATCGCGGCGGCCGCGACCGCCGGGATAGCGCTGTTCGCGGCGATCGTCCTCTATCGCCGGCAGCGGCGCTCCGCAGCCTCGGCCTAGATCAAGTCCTCCCTTACGCCTACGCTTCGAACGTGACGATCTGCCCCAGCTGCGGCCAGGAGAACCCGCCGATCGCGAAATTCTGCCTCGCCTGCGCGCAACCGTTGTGGACCGGGGCGCACGGTCTGCCGGAGGAGCGCAAGGTCGTGACGGTCCTGTTCGCCGACCTCGTCGGGTTCACAGCTCGGGCCGAACAGCTCGACCCGGAGGACGTGCGGGCGATCCTGACCCCGTACTTCGCGCGTGTGCGCAGGGAGATCGAAGCATTCGGCGGGACGGTCGAGAAGTTCATCGGCGACGCGGTCATGGCCGTCTTCGGCGCGCCTGCCTCTCACGGTGACGATCCCGAGCGCGCCGTCCGCGCCGCGCTCGCGCTGTGCGATGCCGTCGAGGCAATGAACGCTGCCAATCCCGATCTCGACCTCAAGGTCCGGATAGCGGTCAACACCGGCGAAGCCCTTGTGACGTTGGCCGCGAGCGCAGCGCAGGGAGAGGGCGTCGTGGCGGGCGACGTTGTCAACACGGCGTCGCGCATGCAGGAGGCCGCACCGACGAACGGGATCCTCGTCGGGGAAGAGACGTATCGGTCGACGCGCACGGTCATCGAGTACGAGGAGGCCGAGCCGGTCGTGGCCAAGGGCAAGCAGGCACCGGTTCCCGTCTGGCGAGCCGTCGCCGCCTCCGTGCCGCCGGGCGAACGCGCGGAGGGGCGCGTCCCGATGCTCGGTCGCGCCTCCGAGCTCGCGGTCCTCCAGGGAATCTGGGACCGGGTGGTGTCGGAACGGCGCCCGAACCTCGTGACCGTATTCGGTCCCGCCGGAATCGGGAAGACACGGCTCGCGAGCGAGTTCTCGCGCCTCGCCGCCGAGGCCGACGCACGTGTGATCCGAGGGCGGTCACTTCCTTACGGCGAAGTCGCTCCCTACGGCGCGTTCGGTGGGCAGTTGAAGCAGATCGCCGGCATGTTCGACACCGACACGCCTGACGTGGCGGCGGAGAAGCTCCGGCGCGCGGTCGCCGGACTGCTCGGCGACGACTCCTCCGAGGCCGCGTCGCACCTGGCGCTGATGATCGGCGCCGGCACGACGGACGAAGTTGCGGACCGGAACACGCTGTTCTTCTCGGCGCGCCGGCTGGTCGAGGCGCTGGCAAACGAGCGTCCGACGATCCTCGTCTTCGAAGACATCCATCTGTCCACGGCGAGCATGCTCGACCTGCTCGAGACGCTGGCCTCGCGTGTCCGCGACGTCCCACTTCTGCTGCTCACGCTGGCGCGGCCCGAGTTGCTTTCGGGACGGCCCGCGTGGGGAGGCGGCCTGCCGGCGTACACGGCTCTGGCGCTCGACCCGCTGGACGATGGGCACTCCGAGGAGCTCGCGCGCCGGTTACTCGAGGCCGGAGGCGTGGACCCGGACGTAGCGGACCAGTTGGCCGATACCGGGGAAGGGAACCCGTTGTTCATCGAGGAACTGGCGGCGTCCGTGGCTGAGCAGCGCGCCTCCGCGGGCGAGTTGCCTTCGAGCGTGCGGAGCATCGTCGCCGCCCGGCTCGACGCGCTTCCTCCGGCCGAGCGTGCAGCCCTGCTCGACGCTTCGGTCGTCGGCAAGGTGTTCTGGGGTGGCGCGCTGGCTCGCATGTCCGGCCGTGGTGACGCCTGGCAGGACGCCCTCGATTCCCTGGAAGGACGCGACCTGATCCGGCGGGATGCTGTGTCGCGGTTGCAAGGGGACCATCAATTCGTCTTCAAGCACCAGCTGATCCGCGAGGTTGCCTATTCGACGCTACCGAGAGCACTCAGGCGTGATCGCCATGCTGAGGTTGCTCGTTTCCTCGAGGCTTCGGCCGGCGACGCTGGCGAGGTGGTGGTAGCCCTTGCCCATCACTGGGGCGAGGCAGGCGAGGGCGCACGTGCGGCGGAGTTCTTCGTCAGGGCGGGCGACCAGGCTGGTCGTGGTTGGGCGAAGGACGAAGCGGCAGCGTTCTACCGCCGCGCGCTCGAGCACCTACCGGAGGAGGAGCGCGAGCGCCGCCGCGAGATCACGCGCCGCCAGGCCGTGGCCATGCAGGCGATCTTGCACATGCAGGAGCTGCTGACCCAAGCTGTCGGCGGTGGGAAGCCTAGTGCGGCGGAAAATCAGCCGGGGTGACGTCGCCCGCGATCTCGTAGATCCCCACGATGTCGTGGAATCCGAGCTCCACGCTGTGACGGCGCACAGTCTCCTCGTTCGGCGCGTCGTAAACGCAAAACGACTTGACCCCACCCTCGTCGTCGACGACTACGTGGCTGTGGTGCCACGTGATCATCGGGAACTGCTCCTCGATCACCTCGCGCGAGCGTCGCCCGACGGTGGGCATCTCGCTCTCGGCGACGTGGAATTGACGCTCGACCAGGTAGTGGGGCACGGACGCAGATTACGCAGCCCGAGGTTCCCATGTCCAGCGTGGCCCGCCTCTCAGGAGAAACTTAGGTTGGGCTGCTGTCGTATATGACTCAGTAATCACGCGACGGAGGGAGCCCTCGTGTCAATGGAGCGCAGCGACGTGCCCGTGCCCTCGCCGGCCGAGGCCAAGGACCGCCTCGAGCAGGCCCTCTTCGAGATCAGGCGGGTGATCGCAGGACAGGACGACATGCTCGAGCGCGTGCTCGTCTGCCTGCTGGCCCAGGGGCACCTTCTGATCGAGGGCGTGCCTGGGCTGGCGAAGACCTTGACGGTCAAGACGACCGCCGGTGTGCTCGGCGGATCCTTCTCCCGGGTTCAGTTCACCCCCGACCTCGTCCCGTCCGACCTCGTCGGGACACGCATCTACCGTCCGGGAGAGGGTGCGTTCGACACCGAGCTCGGGCCGGTGTTCTGCAACTTCCTCCTCGCCGACGAGATCAACCGCGCGCCGGCGAAGGTGCAGTCCGCTTTGCTCGAGGTGATGCAGGAGCGACAGGTGACCATCGGGCACACGACCTATCCGGTGCCCGACCCCTTCCTCGTCATGGCGACGCAGAACCCGATCGAATCGGAGGGGACGTACCCGCTGCCGGAGGCCCAGGTCGACCGCTTCATGCTCAAGGTGCTGATCGACTATCCCCAGCATGACGAAGAGCTCACTATCGTCCAGCGCCAGCTCGTCGAGGCGCCGGAGCTCAGACAGGCGCTCTCGCTCGAGGACCTGCGCGCGCTGCAGAAGGCGGTGTTCGGTGTATACGTCGATCCCGCTCTCGTGAGCTTCGCGGTGGCGATCGCGACCGCGACACGCGAACCTGCTGCGCACGGCGTCCCGGAGTTGAAGGACTTCATCGCATACGGTGCGAGCCCGCGCGGTCCGATCAGTCTCGTGCAGGCCGCACGCGCTCTGGCGCTCGTCCGCGGGCGTGACTACGTGCTCGCCGAGGACCTCCAGGCATTGGCCAAGGACGCCCTGCGCCATCGCCTCGTGTTGACGTACCAGGCGCTGGCCGAGGACGTCTCTCCCGACCGCATCCTCGAAAGCGTGCTGGCGGCGGTTCCCGTTCCCAAGACCGACCTGGCTCCCTCGACCGCGGCGTGACTCTGCTTCGCGCGCTCCGGTCCGAGCCGACGGCCGCGCGGCCCGGCCCGGGCCCGCTGCCCGACGCGCTGCTGCGGGCGCTCGAGCTGAGCATCGGGCGTCGGATGGAGGGCCTCCTCGCCGGTGACTACCGGTCGACTCTGCTCGGTGACGGAACGGAGCTCGCCCAGGTACGTCCGTACGTCCCCGGCGACGACGTGCGGCGGATCGACTGGAACGTGACCGCGCGCACCGACATCACCCACGTGCGTGTGCACCTTGCGGAGCGCGTGCTAGTCACGTGGCTCGTGCTCGATACGTCGCCGTCGATGGCATTCGGCACCGCCGAGCGCCGCAAGGCCGATGTCGCGGAGGGTGTTGCGATCGCAGTCGGGCACGTCGCGACCCGGCGCGGCAACCGTCTTGGGTTCGTGACCTTCGGCGACGCCGAGCCGCGGACGCTGCCCCCGCGACAGGGCCGGATGGGACTCATCGGGCTGCTGAACGCGCTGCGGCAGGAAGGCGGCGACGGTCGAGTCGGCGCGACCTCGCTGGGTGAGGCGCTCAGGCGGACGGGTGCTCTCGCGCGCCAACGCTCCGTCGCCGTCGTGGTCAGTGATTTCCGCGGGCCGCTCGACTGGCGGCGTCCCCTGCTGGAGCTCGCAGGACGACACGACCTGATCGCGATCGAGATCCGCGACCCGCGCGAGCAGGAGCTGCCGAACGCCGGCGTCCTTTGGCTGGTCGATCCTGAGACGGGCCGGCAGGTTCGTGCCGACACGCGGAGTGCTCGGCTGCGAAGCCGTTTCGCGGCTGCCGCAGCCGCGGAGCGCGCGGAGGTCGCGCGGACGCTCGCGGCCGCAGGAGCGCGACACGTCATCCTCAGCACGTCGGGCGATTGGCTGCGCTCGCTCGCGATGTTCCTACGCAAGGGTCTGGGACGATGAGCTTCGGCTGGCCGCTGGCGCTCGTCGGCCTCCTCGCCGTGCCGGTGCTGGTGGCGCTGTACATCATGCGCGAGCGCCGCCGGCTTGACTTCGCTGGACGCTTCACCACCCCCGGCCTGCTCCCGAACCTCGTCGACTCCGCGCCGGGATGGCGGCGACATCTTCCGTTGGCGGTGTTCCTCGTGGCGCTCACCGCGATGATCGTCGGGGTCGCACGGCCACGCGCGAGCGTGAGCGTGAAGCGCGAGGAAGCGACGGTGATGATCGCGATCGACTCGTCGCTGTCGATGAGCTCGCGTGATGTACGGCCCACGCGGCTGGTGGCCGCGCAGAACGCCGCGCGCGCTTTCGTCGACCAGCTGCCGAAGAAGTTCCGGGTCGGGGTGATCGGCTTCTTCGGCCGTGCCTACGTCGCCGTGCCGCCGACGGAGGACCGTCCGCTTGCGTATCGTGCGCTCAAGTCCCTGCATCCCGGCCAGGGAACCGCTCTGGGCGACGCGGTGGCGCTTGCCGTGAAGCTCGCGCGCAGCGAGCGCGACAGCAGTGGAAAGACTCCGCCGACCTCTGTGCTCGTGATCTCTGACGGCGCACAGATGAGCGGCCGCACGCTGCCCGAGGTTGCGGCCTTGCAGGCGCACAACCAGCACATCCCCGTCTATACCGTCGTCGTCGGCACACAGGACGGAGTCGTGACCGTTCCGCTGGCCGGCGGATTCCAGGCCCAGCTCCGCGTTCCGCCGGATCCCGCGACCCTGCAGAGGATCGCGCAGGCGAGCGGCGGCAAGTTCTTCGCCACGCTCGACGACGCGCAGCTGAAGCAGGTCTACGAAAACCTCGGCTCGCGGCTCGGCCGCCGTAAGGAGACGAGAGAGCTCGGGGACGTCTTCGCCGGCGGCTCTGCTGCGTTCCTCCTTTTCGGCGGCGCCCTGTCTGCGCTGTGGTTCCGGAGGGTCCCGTGAGGCTCGTTGCCGTCCTCGCGCTCGCCGGCGCCCTTGCCGTCCTGAGCGCGCCCTCGGCCGGTGCGAGTAGCGAGTGCCGCGGCCTGCCGATCTGTGTTCGGGTCGTGGGTCCTTGGGTCGTCGTGCCGGCCGGGCTGACGGCGCCGAGAGCACGCGTGGACTTTCAGCTGTCGTGTCCACGGGGTTATCTCGTCGGCGGGCTCGACACCGAGCTCACCGACCGGGCGATCGACGTCGAGTTCGCCGGCAAGATCGGGAGCCCGGTCAATCCCGGTGTGACCACGAGCCGCGCGGCCGTGTTCAGAGCCACGTACACCGGCAGCTCACCGCGCGGTCCGAGCTTTCGTCCGCACCTCGGTTGTGTTCCTTCCTCGGGGGGCGGTTCGGGTCCGGTGCCGTATCGGAGGCCGGCTGCCGCCGTGTTCCCGCCCGGTCAGCCGACGGTGCTGCGGGTTCGAAACGTTCGACTTCGTGCAGGCCTCGTGCGCGGGATCGCAGCGTGCGGGAAGAGCGAGCGTCTGATCTCGAGCTGGCACGCAGTTGCCTTCCATTCCGCAACCCCGCCGAGCGTGTCGCTGATCCAGAGCGTCTCTGCAGTGCGGGCAATTCACGGAGGGCGCGTCGAGGTTCGTGCGCGTTCGGGGCCGCTCGTGCAGACCGTGCGCGGGATCGTCCAGGTCGGAGCAGTCTGTGGAGGCGGCTCGTGACCTTTGCCCAGCCCGTGCTCCTGCTGAGCCTGCTGGTCATTCCGCTCGCCGTCGGCCTCTACCTAGTGGCGGAACGCCGGCGCATGCGCTACGCGATCCGGTTCACGAACGTCGACGTCCTCGCCGGTGTCGTCAGCGGCCGGATCTGGCGCCGCTACGTGCCGCTCGGTCTCTTCCTCGCGGCGCTCGCGGCTCTTTGTATTGCCGTCGCTCGTCCGGAGCACAAGACGTTGGTGGCGAAGGATCGCGCGACCGTGATCCTTGTCCTCGACGTGTCGCGCTCCATGCAGTCTCGCGACGTGAAGCCGACCCGAATCGGCGCCGCGACTGCCGGGGTCCGCACCTTCCTCGACCGAGTGCCGAAACGCCTTCAGGTCGGCCTGATCGCGTTTGCCGGCGATCCGGCGGTGGCCGCGCCACCGACGACCGACCACGGTCTCGTCCGGAAGGCACTCGACACGATTCAATGGTTCCCGACCTTCGGCGGAACCGCGATCGGCGACGCGCTGGCGGCGGCGGTGACGCTCGGCCAGCAGGCGGTCAACGGCATCAACGGAAATCTCGCCGCGGTGACCGCCGCGCCCGCAGCTCAGGCGCATGGGCTTGTGTCGATCCTGTTCCTCTCGGACGGCGCGCAGACGAGGGGCACCCTGCAGCCGCTGCAGGGAGCGGAGCGCGCACGCACTGCAGGCATCCCCGTCTACACGGTTGCGCTCGGAACGCCGAACGGCACGCTCGACTTCGGCTACGGCCCGCCGCCTCCGGGTGGATCGATCAATCCGAGTCCGTTCGGAGGCCCGCCGCGCCGCGTCCCGGTGCCGCCAGATCCACAGACGCTGCGTGCCATCGCCGACCGGACGGGCGGACAGTTCTTCGCCGCCCGCAGCGCGAAGAGCCTGCAGGCGGCGTACTCGAAGCTGGGCTCGCGACTCGGCCGGACTCCCGGCCAGAGCGAGGTGACGTACGTATTCCTTGCCGTCGCCGCCGGTCTGCTCGTTGCCGCCGGGTTACTGTCGGCGCTCTGGTCGCCTCGCTTGCCGTAGCGGCCAGTCACGAACGGCGCAGCCGCCGCCGATAAGCGGTCCATGAGCCGCGACCTGCAGCAAGCGAGGGCGTCGCTCGCCGGCGGTAAGCGCGACGAGGCCCTCGTGTACGCCTGGAACGCACTGTCCACTGCGCAGGACGACGAGCTCGTCGAGCTGCGCCGGCTCGCAGAGGAGCTAGCAGACCCCGCGCTTCTCCGAGAGCTCGACCAGCGCGGCGTGCCCGCCTCGCCGACGGTCCCGTCGGCTGCGCCGTCGTCCAGGAAGAGCCGGCGACTTGGGTACGTCGGTCTGCTCCTGCCTCTCGGAGTCGTCCTCCTGCTCGTAGCGTTGTTCGTGACCCAGATTCCGACCGAGCCCGGTCCCGTCCACCCGAGTCGCAAGGACACGATCGCGTTCACCCAGGTCCGCCGGGTGTTGACCGTCGGCTCCGGCGTTTACCTGGTTCCTCTCGGCGACGTCCAACACGTCGACGTACGCGCGCTGGCGGAGGAGGTCGGGCTTCGTTACCACGTTCGCGCCTCGACGCTCCCTCCGGTCGCCTTGCCGTTCTGGACGCTCGACGTGAACGAGGGCGAGCTCAACGGTGACCAGCTCATCCATCTGTTGCAGCTCACCTATCCGGCTCGCGGCGGCCGAACAGCGGTGATCGGCATCACCGACTACGACATGTTCAGCCCCAGCCTCGGCATTCACGGTCTGTTCTCGCTCCGCAATCCCGTGCCGTACGGAGTCGTGTCGTCGTCGCCGCTTGCGGCGTCCCTCTTCGATCGCCTGCGCGGTCACGATCGTCACGAACGAGTGCGAAAGCTCGTGGCGCGGAACATCGGCTTCCTCTACTTCGGTCGCCCGGAAAGCTCGGATCCTCACAGTCTCTTGCGGAGCTCGATGTCGAGCGTTCACGACATCGACGCACTCCGCGAGAACCTCTGACGGAGGATCTCGCTACGCTGCGAGAGATGGCGAACGAAAAGACCGAGCCGCTGACGCAGGCGCAGAAGGAACAGCTCGAGGCGGAGCTGGCGGACCTCGAGGGTCCGCGGCGCGCGGAGGCGGTGCAGGCGATCGCAACTGCGCGCGGTTTCGGCGACCTGTCCGAGAACTTCGAGTATCACGCGGCGAAAAACGAGCAGGGTCTGCTCGAACGACGCATCACAATGCTGCGGGACCGGCTCGACCGCGCGGTGGTGGTCGACGAGGACGTCGCCGCTACAAACGAGACGATCGGCGTCGGTACGCAGGTCGAGATCGAAGACGAGCACGGAGAGCGGCTGCAGGTGGAGATCTCCAGCGTGGGCGGCGTCTCACCCGACTCGCCCGTCGGCCGCGCGCTGCTCGGGCGAACGGTCGGCGACGAGGTGGACGTCGAGGCTCCGAGCGGCACTTGGCGAGCTCGGATCCTTTCGATCGGAGAGTAGAGGGGCTTCTAGCGGCCGGTGCTGCGACGGCTTCGTGCGCGTCGCGGGGCCGCCTCGTCGACGAAGTCCACCTCAACCGCTCGAGCGTCGGGCCCTTCGCCGACGACGCGAAACGCGACGGCCCTGCCGCCGCAGCGACCTTCGGGCCTGCTGCCGTCTTTGAAGTCGATGCCGTGGACGGACAGGCGGTCTCCCTTGGCGGTGGCGATGAAGCCGAGATCCTTAGTGCTGTTGAACCAGATCATCTCGCCGCGGACCTTGGCCGGGTGGCGGTCGTCTACCACCTCGAGCGCCCGCCCCGACGGCTCGTGTACAGGAGCTTCGGACGGGCTGACTGAAGGCCCGCATCCTCGAACTGCTCCCGGTGACCGAGCCGTCGCGCGACGTGGCTCGTGTCAGCCTGCTGTTCCGGCAAGACGAGTGTGATCGCCCTACCGCTTCGCCCCGCTCGGCCGGTGCGGCCGGCACGGTGCACGTAGTCCTTGTCCTCGCCAGGCGGGTCGAAGTTGATCACACGCGTGATGTCCTCGAGATCCAGGCCTCGCGCGGCTACGTCAGTCGCGACCAGCGTCCTCACCTTGCCGCTCTCGAAGCGTGCGAGCGCGCGCTCGCGTGCTTGCTGGGACATGTCCCCGTGCAGTGAGACTGCCGTCACGTCTTGGCGCGCGAGTTTCTGCACGAGCTTGTCCGCGCCACGTTTCGTTCTGACGAAGACCAGCGTCAGTCCCTCGGACGAGCGGATGTGCTCGACGAGCGTCCTCACCTTCGTGTCCTGAGTGACTGAGACGAAGCGGTGCTCAATCTCGCCGAGGTCCGACCGCGTCCAGTTGGCTTCGAACCGTGAAGGGCTGATGGTGTACGAGCGGGCAAGTTCGCCGACTGCGCCGTCGAGGGTGGCCGAGAAGAACATCGTCTGCCGGTTGCGCGGCAGGCGGCGAACGATGCGGTCGACCTGCGGCTGAAAGCCCATGTCGAGCATGCGGTCGGCCTCGTCGAGCACGAGCAGGCGAACGGCTCGGAGATCGACCAGACGGCGGGTTGCGAGATCCTCCAGCCTGCCGGGCGTGGCAACCAGGACGTGAGCCTCGGCCGCGCGCCTTGCCTGTGTGTGCACGGGAACGCCCCCGTAGACCGCAGCGACGGCAAGATCCTTAGCCCTTGCCAGAGACTGGATCTCACCGGTCACTTGCGCCGCCAGTTCGCGCGTCGGAACGAGAACGAGCGCGGACGGACGCGGGTCGGCGGCCGCGATCCGCTCGACGATCGGCACGGCAAAGGCGAGGGTCTTCCCCGAACCCGTCGGCGACTTCGCGAGGACGTCGAGGCCTAGGAGCGCATCTGGCAGGACCAGTGTCTGGATCCTGAACGGCCGTTGGATAGAGCGAGCTTCGAGGACAGCGGCGACGCGCGCCGAGACGCCGAGCTCACGGAAAGATTCTTGCACCAAGTTGTTCGACTCCTTTGCGGCTTCGAGACTTGCCTAGCTCGAAGCACTCAAAGGAGGAACGAGGGAGCTCATCTCATGGGCGGCGTGATTGCCGGCCCGCGCTCACACCGTAGCAGCTGGCACCGTCAGCGCCAGTCTGGATCCCAGACGCCGGCGGAGCGAACCTTGCGTTTGTGCGAGCCGTCCGCGTTCATGATGCGCAGCTGAAACGAGTTGGTGTAGACGATCCGCCTGCCGTTCGGGGACCAGGAGCCCGCAACACCCTGGGCGAGTCTCCGGATGTTCGTCCCGTCGGTGTTCATCACCAAGACGTCCGCGTTCCGACCGGAGTTGTCGTTGAACCGCGTGAAGAGGATCTTCTTTCCGTCTGGAGACCACCCCGCCGCTCCTTCGAGCGTCCTCGTGGCGAGCAGCTGATGCCTGCCGCTTCCGTCCGCGTTCATGACGAACAGATCTCCCTGGCTCCGAGCGGTCGGAGCGTCGAAGACGAGCTTCGTTCCGTCGGGCGACCAGTGCGCATCGCTGCCGGGTCCGATCCGGCGCTGATCCGTGCTGTCGCGGCGCACGGTCCAGATCTCCGTGTTCGGCCAGCCGAGATCCCCCCGACCACCGCGCGTGAAGCTGAGGCGCTGTCCGTCCGGAGACCACTGGGCGTCGATGTCCCAGTAGTCGGAGTCCGTCACCGTCCGCCGCCCGGTCCCGTCCAGCCGCACGACCTGGATGTCGAAGTCCGTGAGCGGCTGCTTTCCCGGTGGAGCACCGTCGAACGCGACCCAGTTGCGATCGGGAGACAGTCGCGCTCGTTTGGCGTTCTGCCGGTTACGAAGGATCTTCCGCGCTCCCGACCCGTCAGGACGGATCGCCCAGATCGAAGGGAAGGGCGACTCCTTCCAGTACACGATCAGTCCGGGCCCGGAAGCAGCCGGGTTGCTGTCGCCCTGCGCGGCCGAGACCGCCGCGCCGAGCAGGCAGACAAGGGCGACAACAGGAAGCGCTCGAGCTCGCATCGACCTCAGTGATTCCTACACCTACGGGTCCGAGAACGGTCCGAACGGGGGAGCTCGACTTCAGACGGCGTTCCTATATTGAGACCGCGATGAACCTCCGACCGACCGCGCGTCTACTCGGGACGCTTCTGGCCGCAGCCATTCTCGTTCCTGCCGCGTCGAGCGCAAGCACTCCGGCGCTGCCCGATTCGTACCCCGCCGCGGGCGAGCTCGTCGCGACGCAGGTCGCAGTGCGGGCGGCACCCGACAGGAGCGCGCCGGTCATCCGTTACCTCCACCAGTTCCGCTCCGACTACCGCTTGCAGGTCGTGTTGGCGCTGGGTCAGACGACCGGGGTCGACGGACGCACCTGGTTCAAGGTCAGCGTGCCGATGCGGCCCAACGGAACCGTCGGCTGGATTCCGGCCGGGACGGTTGCGCTGCAGCCGACACGCAATCACATCGTGGTGCATCGCTGGTCGAAGACGATCGACCTCTTTCGCGGCTATCGGCGGTTGCTGCACGCGAAGGTCGCCGTGGGTGCGCCCGGGCGGGAGACGCCGCTTGGTGAGTTCTACGTCACGGCGCGCTTCGTGCCGGACGATCCGTTCCTCGGCGTGTTCGCGTTGGAGACGAGCGCGTACTCGCGACTCACGGAATGGCCGGGCGGCGGGAAAGTCGGGATTCACGGCACGAGCAAGCCCTGGCTGCTCGGGCAGGCCGTCTCGCACGGTTGCGTTCGAGTCTCGAATGCGACCGCACTTGCGCTCGAGCGCCTCGCGCCCGTCGGGACGCCGATCTCGATCGTCGCGCGCTAGACCTACAGAGAGCCGGCCAGAAACGTCGCCGTGGTCAGGCGCCTAATGCGGTAGCCGTGGTTCTGGAAGGTGAAGTGCCTGGTCAGGCGTTGCCAACCACCGCCGGGCCGGGTTGCGACCGCGACTGAGCCGAACCGATAGCTGAAGCGGTTGCACACGAACGAGCCCGCGCCCCAGGTCTCCGTCGTCGCGAGGGGCCGCCACGCGCCGTGGCTGCCGGGAAGAAAGACTGGGTCGCCGACCGCACGGTCGTCGACGAAGATACGCCACCAGCCTCGCCGCCCCGCGATTTCGAGGACCGCAACCTTTCGGGTCGTTCCTGACGGGAAGCCTGATGCGATCTCGTGGTAGATCGGCGTTCGGTTCGGTCGTGCGACCTCGTAGTACAGACTGCTAGACGAGCTGCCAGGAAACGCGCTGAAGCCGACCTGGATCCACTCGTCCGTTCCGTTGGGACCGGAGCCGGGGCCGCCGACTCCGACCCACCCGGCGACATGGCCGCTGAGGACCTGTGGGGTCGCGACGGTTTCCAGGTACGTGGCGACGCCGTAGGCGCGCGTCGACGCACCGAGACCCGCGTACGCGTAGCCGCTCGAGCCGCACGTTGCAACTGCTCCTGCAGGAGCGGACACGAAGACTGACGTGATAGCGAGCACCGCTGCCAGCACTGAAAGGCGCAACCCAGGCAACTGAACCTCCGAATCGAGCGGCTATCGACGGGCCGTCGATCGTTCAATCGGAAGGTGTTCCCACTGCTGGCGTCCCTCGTTCGAGTGATCGCCACGAAGTGCAAGCGGCCTCATCACAGGGCCATTTCGACAAAAGAACTAGACGACCTAGCCCTCCCGCCAGCCCTTTTGACGCGGCCTGCGACCTATGAAGGTCTAGGGCGATGGTGCCCGCCGGGCGCCGTGCTGTCAGTCACTTCGAACACGAGGGGAATCTGGGATGAGGGAGAACGAGGGAGCCGGTCCGACTGCGCGGAAGCGCGTGCGCCTGTCCCGGTTTGGCGGGTCGGCCATCGCGCTGGCCATTCTGATTGGAATCACCGCCGGCACTTCGCTGGCGAAGCCGGTCGGCAAGAGCAGCCCACGGCGTCTCGCTGCGACTCCCGTCCTGACGGCGAAGCAACACGAAGGTCAGCGAAGCGACGGGACGTACACCTCCGGGAACATCACGCAGTACAAGGAAGGCGACACGATCAACTTTCGCTTCACGATCTCAGCCACCGATGCTGCGTCTGGACAGCTGCAGGTTCGGTTCACCGGCAACGACGGCACGTGTCTCTTCTTCGACAACTATTTCGTGCTCGGAACCATCTCCAACGTCTCCGGCACCTCGCCGGGCGTCAGCGTGGCGAGCGGTCCGACTGCAGACTCCTTTGGAACCTCGAACGGCGAGTGGGTGGTGACGCTGAACATCAACGCCTCCGCCGCGGGCGAGGCGGTCGTCAACTACCAGCTCAAGCTCTCGAACCAGGCGGGCGACTGCAGCGGCTCCTCGCAGCACAGCCGCCTCAGTCCTGGGGACGGTGTCTCGCAGACCGGACAGCAGAACGTGCCTGTGCCTGCGAACCAGATCATCGAGCTGCCGAATATCACCGTGACGAAGCTCGTCGATCGCGGGACCGGAACCTTCGTTCCCGCCAACGCGGGCGAGTACTGCTTCACGCTCGACTCCGGCGGCTGCACGGCGATCGACGCCAGCGGACAGGTGGTCTTCTCTGCGGTCAGCGACGGCCCCCACACGATCACCGAGAGCAACAACCTCCAGAGCTCGGGCTACACCTTCGACTCCGGAACCGGCACGAACTGCACGTTCAACGGGAGCACCGCGACGGCTACCGTCGCTGCCGGTACGACCGCCACGAACGCGTCGTGCACATTCAAGAACAAGCTCACGGCACCGCCCAAAGTGACCGTGACGAAGTCGTGTCCGAACGGCGCCGCGAACGCCGGTGATCGCTTCCAGGTGCAGCTGAACGGGTCGAACGTCGGCGCCGCGCTGGCCTGCGGCGGGAGCATCGACGTCAATCCGACCGCCGGCCAGGCGTACTCGATCACCGAGGCCGCAGCCGGAACCACCGACTTCGCGAATTACACGAGCTCGCTCAGCGCGGGGTGCTCCGGCACCCTCTCGTTCGGGGGCACGGCGACCTGCACGATCACGAACACGCGCAAGGCGCTCCCGAAGGTGACGGTGACGAAGTCCTGCCCGAACGGCCCCGCGAATGCCGGTGACCGCTTCCAGGCTCAGCTCAACGGGCAGAACGCGGGCTCGGCTCTTGCCTGCGGCGCGAGCGTCGATGTCAATCCGACCGGCGGCCAGGCGTACTCGATCACGGAGGTCGCCGCGGGAACGACCGACCTCGGCAACTACCAGACGCCTGGCTTCAGCGCGGGCTGCTCCGGGACGCTGGCGCACTTCGGCGACACCGCCAGCTGCACGATCACGAACACGCTCAAGGCCGCACCGAAAGTGACCGTGACGAAGTCCTGCCCGAACGGCAAGGCGAACGACGGCGACCGTTTCCAGGTGCAGCTGAACGGGTCGAACGTCGGCGACGCGCTGGACTGCGGCGGAAGCGTCGACGTTCCGGTCAGTGCCGGCGTCGCCTACTCCATCACGGAGGGTGCGGCCGGGACCGCCGACCTGGCGAACTACACGTCGACGACCAGCGCGGGCTGCTCGGGCACTCTCGCGCATTTCGGCGATACGGCGACCTGCACGATCACCAACACACTCAAGGCAGCCCCGAAAGTGACCGTGATGAAGTCATGCCCGAGCGGGAAGGCCCATGCAGGCGATCGCTTCCAGGTGGAACGGAACGACTCGAACGTCGGCGACGCGCTGGACTGCGGCGACAGCACCGACGTGACCGTCACGGCCGGAGCCGCTTACTCGATCGCTGAGGGCGCCGCCGGCACGACCGACTTGGCCGACTACACGACGACCTACAGCGCGGGCTGCTCCGGGACGCTGGCGCACTTCGGCGACACGGCGAGCTGCACGATCACGAACACGCTCAAGTCAGCCCCGAAAGTGACCGTGATGAAGTCATGCCCGGGCGGGAAGGCCGCCGACGGCGACCGCTTCCAGGTGAAGCGCAACGGTTCCAACATCGGGGATCCGCTCGACTGCAAGGTCACGCTCGACGTCAGCGTGACGGTCGGGGTTGCCTACTCGATCTCCGAGGGCGCGGCAGGCACGACCGACCTCGGCAACTACACGACTACCTACAGCGACGGCTGCGCCGGCACGCTGGCCAACTTCGGCGCGACCGCGAGCTGCACGATCACCAACACGTTGAAGGCGGCGCCGAAGGTGACCGTCACCAAGTCGTGTCCGAACGGGAAGGCCGCGGCAGGCGACCGCTTCCAGGTCCGGCTCGACAGCCAGGCCACCGGCGACCCGCTCGACTGTGGCGATAGCACCGATGTCACGGTCGCCGCGGGACAGGCATACGGCATCACCGAAGCCGCTGCAGGCACGACCGATCTGGACAACTACACCACCACCTACGGCGACGGTTGCTCCGGCACCCTGCCGCACTTCGGCGATACGGCGACCTGCACGATCACGAACAGCCTGAAGGAAGTGCCGAAGGTGACCGTGACGAAGTCGTGTCCCAACGGGAAGGCCGCCGCGGGCGACCGCTTCCAGGTCCGGCTCGACGGCCAGAACAGCGGCGACCCGCTCGACTGTGGCGACAGCGTCGACGTGAACGTCCCGCTCGGACAGGCGTACACGATTACGGAGTCGGCGGCCGGCACCGCCGACCTCGCCAACTATGAGAAGCCCGGCTATAGCGGCGGCTGCACGGGCACGCTCTCGCACTTCGGCGACACCTCGGCGTGCACGATCACCAATACGCTCAGGGCCGAGGCGAAGGTGAGCGTGACCAAAGCCTGCCCGGAGGGCAAGGCAAACGCAGGGGATCGCTTCCAGGTCAAGCGCAATGGGACGAACGTCGGCGAACAGCTCGACTGCGGTGAGAGCATCGACGTGACCGTCACGGCCGGCGAGGCCTACGCGATCACGGAAGGCGCTGCCGGGACCACCGACCTCGCGAACTACACGACGACGTTCGACGAGGGCTGCTCCGGCACACTCGCTCACTTCGGCGATACAGCGGACTGCACGATCACGAACACGCTCAAGGCGGCTCCGCGACTGACCGTGATCAAGCACGTCATCAACGACAACGGCGGCACCAGGAAGGCCGCTGACTTCACGCTCACAGTGAGCGGGAGCGACCCGAGCCCGGCGTCGTTCGCCGGGAACGAGGCTGGGACCGTTGTGACGCTGAAGCCGGGGCCGTACGCGGTCAACGAGGCTGCGGTGAGCGGCTACGCGACGACGAAGTCGGAGAGCTGCAGCGGCTCGCTGATCCACTACGGCGATACGGCGACCTGCACCGTCACGAACAACGACATCGCCAACCCGCCTCCGCCTCCTCCGGGGGCGCCGGAGATCGATCTCGCGATCACGAAGACCGACAGTCCTGATCCGGTCTCGGTCGGCGGGCTGCTCACTTACACGCTGACGGTGACGAACAAGAAGGGCGACACCGCGAACAACGTCGTCGTCACCGACGCCCTGCCGTCAGGCGTGACGCTCGTCTCAGTAACGACGACAAAGGGAACCTGCTCGGGCTCGAACCCGATCAGCTGTGCCATCGGTTCTGTGGCGTACAACGAGCTCGTGACGATCATGGTCGTCGTCCGGCCGAACAGCCCGGGAACGATCACGAACACCGCGGTGGTCACGGGTCGGGAGCACGAGCACGACCCGTCCGACAACACGGCGTCGGCCTCGACGCTCGTGCAGGGCGCCTTCGTGCCGCCGAGCGTCTGCTACGCGCTGACGGTCACGCCGCGCACGCTCGCGGTCGGCCGGCACACCATCGTCCGTGTTCGTGTCCGCGAGGCCGGCAAGCCGGTCAAGGGCGTGCGTGTCGTGATCAACGGCCGCCGCGTCCACAAGCAGGCGAGGACAAACGCGAACGGCATCGCGCGGTTCGTGGTCGTCGGGCGGAGCCCGGGCATCCTGCAGATCCGGGTGCCGTCGCACTCCACCTGCACGCGGCAGCGGATCGGCGTGCTCGGCGTCTTCACGCCGCCGGTCACGGGCTAGGAAAGCTGCGGTCTGCCCGCGCCTCGGTGCGAGTCCGGGGCGCGGGCATCGGCTCCCGCGACCAGCTCCGAGCCCGCGACCCATCATCGGGCACAACGTCTTCGGGAACGGTCAGAATCAGCGGCCCAGATGCCAGTCGATACCGAACTCGAGCCGTTCGAAGACCAATACGCGGCAGCGGAGCGCTTCGTCCATTCGCTGCTTCCGCGTGACGTTGTCCTGAAGGTACTGGACATCAAGGCGGGAAGGCAGCGGTTCGAGATCCGAAGACCGATCTACGTCGTCGGCGTCGACGTCGTACAGGCCGAGCGGGGAGACCGGCCTGATGCCGACGAGCATCGGGTGATGGATCTCGAGCAGGTCGAGCTCGAAAGCGAGGAGTACGACGTGGTGCTTTGTGTGAATGTCCTCGAGCATGCGCGCGAGCCACTCGCCGTTTTCCATCACGTGCGGAACGCCTTGAAGAGTGGCGGCACCTTCGTAGTCGTACTTCCGAACGTCGTCTCGCTCAAGAGCTTCTTCTTGCGCTCGATTCCCTGGCGAGTGCATCGCTGGCTCCATGCGCACTTGCTGCGTTCCGAGGACTATCCGGCTCGCGCAGTCCATTCGCTCACCCTGCGTCCGCGAGCCCTGCTACGTCAGGCGGACTCGCGCGGTTGGCGGGTGGAGTACTTCCGAACCTACGAAGGGCCGGCGCAGAAGTCGGTTCGCCGCCGGTTCGGGCTGGTCGGCTGGCGCTGGAGCTTCGTTGTCGCGTTGACGCGAGTTACGACTTTCGGCCTCCTGACGGCAGACGACACCGGGATCATCGCGGTCTTCACGAAGACACCTCTAAGCTAATCGCCTGCGAATGGTGAGAGATCGAGAGCTCGAGCGAAAGGCAAGGGTTGCAGAGATCCTGCTCACGGCAGCGCGCGAGCTGGCCGACGGCCTCGAGCCCGAGCGCGTCTACCAGCGGTTCCAGCGGCTACTCGCCACGGTGATCCCACACGACGGTCTCCTCGTTTCGTCATACGACGACACGGACGATCTGATCCGTTGCGATTACGCCTGGAACGAAGGCAGCACGGTCGATCCTTCGACACTGCCGCCGTTGCCGCTGAATCGGGCGGGTGGAGGGATGCAGAGCAGGGTGATCGTCAGCGGCGAATCGTTTCTCTTCAACGACGTCCCACGCCAGGTGGAGGAGCGGGAAGGGGAGTTCTACAACGTTGATCCGGACGGGACGCTTCGAAAGATTCCGGAAGCCGGACCAGCGGCGACGACGGCGGCGATGATGGTTCCCGTCAAGCACGAAGGCAAGGTCGTCGGCGTCGTGCAGCTGATGTCGGATCGAGGGGAGTACGCGGAGGAGCAGGTCGAGCTTTTCGAAGGGCTGGTCGCGCAGATGGGCGCGGCTGTTCGAAATGCCCGACTACAAAAGGAACGCAGCCGTCTGGAGGCGGCAGAGGAGGCGGCTCGAGCTGTCGCCGCCGAGCGCGTGCAAGCGGCGCAGGTTCTCGAGGCCCTAGGCGACGGGATCTTCGTGCTCGACCGAGTTGGCGTCGTGCGCTTCTGGAACAAGGCCGCGGAGCTGGCCACCGGCGTCCGTCGTGCGCGCGTGCTCGAACGGCGGCTCGACGAAGCAATTCCGGACTGGCGAGGGCTGTCGCAACGCATCCCGATCGCATCCGGTGGAGCACGGGCCAGCTCCGTGACGCTTCCGGTTCGAATTGGGCCCCGAGATCTCTGGTTGTCGTTCGTCGCTGTCGACAGCGCGGCCGGGATCATCTACGCGTTTCGCGACCTGACGAACGAACGTCGCTTCGAGGACGAGAAGAGCGACTTCGTCGCGACGATCTCCCACGAACTGCGGACGCCTATGACCGCCGTCTTCGGTGCCGCCACGACGTTGCTCCACCGCCAGGGAGAGCTCGACGAACAACAGCGCCGACAGCTACTCGAGGTGATCGAGGCGGAAGCAAGGCGGCTTTCGCACATCACGGAGGAGGTACTGCTGACGAGCCAACTCGATCGCGAGGACGTACGGATCGCTCAAGAGGCGGTTGACGTCGTCGAGGTGGTTCGAAGCACTGTCGAATCGATGGCCAACCGGCTTACGAGACCTGTCCCGATCAAGGTCGACGTCGACAGTGGCGTTCGCGCGGCGTCGGGCGATCGTGATCGAATTCAGCAGGTCGTCCTGAACCTCCTGGACAACGCGGTCAAGTACGGCGGCGGGAATGGCATCTCGGTCCGCGTCGGGGCAGAGAACGGAGCAATCTCCATCGACGTCACCGATCAGGGGCCGGGCATCGACCTCGCGGACCAAGAGCGGATCTTCGAAAAGTTCTACCGGGCGGACCCTCAACTGGCGCAAGCCCCCGCGGGCACGGGGCTCGGTCTGTACATCTCACGAGAGCTGGTCACTCGGATGGGCGGAACGCTTCGCGTCACGTCCGATCCGGGAGAAGGAGCGACATTCGCAGTCAGGTTGCCCTCCGCCGACTGAGCTCGCTCGGGCTCGTGGTGCTGATCGCCGCGGGCTGCGCAGCCTCGTCTCAAAAGGCCCAGGTCTCTGCCTCCAGGCCGATCTCCTTCGCCGACGGCAGTGGGCTTGTCGACGGTGTCGTTCGAGGCGACGGGCCACTCGGCGTGGTGCTCGCCAATCAGAGCGATCGTGATCGAACCGCTTGGGCGCCGTTCGCCCGGCTGCTTGCAGCCCGTGGGTACAGCGTGGTCACGTTCGACTACGGCGACGACTCTCCCGAGGCCGATATCGCGGCGGCGGCGCGGGCGCTTGAACGGCTCGGCGCCAGACGCGTTGTCCTGATGGGAGCATCGCAGGGCGCAAAGGCCGCGCTGATGGCCGCCGCCGCTTCACCGCCCGACGTTGTCGGCGTCGTCTCCTTGTCGGCTGAGCGCAGCGCCGGCGGTCAGGACGTCGTGCCTTCGGCCCGTCGGCTTCGGCTGCCCACCCTGTTCGTCACCTCGCGAGCAGATCCCTGGTCGGAGAGGGATACGCCGCTGCTCGAGCGGGCTGCCAGCAACACGGCAAGCCGCCGTCTAGTTGTCGTGCCGGGTAGTGCGCACGGGATCGACCTCACGGCGAACGAACGCGTCAAGCGGACGGTGCTGGCTTTCCTGCGTTCCCGCCTACGTGATCCTGCCGCGCCGGAATCGCTCGCGAAGCGGTGCGGGACTTCCGCCGCGGCCCCGAACCACACGTTCTGGTTTCGCTCACGTGACGGCCTCCGACTCGACGGCGCGGTCGTCGGCGCAGGCTCCACCGCGGTTGTGCTGGCGCATCAGTATCCGAGCGACCTTTGCCCCTGGCTCGATTACGCGGGGGTGCTAGCGCGATCCGGGTTCCGCGCCTTTTTGTTCGACTTCCGTGGGTTCGGCAAGTCCGAGGAGGCGCAAACGCCGGCCGCCGCCTGGCGACTCCAGGACGATGTCGCCGGCGCGGTCACGGAGGCCAGGGCTCAGGGTGCTAGGCACATGTTCCTCGTCGGCGCGTCGATGGGCGCCTCCGCAGTGGTCGTGGCAGCGCCGACGATACGCCCCCCCGTCGACGGCGTTGTCAGCCTCTCCGCCGAATGGGATCTCGACAGTTTGCTCGGCTCGCATGGGTTGAACACGCCGCCGGCGGCGCCGCGACTGCACGTGCCGTGGGTGCTTGCGACCGGATCGAACGACCGCCTTCCCTCCGTTAGCCAGACGAAGGCTCTCGCCGCGCGGGCCGGTGGCGCGGCCCACGTGATCGTTGTTCCGAACGGCGGGCACGGCTGGAGCTTGCTCCAGGCCTCGCCGCGACTGGTGCGGACGCTGGCCGCGTTCTACCGGCGACCCGCGTAAGCCTTGTCGTCCCCGAGCATCGCGATCGTTGCGTCGATCCAGACGAGCGTTCT
This sequence comes from Actinomycetota bacterium, assembly GCA_046724565.1. Classification (GTDB taxonomy): domain Bacteria; phylum Actinomycetota; class Thermoleophilia; order Gaiellales; family Gaiellaceae; genus 3-1-20CM-4-69-9. Next base: position 3,384 of record JBKOWS010000084.1, on the reverse strand, counting down.
CCGCGCTCCTGGCCGCGACCGCCTGAGTCAGCGCTCGAGTGTCTCTCCGACCGCCTCGAGGCTGGCGAGGTTGTGTCCGCTCAGAAAGACGTCGACGTGGGGGAGGGCGGCGCGCATGCCGCGGGCAAGCGGCTCGTAGGCCGGGTCCTCCTTCAGCGGGTTGAGCCAGACGACGCGGTGCGCAAGTCGCCCGAGGCGTGCCATCTCCGCCGTGAGCACCTCGGGCTCGCCGATATCGAGGCCGTCGGAGCAGATCACTACCACAGAGCCGCGCACGACGTTCGTGCGTGTGAGTGCGCGCACGGCGTCGCCGATGCGCGTGCCGCCGTTCCAGTCGACGACCTCCTCCGCCGCGCGCCTGAGCGCCTCCTTCGGGTCGGCGCCGGCGAGCGCACGCGTCACGCGTGTCAGGCGCGTTCCGAAGCAGAACGCCTCCCAGCGCGCGTCTGCCTGCAGCGCGGCGCGGGCGAAGAGGACGAGCGCGCGCGAGTAGTCAGCCATCGAGCCGGAGACGTCGAGCAACAGCACGAGGCGCCGGCGACGCTGGCGTCGCGCCCGCCACGCGCGTTCGACGGGCTCGCCCCCCGTGCGAAACGAGCGCCTAAGCGTGCGGCGCAGGTCGGGGTCGCCGCGCCGCGCCGGACCTCGACGTCGCGTCCGGCGGCTCGGCACGTTGAGCCGCAGCCGCTGCATCAGCGCCGCCAGCTCGACCAACTCTTCCCGCGTCAGGTCGGCGAAGCTCTTCCTTCGGAGCAGCTCCTCCCTGCTCGCGAGTGCGACTTCCTCCTCGATCACCGTGACGGGTGCCGGCGGCGATTCCTCCTCGAGCACGCCGCGGAACACGCGGTCGTAGATGGGGATGTCCTCCGGGCGTGAGACGAGCGTCAGGCGGCCTGCCCAGTAGAGCTGTCGCGCAGGCAGCGCAGCCGCGGCGCGGCAGAAGTCGACGACGCGGCCCGGCCCGACGGCCAGGCCCTCGTCGCGCAGCGCGCGCGCGAACGCCACCAGCCGCTCGAGCTCGTCAGCCACGAAACAGCTCGGCGCGGGCGCGCTCGAGATCATCGTGGTTCTTCAGCGCCCAGCCGAGCGTCTCGCGCCCCGCGTCGCCGTCCGATCCGTCCGCGCCGAGCAGCGCGAGCGCGCGCGCCCAGTCGATCGCCTCCGCAATGCCGGGCGGCTTCGCCAGGTCGAGCGCACGTAGCCGGGCGACCGACTCCGCCACGGAGCCGGCCAGCGCCTCGGGCACCTCCGGCGCGCGCAGACGGACGATCTCCACCTCGCGCTCGAGCGACGGGAAGTCGATCCAGTGGTAGAGGCAGCGCCGCTTGAGCGCGTCGTGCAGCTCGCGAGTGCGGTTCGACGTCACGACGACCGCCGGTGGCTCCACAGCCGCGATCGGCCCTAGCTCGGGCACGGTCACGCTGAAGTCGGAGAGTAACTCGAGCAGGAAGGCCTCGAACTCGTCGTCGGCACGGTCGACCTCATCGATCAGCAGCACGGCGCCCGACCCCGCCCGAAGCGCGCGCAGCAGCGGCCGCTCGATCAAGAACTCGGGCCCGTACAGCTCCGATACGTGCTCGCGCACCTCGCCCGCCTGCAACGCGCGCGCGTACAGCAGCTGCCGCGCGTAGTCCCACTCGTAGAGCGCCTGCGCCGAGTCGATGCCCTCGTAGCACTGCAGGCGGATCAGCTCCGCGCCGAGGATCCGGGCGAGCGTTTTCCCCACCTCTGTCTTGCCGACCCCCGCCTCCCCCTCGAGCAGGAGCGGACGCCGCATCGCCACCGCCAGGTAGATCGCGGTCGCCAGGCCGCGGTCCGGGAGGTACGACTCCCCGGTGAGGGCCCGTTCCACCTCCTCGACCGATCCGAATGCCACATGGCCATCGTAAGAGGTGCAATGAGGACGGGCGAGGCGTATCCTCGCCCACGGCACTGCAGGAACAATCTGGGGCGAGAGAGGGGAGGCGGTTCATCCGTGTATCCCGCGAGTTTCGAGTACTTCGCGCCCACGACCGTCGAAGAGGCGCTCGACCTGCTCGGGCGCTATGACGACGGAGAAGCGAAGGTCCTCGCCGGCGGTATGAGCCTCATCCCGGTGATGAAGCTCCGTTTTGCGTCGCCAATGGCGCTTGTGGACATCAACCGGATCGACGGGCTGGAGACGCTTGCGGAGGAGGGCGGCAAGCTGCGCATTGGCGCGCTCGTCCGCCACAAGACGTGCGAGCGCTCGGATCTGCTGCAAAGGAAGTACGGCGTGCTCGGGGACGCAGCGCCGTTGATCTCCGATCCGATCGTGCGCAACCTGGGTACGGTCGCCGGGTCGCTGGCGCACGCCGACCCGCAGGGCGACTGGGGCTCCGTCATGCTCGCGGTGCGGGCCGAGGTCATCGCGCGCAGCGCTGACGGCGAGCGCACGATTCCGATCGACGAGCTCTTCCAGGGCCCGTTCACGACCTCGCTGCAACCGAACGAGCTCGTCACCGAGGTGCGCGTTCCCGCCGCGGGCCGCGCGGGCGGGACGTACCTGAAGCTCGAGCGCAAAGTCGGCGATTTTGCCACCGTCGGGGTCGCCGTCCACATCGCGATGTCGAACGGTACGGTCGAGCAGGCGGGCATCGCGCTCACTGGTGTGGCGCCGACGAACATCCGCGCCGCGGAGGCCGAGGAGGCGCTCACCGCGCAGGCGCTCGACGACGAGGCGATCGAGGAGGCGGCGCGGCTCGCCGCCGCCGCGGCGCAGCCGCGCACCGACGTACGCGGTACCGAGGAGTACAAACGCAGCGTCGTCCGCACCTTCACTGCGCGCGGCCTGAACAAGGCGAAGGAGGTGTTCGCATCGTGATCACACAGACGAAGCCGACCACACACACGATCACCGTTACCGTCAACGGCGAGGAGCACGCGGTCGAGGTCGAGTCGCGCCTGCTGCTCGTCCATCTGCTGCGCGAGAAGCTCGGCCTCACCGGCACGCATGTCGGCTGCGACACGAGCCACTGCGGCGCGTGCACGGTGCTCGTGGACGGCGTCCCGGTCAAGTCCTGCACGCACTTCGCCGTGCAAGTCGACGGGCGTGAGGTGAAGACGGTCGAGGGTCTGGCGGAGGGCGGCGAGTTGCACCCGATTCAGCAGGGCTTCCACGAGGAGCACGGCTTGCAGTGTGGGTTCTGTACGCCGGGAATGATGGTCGTCAGCGCCGCGCTGCTCGAGGAGAATCCAGACCCGACGGAGCAGGAGATCCGCTGGGCGCTCTCCGGGAACATCTGCCGCTGCACGGGCTACCAGAACATCGTCAAGTCGGTGCAGTGGGCGGCGAACAAGCTGAAGGAGACCGCGTGAGCGGGCTTGTGGAAGGGGAAGGGGGAAACCGGGAGGTTTCCCCGCTTG
>JBKOWS010000003.1:0-4995 GCA_046724565.1 Actinomycetota bacterium | reverse complement strand
TCCGAGAGCACCGCACCTCCACCGAGCGCAATCACGGCGGGCTCGGCGGCAGCGAGCACCTCGGCAGCAAGCTCCTCTTCCAGGCGTCGGAACCCGGCCTCGCTCTGCTCGAGGAGGTCGGTGATCGGCCCGTGCCCGCGTTCGAGCTCGCGGTCGAGGTCGACGAACGGCCGACCGCTCAGCCGGGCGATCTCCTCGCCGAGTGTCGACTTCCCCGCGCCCATAAAGCCGACGAGCGCGAGGTGCCGCCCGAGCGCCCCTACCTCGGCGACCAGTCGATCCGCTCCAGATACGCGCGATGCGCCGAGAGGAAGTCGCCGAGCGCGTCGCCGCCGAACTTCTCGCGCGCCGCACGCGCGAGCTCGAACGCGACGCACGCCTCCGCCACGACGGCGAGGGCCTCGACGGCCGCCGTGTCGCTGCGCTCGACGAGCGCTTGCGCAGGCTCGCCACTCTGCAGATCGACCGAAGCCAGCGGTTTCATCAACGTCGGCAACGGCTTCATCGCCGCCCGAACGACGATCGCCTCGCCGTTCGAGACACCGCCTTCGATGCCGCCTGCATGATTCGTCTCGCGGTAGAGGCCACGGTCGTCGCGGTGAATCTCGTCGTGCACCTCCGACCCGCGGCGCGACGCGATGGCGAAACCGTCGCCGATCTCGACGCCTTTGACGGCCTGGGTCCCCATCAACGACGCAGCGAGACGGGCATCGAGACGTTGCTCCTTGGTCGCGTACGAACCGAGGCCGGGGGGAGCTCCCTCAGCGCCTACCTCGACGATCCCGCCGATCGTGTCGCGATCGGCGCGTGCCTCGTCCACGCGGCTCTCGAGGTCCTCCGTGAGCACGCGCCCTTCGACACGAATCCCGATCTCCGCCAGCAGAGTCTTCGCCACCGACCCGGCGGCGACGAGAACCGCCGTGTGGCGCGCGCTCGCACGTTCGAGCGCGTCCCGCACGTCGGCAAGCCCGTACTTGAGCGCGCCCGCGAGGTCGGCATGTCCGGGGCGCGGCAGCGTGACGGGTTTCGTCCCCTTCCCGGTCGGCTCGCCTTCTGCGGGCCACGGGCTCATGCCCCAGGACCAGTTGTCGTGGTCGCGGTTGCGAACGACGAGCGCAAGCGGCGTGCCGAGCGTGCGTCCGTGACGAAGGCCGGCGAGCACCTCGACCTCGTCGCGCTCGATCTGCTGACGTGGGCTTCGCCCGTACCCCTGCTGCCGGCGGTGCAGGTCGGCGTCGATCGAGCCCTTGTCGAGCATCAGCCCTGCGGGAAGACCGGACAGGATCGCGACGAGGGCGGGCCCGTGCGACTCGCCCGCCGTTACGAGCTCGAGCGCCATCACGCGGAGCGTACTGCGGCCCGCATCACCTCGACGGGCGCCGGGATACCGGTCCAGAGCTCGAACGAGGCAGCGCCCTGCGCGACGAGGACCTCCACCCCGTCCACCACGCGCGCTCCGGCCGCTTCGGCCGCGCGTCCGGTCGCGGTCAGCGGATAGGGCAGGTCGACGAGCGTCTGTCCGGCCTTCAGCTCGACGAGTGCCTCTTCGCGCTCCGAGGTGGCGTTGACGACGAGGTCGACGCCGGTCACGTCCGGCGGCCACGTGCCTCGCCGGGAGAAGCGCAGCGCATCGGGAAGCTGCGCGGCGAAGGCCGCGGCCACGCCGCCGTCGCCGACGATCGCCGCGCGGCTGAACTCGAGACTTTGGAGGATTGCCGGGTCGGTCGATGTGCCCTCGATATGGCCGTCGCGGATGACGAGGGTGTTCACCGACGGCTCGTCAGTCTCCACGAGCTTCGCGGCCGCGAGCTTGTGCGGGGTCGTGACGTTTGCGCCGACGTACTGCAACGCGACGAGCCCGCGGAGCGCAGCTTCGAGCTCCTCGGGACGAACGGAGAGCGGGACGTACGCCCAGTCCAGCCCGCGAGCGGCGAAGGCAGCGTTCTGCATCCGGGGCGACAGCGAGGGGACGAGCGAACCGCGGAGCAACCCGACGAGCCGCGTCTCGCCGGAGATCACGGTCCGCCGTACCCGTGCGTGTCCGCGTAGTGCCGGAAGGCCTTGTAGCTCGCCGTGAAGAAGTGATGCTTCTTGTCCGGTTTCCGCACGAAGTACAGGTATTTCACCTTCGCCGGATGCGCTGCCGCCTGCATCGACGCGAGCCCCGGGCTCGCGATCGGCGTCGGCGGCAAGCCGGCACGCTTGCGCGTGTTGTATGGAGAGTTGCTCTGCAGCTGAGACTCGTGAATCGACTCCGTCGGCGGGATGTCGAGGCCGTAGCGCAGCGTCGCGTCGATACCGAGAGGCATGTGGAGATGAAGGCGGTTGTAGATCACGGCCGCGACGAGCTGGCGCTCGTCCGGCGACAGCGTCTCCTTCTCCACCATCGACGCGATGATCAGCACGTCGTACGGCGTGAGGTTCTTCGAGCGCGCATGGCGAAGATCGACCTGCCTCCAGTTCGCGCAGAACGCGTCGAGCTGGTTCTGTACGAGCTGGGCCGAGGTCGTCTGGCCGAAGAACTCGTACGTCGCCGGGAAGAGGAACCCCTCCACCGTCCGCACCCTGTTGTGAAAGCAGGGAGGCACACGAGGCTTCCGCGTCGCGGCGATGTAGCCCGCGCGAGACAGGCGGACGGTGCCCTTGCGCTTGCGCTCGGCGATCTTCGCGACGGCGGCGACCCGCTGTGCCATCTGCGTACGGGTGAAGCCCTCCGGGAACACGACATGGAAGGGCTTCGGCATCGCGATGACGGTCTCCACGGTGCCCGTGGCAGTCGTCCTGGTGACGGTCCGGTAGATCAGCGTGTTCGAGTGCGTTGACTGCTGCTCCGTGCGAGCGGTGTTGTCACCGCCGCCGATGGCTGCGACGGCGAGCCAGCCGAGCCCGCCCAGGATCAGAACGAGCACACACAGCGCGAGCGCACGGCGAACCGCGACCTGACGCGGATTCGGAGCGCGCGGTGGGCGACCCGACCGCGGCGGGATCATGCCGGGGCGTTGCTCGCCCACGTGATGTAGCTGGAGAGAAGGTGGGCCGCGGCCCGAGCGTCCTCGGGCGCGTCCGTCGGGGTCTGCTCCGCGAGGTCGGTGGTGAACCGCTCGTCGAAGGTCACGACCGGAATAGTCGTGACACCGCGCAACGCTTCCACGAAGCTCTCGGTCTCGCGCACCTGCTCGCCCCGCTCGCCGCGCAGCGTCAGCGGCAGGCCCACGACCACGCGTTCGACGTCGTGCTCGTCGATCACCGCCGCGATCCGAGCGAGGCCGTCGCCGCTCGCCGCCTCGACGACGCAGAGCGGTCGCGCGATCGTTCCGGTCGGGTCCGACACCGCGACCCCGGTGCGGGCCCGGCCGTAGTCGAGGGCGAGGATTTTCACGTCAGAGCGTCGGCGATTGCTTTCTTCCCGGCGGCCAGCGCGTCACGAAGGCCTTCCGGGTTCTTACCGCCCGCCTCGGCCAGCGTTGGGCGTCCTCCCCCTCCGCCGCCGATGTGCCGCCCGAGGTCGCGCACGAGTTGGGCCGCGTCGAGGCCGCGGTCGACGAGCGACTCGTCGAGGTTGACGACGAGGTAGGCACGCCCGTCGTCGACCGACCCGACGATGACTCCAGCGGCTTTCTCCTGCTGTCGAACGCGGTCGGAGAGGTCGCGCAGTTCGCCGCCTTTCAGGGCCTTCGCCTGGACGAGCACCACGTTCCCCTCTTTCTCGAGGATCTCGAAGTCGGCCGCGACCTCGGCGCGCGGCTTGCGCGACTCCTTCCGTGCACGCTCGAGCTCGCCGCGAAGCTCGTCGGTCTCACGCAGCGCGGCGTGCAGGTAGGCGTAGGCCTCTCCCGAGGTGATGGCCTCGATGCGACGCGCGCCGGCCCCGACCGAACCTTCCGACAGGATGACGAACGGCCCGATCTCGGCCGTGCTGCGCACGTGGGTGCCACCGCAGAGCTCCCGGGAGAAGCCGGGAATCTCGACCACCCGCACCTGCTCGCCGTACTTCTCGCCGAAGAGCATCATCGCGGCGAGCCTTCTTGCCTCTTCGACCGGCGTGATGAACGCACGCACCGGCAGGTTCTCGAACACCTTCTCGTTCACCAGGTGCTCGATCCGCTCGCGCTCCGCGTCGGTCAGCTGCTGGGGATGGGTGAAGTCGAAACGCAGCTTGTCGGGACGAACGGCCGAGCCGGCCTGGCGAACGTGATCCCCGAGCACTTCCTGCAGGGCCTTGTGCAGCAGGTGCGTCGCCGTGTGATTCGCCATCGTCGGGAACCGCACCGCCCATGGCACAACGGCGCGCACGCGATCCCCCGCCGAGAAACACTCGCCCTCGAAAAGCAGCACCTGGTCGTCCTCGAGGCGGTAGGCCTCGCGCAGCTCCGCGCGCGTGCCGCTCCCGTCATCGAGCTCGATCCAGCCGGCATCGCTGACCTGCCCGCCTCCGGCCGGATAGAACGGCGACTCGCGCAATTTGGCGAGGAAGAGGCCGTACTCGAGCTCTTCGAGCGCACCGATCTGCGTCAGCACATCCGTCTTCTCGTAGCCGACGAACTCGGTCTGGAAGCCGGCTTGCTTTGCGAAGTCGGCCGCCCGCTTGTCATCCTTGGAGATCGCGCCGCGGGAGCGGGTGCGCTGCTGCTCCATCAGGCGCGTGAACTCCTCCTCGTTCACACCGAGACCGCGCTCACGCGCGAGCTCCTGCGTCAACTCGAGCGGGAACCCGTAGGTGTCGTGGAGCCGGAACGCCTCCTCGCCCGGAATGTCGCCGCCGTTCGCGGCGATCTCCTCGAAGAGCCGGAGGCCTCGCTCGAGCGTCTTGCCGAAGCGCTCCTCCTCGGCAGTCAGAATGCGATGGATGTCGCCGCGATGCTCCTCGAGCTCCGCGTAGCCGCTCTTCATCTCGTCGATGACGACGTCCGCGAGCCGTCCGAGGTAGGGCGGCTCGAGGCCGATGCGGGTGCCCTGCTGCACCGCACGCCGGATGATCCGCCGCATGACGTAGCC
>JBKOWS010000002.1:0-10288 GCA_046724565.1 Actinomycetota bacterium | reverse complement strand
GAGGGTCTCCGAGTGCTGGCCGGCCGCGAAGACGACGCCCTCCACCGTCGTGATCGTGCGGCCGAGGTCTGCGTACACGGGGCCTTCGCCCGGAGCGACGAACCGCGCGTTGTTCCCGTTGATCACGACCGTGCCGTCCGGATACTCGATTGCCGGCCCGCCGAGCGGCGTCGTCGCGACCTTGCCGGTGTCGAGGTTCGTCCATTCGATGTGGAAGTTCTGGAGGATGGTCTTCACCGTGCCGTCTGCATACGTCCAGGTGTGGATCGTGCCGAAGCTGTGCGCCTGGATCGCGAAGGGGCAGCTGTCGGCGCCTGCCGGGATGACGCGGGTGCGATCCCAGGGGCTGGTGTCCTGGACCGGGCCTGCCGCCTGGGCAAGCGGCACGAGCGTCAGTGCCAGCACCGCTGCCACGAGGACGTTCTTCATCGTCTACCTCCCCGGGTCGAGTTACTGTCAGGATCATAAGACGATTTTGACCCTTACTAGTTAGCATGCTGCCATGTTCCAGAAGGACGAAGATCCGGTCAGGCTCGCAGTCGACCTCGTGAACACGTGGGACACGCTCGAGCCCGAGCCAGAGCTGCTTCGCGATCCGGCCTCGCTGAGGCTGTTCCTGGAACGTCGCGGGTTGGGCGGGTCCGTACGGGCAGGGAGCCGAGAGCTGGCCGAGGTTCGCGCCTTACGTGATTGCCTGCGAGCGGCGTTCACTGCAGACAACGAGGACGAGGCGGTGGGGAAGCTCAACCGGGTTCTGCGCAAGAGCGCTGCCAAGCCGCAGTTCGTCCGCGATGACGGAGACTGGCGCGTCGAATGGCGCGGGCGACTGACGGAGACGATCGCCTCGGCGACGGCGATGTCGCTGCTCGAGGCGATCCGTGCCGACAGTTGGGAGCGGTTCGGCATCTGCGCCGGCTCGCCGTGTTGTTGCGTCTTCGTCGACCGCTCGAAGAACAGGTCGCGCCGGTTCTGTTCTGACCTCTGCGCCGACCGCGTGGCACAGGCACTTCACCGTCAGCGGCGCCGCTGAGTCACGGCTTGCACAGCGGCATCGGTTGGTACGTGTGGAGATCTTGTCTGCTTGGGCGAAGGAGCATAGGCTCGGGGCCTGACCGGTCTAATCGCGAAGGGGGCACCCATGCGCATCGAGTCGTCCGTCACGTCCATCTCGTGGATTCCGTCGGAAGCGGTCGAAGGCCTGCCGAAGCTTCCGTTCACGATGGGAGTCGCGCACTACGACGATCCACCGCCGGACCGCGTGGACCTCATCGATCTGATGCACCGGGCAGATCTATTTCGGGAGGCGAACGAGCTCAAGGCGTGGATCGACATCGAAGACGGAAAGATCACCGACTACGGCCATGCGGGGCGCGGGCGGATCGGTCTGACCCGGTTGAAGCTGGGGCGCAAGGAGATCGCCGTTCCGGCTGTCGCGATGCCGGTCCTGCAGAACACAGAGGTCGGGGACGGTTGGGTGCGCTTCACGCAGAGCGCCGGCGGGCGTACCGGTATGCCTGCCCCGCGGAGCGTACGCGGCAAGCCGTACCTCCAGTTCCACTCGGCGATTGCGTGGACGACGCTGGGGCTGAAGATCTACGCAGACGGGCGCGTGGAGCGCGAGCTTGCGGGCGCGAGCACGTTCCCGCGTCACTGGATCTACGACAATGACGGGGCACTCGTCGAGAAGAGCGGGGCGATCGACTTCGACAAGTGGTACCGCGAGGCACACGTCCAGAACACGCCGTGGGGGAACGAGGATTCACCCGCGGTCGTGACGGCGGTGGAATCCGCGGTGGAACGCGACCTTTCGCTGGACATCATGGGCGGGGAGAAGGTCCGTCCGCGAAAGCTTTCGGGCGGTGATGTCCTGGTCGAGCAGGGCGACGCGAGCGAGGAGTCCGCGATCGTCTACCTCGTTCTCGACGGAGTGCTCGAGGTGATCGTCGACGGTGAAACGGTCGGCGAGCTCGGGCCCGGTGCGATCGTCGGCGAGCGGGCGCAGCTCGAGGGCGGCACTCGGACCGCGACGTTGCGCGCGAAGACGCCTGCCAAGGTCGTGGGAATCCCTGCGGAGGAGCTGGATCGCGAGCGGCTCGAGCAAGTCGCGGCCGGGCACAAGCGCGAGAACGCGTAAGCACCGAAGTCGACACACTCTCGGCACAGCAAGCGCCATAAAGTAGAGAACCGTTTCGAGAGAACCGTTTCGCAACGTCCGAGCGGACCTGGCGGTCCCAGCCGGGTCTTAGGGTCTGACCCCAGGACATGTCTCGCAGAGAGGCGTCGGTCTGTGCGTGCCTGAACCGGGTCGGGCCATTTGCGCGACCTAGCCGGTTAGCCTGCGATTAGGGCCACGAGCGAGCCTCTTCGCCATCGTCCGAAGGGAGGAAGAGATGAAGAGGTTCGTTCTGTACGCGCTCACGCTCGCGGCGCTGGTGGGCGCCGGTGTTGCGTTTGCCGCAGCGTCACCCTCCGCGAGGCTCGACAAGCAGGACCGCGTCTACGGCGGCGGGCAGTTCGGTCCAGGCTGTTTCTCCAACATCACGGTCTGCTTCCTGAATCCGCGCAACTTCGCCGTCGACGCACACGCTCAAGGTGACGGTAGTGAGGCGGTCGGGAATTCCACCTATGGAACTCCCGGCTTCGCCGAGAGCTACCGCAACGTGACCTGCCTGCGAGTCGAGGGCAACAAGGCGGCGATCGGTGGTGTCATCACGTCCGGCGCTGACGCGGGGGCCGGCTACGTCGAGTACTTCGTCGACCGCGGTGGCCCCGGTCTGGGCAGCCGCGACCTCGTTAGCCCGGAGTACGTCGATCCGCTGAGCTCGTCCAACTGGCCGGCCGGGTTCCCGGCTGTGTGCCCGCTGCCGACGACCGGCTTCCCGGCCGGGCCGCCGATCTACCGCAAGGTGGGCGAAGGCGACATCGTCGTGCAGGACGCGCCGAGCAACTGAGCACCGCGCGAACGAGCGGCCGCCCACCGGGCGGCCGCTCTACGTCTAGACCTCGACCTTGATCGCCTCGAGCTCGTGCTGGAGCTCGGCGAGCTCGCGCCCGCCGGCCATCAGCCGCACGAGCTCCTCACGGTCGATCTGGGACTTCTCGTACGCGCCGAGGCTCGTGCCGCGGTTCAGGATCACGAACCGGTCACCCACCGGATACGCGTGGTGCGGGTTGTGCGTGATGAAGATCACTGCGACTCCACGCTCGCGCGCCTGGAGGGTGTACTTCAGGACGACGCCGGCTTGCTTCACGCCGAGCGCCGACGTCGGCTCGTCCAGGATCAGCACCCGTGCACCGAAGTAGACCGCCCGCGCAATCGCGACAGACTGGCGCTCTCCGCCCGAGAGCGTCCCGACCGGCTGATCCGGATCGCGGATGTCGATGCCCATCTCGCTGAGCTCCCGCCTGACGATGCGCTTTGCCTTCCCCGCGTCGAACCACCGAATCGGGCCGTATCCCTTCCGCGGCTCGGCGCCGAGGAAGAAGTTCCGCCAGATCGACATCAGCGGCACCATCGCGAGATCCTGGTAGACGGTGGCGATGCCCTTGGCCCGCGCGTCGCGCGGCGAGTTGAAGCTCACCGCCTCTCCGTCGACGAGCAACTGGCCTTCGTCTGCCTGGTGGACGCCGGAGAGGATCTTGATGAAGCTCGACTTGCCCGCGCCGTTGTCGCCGAGGATGCAGGTCACCTCGCCGGCGTCGACAGACGTCGAGATGTCCTTCAGCGCGACGATGTTGCCGTAGTACTTGGAGATATGGTCGGCTTCGAGCAGGTGGGCCATCGTCATCTCACTTTCTGAGCTCTGCTTCGGACCCAGGTGTTGAGCAGCACGGCCCCGAAGAGGATGGCGCCCTGGAACGTGAACGTCCAGTTGCTGTCCCACTGCGCGTCGACGATGCCGAGCTGGACCATGCCGAGCATGGCGGCGCCGAAGAACGTCCCGATGACGGAGCCGAAGCCTCCGGTCAGGAGACAGCCGCCGACGACGGCGCAGATGATGAAGATGAACTCGAGCCCGATGCCCTCCCCGGACTGCATCGACCGCAACTCAAGCGCCTCGATGATCCCCATCAGCGCTGCGGTCGCGGACGTCGCCATGAACAGCAAGATCTTCGTCCGCGCCACTGGAACGCCGACGTTGCGGGCGGAATTCGGCTCTCCGCCGGCGCCGTAGATCCAGTTTCCGAAGCGAGACTTGGCCAGGAGCCAGGCCCCGATGATCGTGATCCCGATCCACCAGAGCACCTTGACCTTGAAGCCCCACTTCGTGAAGTCGCCTGCGAAGATCTTGTGCGCCGTCTCGAACCCGCTCGCAGAATCGATGTTCTGGATCGCGGTCGACCCGGTGAGCTTGAGCGTGCCTGCGGCGTTGGCCCCCTGGAGGATGAAGAACGTCGCGAGCGTGACGATGAAGCTCGGCAGCTTCGTCTTGATCACTGTGAGGCCGTTGATGAATCCGATGACAAGCCCGAAAAGCAGGACGAGGACCATCGCCGGCCACACGTTCATGTGCTGGTACACCGTCAAATAGCCGAGCAGGAGGCCTGAGCTGCCGATCATCACGCCGGCGGAGAGATCGAACTCGCCGCCGATCATCAGCAGGGCGACGGGCACCGCCACGATCCCGTACTGCGCGGCCTGATCGGTCCAGCCGGACGCAATCGCCGGGTCGCTGAGCCAGTTGACGTCTCTCGCGAAGTACCCGAATGCCAACCAGACGGCGATCGCTCCGAGGAACGCTCCGATGTCGGGACGGCTCAGTAGACGTGTGAGCCAACCGACAGTGACGAGTCGTTCGTCCGGTGGTGCTTTCGGAGCGACTGTCTCGGCTATTTGCAGGTCCTCCCGCTCAGACGGGTGGGCAGCCAAGTGGCCGCCCACCCGGTTTGCGTCGACTAGCGAGTGCCCTTCGCCGCCAGCTGGGCGACCTTCCCGGCGTTCTTCTTGTTGATGATTCCGGGGCCTGTCAGGACGGGCTTCCCGTTTCCGACGGTGTTGAGGTTCGTGACGTAGAGCATCGCGAAGACGACCGGCAGGTACCCCTGAAGGTACTGCTGCTGGTCGATTGCGAACAGCATCCGGCCCTTCTGGATCTCCTTGATCGAGCCGCCGACGTCGAACGTCGCAGCCTTCGTCCCCTTCGGGATCACGTCCAGGCACGGGATGGTGACGTCCGGGTCAAGGCCGAGAAACGAGTCGAGACTCTTGTCGGCGTTGAAGGCGGCTTTGACCTTGGCCTTCGTCCCCGGGATGTCCTTTTTCGCATTCGGGATCGTCAGGACCTTGACCTTGCTGCCGCCGAGCACCTTCTTGACTCCCGTAGCCCGCTGTTGCAAGCCCGAGTTGCTCGCCTCGTGGATGACGAGCAGGAGCTTCTTCACGTTGGCTTTCTTGAACTGCTTGCCGGCACCCTCGCCGGCAAGCTCCTCCGTTTGCCCGATGTGCACCATGTACGTCGGCAGAGAGTCGAAGGCACCGAGGCCGGAGTTCACCGTGATGATCTCGATGCCCTTCGACGACGCCTTCCGCAGCGGATCGCGTAGCGCGCTTGCATCCGGTACCGACGTGGCGATGACTTTCGCTCCTGCGGAGATCGCGGCATTGACGCCGGAGACCTGCTTCGGCACGTCGTTGTTCGCGTAGACCTGCGTGACACTGACGCCGCGGGACTTCAGGTCCTTGGCCGCCTGGTCGACGCCCTTCTTGAACACCGACCAGAACTGACCCGTGTCACCGTGCGTCACGACCGCGATCTTGATCGTCGCCTCGCTCTTCGCGAGGGCCGCTGACGGCAGGGTGAGCGCCGAGAGCCCGGCTGCGGCGGCACCTCCCTTGAGAAGCAGGCCCCGGCGTGTGAGCTGGGTCAACTCCTCGTCGACGAGGTCGTTCTCCATGACTCTCCTTTCCCCGGTGGGCTGGCTAGGGCGATTCTCAACCCTTCGGGGGTGTCGGCGCTAGTCCCCGGTCCTCGATAGTCACCGGACGCCGCTCAAAACGCGAGCGCTCCGCCGCGAGGGCGACGACAAGAGCCGCCCGAGCTTCGTCCAGGGAACACGGACTGGGTGCGCTTGTGCGGACCGTCTCGACGAAGGCAGCCAGTTCGTTGCGGTACGCGGGCTCGAACCGATCCCAGAAATCTCGGTACGCCTCGGACGTCCTGGCGCTACCCGGGTCGAGGGAACGGAGCGGGGTGCGCCGGTCCAGCCCGACGGCCATCGTGTCGTCCGTTCCGAAGACTTCGAGCCGCACGTCGTAACCGAGCGGGTCACGGCGCGTGCCCGAGAGGATCACGAGACCGCCGCCCGACAGGCGCAGCACCGCCGCGGCGACGTCGACGTCGTCGAGCTCCGCGACCCAGGGCGCGTCGAGGGCTGCGCCGTCCGCGTACACCTCCGTGATCTCCTCGCCGCTCACGAAGCGGACGGCATCGAAGTCGTGGATGTGCAGGTCGGCGAAGATTCCCCCGGACACGGCGATGTATTCGGCGGGCGGCGAGACCGGGTCGTGCGTCGCCGCGCGCATCGCGAGGATCCGCCCGACGGCACCTGAGGCGACCGCGTCGCGCGCCGCGGCGAAGCCCGCGTCGAAGCGCCGCTGGAAACCGACCTGGACGAGGATCCCCGCGCGGACAACCTCCTCCCGCACAGCATCCATCGTCGGAAGGTCGAGCGCGACCGGTTTCTCGCAGAACGCGGGCAGACCACCCCTTCCGGCGAGGCTCAGCAGGGCCGCGTGCGCAGGCGTTCCGGCGGCGATGACGAGCGCGTCGATGCCGGCGTCCACGAGCGCTTCGGGGCTTTCGGCCGCCTCGACGCCGAGCTCGCTCGCCACGTCGCGGGCCCGGTCCGGGTCGGCGTCCGCGATCGTCAGCGACGCCACTCCTTCGAGCCCGAGCAGCGTGCGCGCGTGGAGCAGGCCGATCCTGCCGACCCCAACGAGGCCGACCGCAAGCCGCGCCGCTACTCGAGCCCTCCGACGTCGAGCACGACCGTCTTCAGGTCGCTCATGTCCAGCATCGTGTAGCGGCCGCCGATGCGACCCCAGCCACTCTGCGTGCCGGACGCTCCGCCGAACGGCTCGTGTGCCTCCCAGTAGTCGGTCGAGTCGTTGACGACGACGTTGCCGACGCGCAGGTTGTCGACGAACTGGAACGCACGCTTCAGGCTCGACGTGTAGACGGCGGCCTGCAGTCCGAGGTGCGAGTCGTTCGCGACGGCGAGCGCCTCTTCGTCCGAGCTCACCCGAATGAGCGGGACGATCGGCCCGAACGTCTCCTGCTGGTTGATGAGCGTGTCGACGCCGACGTCGGTGACAACGGTCGGCTCGTAGTAGAGACGGGTGGGGCGGTCGTCCGCACGTGAGCCGCCGAGGACGACGCTCGCGCCCTTCTCGACGGCGTCCTCCAGATGACGATCCATCTTCTCCGCGGTCGGCTCGTTGTTCATCGGGCCGACTTTCGTCGCCTCGTCGAGCGGATCACCGAGCGGCCACGAGGCGGCCGCTTTGAGCACCTCGTCGACGAAGTCGTCGTGGATCCGCTCGTGGACGAGCACGCGCTCGGTTGCGCAGCAGACCTGACCCGCGCAGAAGAAGCCGCCGAAGACGGCGCCCTCCGCGGCCCGATCGAGGTCGGCGTCCTCGCAGACGATCACCGGCCCGTTGCCGCTCGCCTCGATCAGCGAGCGTTTCAGTCCGGCCGCGCGCACGATCTTCTCGGCGGTGCCATGGGACCCGACGAAGCCGACGCCGTCCACGCCCGGATGGGTCACGAGCTGCTCGCCGACATCGCCGGCGCCGTAGACGACGTTGACGACACCGTCCGGCAGACCCGCGTCGGCCATGATCTGCATGAAGTTCGCCATCGCGATCGGCGTCCACTCCGACGGCTTCATCACGATCGTGTTGCCGACGGCGATCCCCGGTGCAATCAGCTCCACCGGGATGAGCGTCGGGAAGTTCCACGGCGTGATGCCGGCGTAGACCCCGTTCGGCTTGCGGAATGTGAGGATGCGCTTGTTCGAGTCCTGCGAAGGGATGATCGCCGTCTCCATCCGCTTGACGTCCTCCGCCGCGATGCGGAAGTTCTCGCCGGTCTCGTCGATGTCGCCCAGGGCCTCCGCGGCGTACGGCTTCCCCTGCTCGAGCGAGAGCTCGCGCGCGAAGTCCTCGCGGCGCTCGTGGATCAGGTCGGCGATCGCGTGGCAGATCTTGGCGCGATCCCACGCCGACAGCGCGGCCCACTTGGGCTGCGCCGCCCGGGCCGCGGCCACCGCGCGGTCGACGTCCTCCGTGCTCGCGTTCGGGGCCTCCGCGAGTGTCTCGCCGGTGGCGGGGGAAACGACGGCGCGGGCGCTCTCGCCGCTCGAGGCGACCCACTCGCCGCCGATGAAGTTCTCCAGGGTTCGGACCGTGACGGCCATAGCAGCTCCTTTTCTCCAGCGTCAGGCTTCTGCGAGAGTTTCGCTCATGGCCCGCCTCACTGCAGCCCAGGCGCTGATCCGGTTCCTCGCCGCCCAGGAGGTCGAACGGGACGGGGTCGAGCGACGGTTCTTCGAAGGCTGCTTCGGGATCTTCGGGCACGGCAACGTCGCCGGGATCGGCGAGGCGCTGTACGAGGATCCCAAGCTCTTGACCTACCACCAGGCGCGGAACGAGCAGGCGATGGTGCACACGGCGGTCGGGTTCGCCCGGATGCGGAATCGGCTCGCCACCCTGGCCTGCACCACGTCGATCGGCCCCGGGGCCACGAATCTCGTCACGGGGGCCGCGCTCGCGACGGTGAACCGGCTGCCCGTGCTGTTGCTCCCGGGCGACGTCTTCGCTTCGCGGCGCCCGGATCCGGTGCTGCAGCAGCTCGAGGTGCCGTCGCGCGGCGATGTGTCCGTCAACGACGCGTTGCAGCCCGTCTCGCGCTACTTCGACCGGATCGAGCGTCCGGAGCAGGTGATGCCGGCGGGGCTGTCGGCGATGCGCGTGCTCGTCAACCAGGCCGAGACCGGCGCGGTGACGCTCGCCTTCCCGCAGGACGTGCAGACGGAGGCCTACGACTATCCGGACGACTTCTTCGCTCGGCGTGTCTGGCATATTGCGCGCCCCGAGCCCGACTCGGCGGTGCTGGCGGAGGCGGTCGCTTTCATTCGCGGCGCGGAGCGGCCGCTGATCGTGGCGGGCGGCGGCGTGATCTATTCGGAGGCGACGGAGGCGCTCCGCGCATTCGTCGAGCAAACGGGTATTCCGGTGGCGGAGACGCAGGCGGGAAAGGGGTCCCTCCCGTACGACCATCCGTCGGCGCTCGGAGCCGTTGGCGCAACCGGCACGTTCGCCGCGAACCGCCTTGCGACCGAGGCAGACGTCGTCATCGGCATCGGCACGCGCTGGTCCGACTTCACCACAGCTTCGAGGACCGCCTTCCGGAATCCGGACGTCCGCTTCGTCAACGTGAACATTGCCGACTTCGACGCGGCCAAGCTCGAAGGCGTGGCGATCGTCGCAGATGCGTGGGTGACGCTCGATCGGTTCGCCGAGGCGCTCGAGGGATACCAGGTGGAGCCGACGTATCGCGAACGGGCGGCGACGCTGAACATGGAGTGGGACGACGAGGTCTCGCGGCTGTACGGGCTCGGTTTCGGGCCGCTGCCGGCGCAGAGCGAGGTAATCGGTGTGGTGAACGACGCTTCGGAGCCCACGGACGTCGTCGTCTGTGCCGCCGGGGCGATGCCGGGCGACCTGCACAAGCTCTGGCGCACGCGCGACCCGAAGGGCTACCACGTCGAGTACGGCTATTCGTGCATGGGCTACGAGATCGCGGGTGGCCTAGGCGTGAAGATGGCTGCGCCGGCGCGCGAGGTCTACGTCATGGTCGGCGACGGCTCCTATCTCATGTTGTCCAGCGAGATCGTCACGTCGATCCAAGAGGGTCTGAAGCTGACGATCGTCCTCGTCGACAACCACGGCTTCAACTCGATCGGCTCGCTGTCGCGATCGCTCGGCACCGACGGCTTCGGCACGCTCTTCAGGTACAGGCGGGATGGGTCGCTCGGGCTCGACAGCGACAGGTCACCAGCGCCCGTGCTGCCCATTGACCTGGCGGCGAATGCCGAGTCGCTCGGCGCCAAGGTGATCCGCTGCCGGACGGTCGCGGATCTGCGTGAGGGCCTGGAGGCGGCGAAGGCCGAGGAGGGAACGGTCGTGCTGGCGATCGAGGTCGACCGCTACGAGGGCGTGCCCAGCTACGAGAGCTGGTGGGACGTCCCGGTCGCCGAGGTCTCCGAGGTCGAGTCGGTGCGC
>JBKOWS010000005.1:0-22425 GCA_046724565.1 Actinomycetota bacterium | reverse complement strand
GGCCTGGTAGCCGACCGTGTACTTGCCCACCTTGAAGTGGTACTGCTTGTCGAGCACGTACTGGATCGCCTTCTGCATGTCGATCTGCTGTGCACGGCCGGCGCCCTGGAAGGGCTGGTCCGAGGCGATCAGAAACTGCGGCTTACCCTTGCCCTTGTAGAAGATCGGCCCGCAGGCCGACGAGGGCAGGGGTGTCGCTGCGGACCTCGTCGCGTTCGCGCTGCTCGAGTAGCCCACGATGACCGCGACGGCCGCGACCACGCCTGCGAGGGCCAGCAACAAGAGTTTTCTCACGCTCATCCCTCCTGTCTCCCACCGGGGTTGGTTTGGCGGAAGGAGTCTCGTTCCGCGGGAGTATTTCGCGCCCGCGGGCAGGCTGCAAGGACTCGGCCTGAATCGGAACCGCTCGACGCGGAGAAATCTCGGGTAGTCAAAGCTCTGCCAGCGGAAAGGAGCGGTGCCGGCGCGGCGGGACGAGGAAGTTCTGCCGGTGGGAGGTGCTCAGCACCGCGTTGAAGCCCTGGTTGCGGTCCCGGCGCCCGAAGGCCAGCCGCGTGCCGTCGGGAAGGACGCCGTCCATCGCCAGGCGGTTTCGGCGGAAGTCGTCGCTCGTAGGATTGAAGACGACGAAGTGGATACCGGCGGCCGGGAGGTCCTTCATCACGTCCCGAGCAGGGTCGGCGCTCCACGCGAACGGATTGTCGAGCGTGTTGAAGTCGGCACGCTGGGGCACCGCGGTCCCCCGCTCGTAGACCGTCCCGTCCTCGGCGACGATGTCACGCTCGAGCCGAGATGCCGATTGGATCGAGCTGCTGTGGCCGATCCGGCCGTCTCGGTGGAAGTCGCGGCGTACCGAGGAGGCTGACGCGGCGTCCGAGGGATCCTGCGCAACGGTGACGATCCCGGGGTTGGGGTGGATGCCCGGCTTGAACGCGGTGGCGACGCGTTCCTGGAAGTCGAACGTCTGGTACCAGGACGCGAGGTCCTCGAAGACGTGCGACAGGTGCATGTGCGTCCCGTTCACGAAATACCGACGCGGACCGAGATCGACGTAGCCCAGCGTCTCGAGGTTCGCGATCCTCCGCGGGCCGAGCGCGGCCTGCTGGGTTGACGTGAAGCCCAGGAAGAGCTGAGCGTCGTCCGGAATCAGGTCGGCTCCGTCGACCCGGGCCGCCTGGGCCATGCGCTTCGCCAGGCTCGGCCCGGAACGGAAATCGCTGCCGACGAAGCCTCGGCGGATACTCGTCACGCGCAGGATCGTCGACCCGCGGAACAAGGTGCGCTCCGCATCCTCGATGTGCGCGCGGACGTCGCTGCGCAGGAGGACGGCGACGTCGTTTGCCTCGAGGATCGCATCGGTCGGGTCGCTGGGGAAGCGGATCGCGTCCGCCAGCGCATGGACTTTGTCTCTCTTCGTCCGGGAGGCGCGCAGGTCGACCGGCAGGTGGAGGTCGGCCTGTTTCCGCACGTGGCGGCGGAAGTACGGGAGGCCCCACGCGACGGTCACGCCGAGACCTGCGGGCGTCGGGGGGTATCGATCCTCGAGCTGCGTCAATGCCTCTTCGAGCTCCCGCTGCGCTCCTCGCAGATCGTCCGTCGCCACCATGGCTGTGACGACGGAGTGATGCAGAGGCGGCAGGACGACGGCGACGCCGTTGTCCTGCGTCACCGCGACGCCGTCGAGCAGATGCTGCTCTGGGTGTAGCTGGCCGTCACCCCGAGCGGCCGGTGATTCCGTCAGGTGGTCGACGAGCTCGTACAGGCCAACCGCGCCGAGGCCGCTCGCCGCCGCTCCAACGAGTACCTGCCGCCGCGTGAGGCGCATCTATGACTTCGGGGGGACGAGGACGAGCCCGGTGAGCATCCGTTTCATGTTGCGCCCCACCTGCGAGTAGGTGTACGGCGGTGCGACGTGCTCGCTGAGCGTGTAGAGCGAGCGGTTGTAATGCCAGGCGTAGAGGATGTGCCACTGGTCGGCGCCCTGGTTCGCCGTGTAGACGCGCGCTGCGACGTCACCGGCGCGGACGAGCCCCTTGCGGTCCGAGAAGCACGGAACCGGCTTGTCGGTGGTGAGGTCGCTACAGGTCGGAATCTTCGTTTGACCGGGATAGCCCCGGAAGTTCACGTGCACCTCGCCGGTTCCCGGCTCGAACCAGATGAAGCTGACCAGGTAGCTTCGGTCGCGGCTGACCGATTCCCCGTTGGCGTACGTCCCACCGATGCGGGCATCCAATGGGTTCGGCATCCAGGTGGGGCAGTACACGGGCGCCTTGATGTGGTTCGCAAGCTTCTGCCAACCCGTGCGCCACGCCGCTGGACAGGACTTTGTCGCCGCCGCATCTGCAACTGCGCTGCCGCCGTTCGAGGAGCCG
Organism: Actinomycetota bacterium; assembly: GCA_046724565.1. Classification (GTDB taxonomy): domain Bacteria; phylum Actinomycetota; class Thermoleophilia; order Gaiellales; family Gaiellaceae; genus 3-1-20CM-4-69-9. Next base: position 20,053 of record JBKOWS010000005.1, on the reverse strand, counting down.
CACCCGGTGACGAGTAGAGGCGCCAACAAGAGGAGCAATAGAGGAACGACCCGCGCGATGGCCCCTTTATAGCGCGATGGCGATGCCATGCCGAAGGTGGGACTCGAACCCACACGGAGTTTCCCCCACCGGATTTTGAGTCCGGCGCGTCTACCAGTTCCGCCACTTCGGCCGAGAGGAGAATCGTAGCCCCGGTTCCGGCGTTCTTTACGATCGGCCGATGCGAGTTGGGATCCTCACCGGCGGCGGCGACTGTCCGGGTCTGAACGCCGTAATCCGCGCCGTCGGGCGGCGTGTGATGGTCCGCGGCGGCGAGGTCGTCGGCGTGCGCGACGGCTGGAAAGGGCTGGTCGAGGGGATCTTCGAGCCGCTCGGGCCGCGCGAGATCTCGGGTCTCCTCCCACGCGGCGGCACGATCCTCGGCACGACCCGGACGAACCCGTTCAAGGTCGAGGGCGGCGTCGAGAAGGTTCTCGAGAACTTCGAGCGCGAAGGCTTCGACGCGCTGGTCGCGATCGGCGGCGAGGACACGCTGGGCGTCGCAGCTCGCCTGTACGCCGAGGACGACTTTCCTGTCGTCGGGGTGCCGAAGACCATCGACAACGACCTGTCCGCGACCGACTACACGTTCGGGTTCGACACGGCCGTCTGGGTCGCAACCGAGGCGATCGACCGCCTCCACACCACTGCCGAATCCCACAACCGCGTCATGGTGGTCGAGGTGATGGGCCGCCAGACCGGGTGGATCGCGGTCGTCAGCGGCATCGCCGGCGGCGCCGACATGATCCTGATCCCCGAGCAACCGGTCTCGATCGAGGACGCCTGCAAGGAGTTGCAGCGACGCCATGAGCGCGGCAAGGACTTTTCCATCGTTGTGGTCTCGGAGGGCTACGAGTTCGAAGGCCTGAAGGACGGTGACGACGTCGATCAGTTCGGTCACGCTCGCCTCTCCGAGCGTGGTGTCGGCGCGGCGCTGGCGAAGGAGATCGAGGCGAGAACGGGCTACGAGACGCGCGTGACGGTGCTGGGCCACACGCAACGCGGCGGCTCGCCGACGCCGCGAGACCGTGTGCTCGCGACCCGATACGGGCTCAAGGCCGCCGACCTGGTCGACGAGCGGAAGTTCGGCCGGATGGCGGCTCTGCACGGCGACGAGATCGTCGACGTCCCGCTGGCCGAGGCGACGGCCCAACTCAAGACCGTGCCGCCGGAGTGGTGGTCGGTGGCCCGGGCGTTCTTCGGCTGATGTCCACGCCGACGACGCGTCTGTACGGGGGCCAGACGATGACGGAGGACCTTCGCCGCGTGCTCGTGCGGCCGCCGAGCGCCGCCGGCTTCAGGGCGTGGCGCGAATACGGCTGGCACGCGAAGCCCGACCTCCGGAAGCTGGCGGAGGAGCACGAAGCGTTCTGTGACGCCCTGCGGGCTGCAGGTGCCGAGGTCGTGCTCGCTGAGACGAGAGTCGAGGACGATCCGGATGCGATCTACGTGTTCGACGCCGCGCTCGTGGCCAATCGCGGTGCGATCGTGCTTCGATCGGGTAAGGAGGGTCGGCTGGCCGAGGGTGCAGCGATCGCGACCGACCTCGAGCAGGCAGGCGTGCCCGTCGCGGCGACGCTCCAGAAACCGCAGCTCGTCGACGGAGGCGACACCATCTGGGTCGACGAGAGGACGCTCATCGTCGGCCGCGGATACAGGACGAACGACGACGGTATCCACGCGCTCCAGGCGGCGCTCCCGGACGTGGCCGTTCTCACCTTCGATCTTCCGCACCTGCACGGCTCGGAGGTCGTCCTGCACCTGCTCTCGCTCCTCAGCCCACTCGACCAGGATCTCGTCGTTGCCTACCTCCCGCTCCTGCCGGTACGGCTGGTGCAAATGCTCCGCGAGCTCGAGGTCGAGATCGTGGAAGTCCCCGACGAGGAGTTCGAGACGATGGGGCCGAACGTGCTCGCGCTCGCGCCGCGAGTCGCGCTGGCACTCGAGGGCAACAGGGAGACGAGACGCCGTCTCGAACGTGCCGGCGTGGACGTCTCGATCTACGGCGGCGACGAGATCTCGCGCAAAGGTGACGGCGGGCCGACGTGTCTGACGCGCCCGCTGCTACGCGGGTAGCCGGTAGACCGAGACCCACGGGCCGGCGCGATCGCCGCCCGGAGCGAGGTGGTAGATGCGCCTGGCACTGGTGCGCAGCTGGTCGTAGAAGCGCGCCTCGCGCGGGTAGTTCGAACGCGCGGCCAGTACGCGGTCGGTGACCGCCCCGGTGATCACGACGTCCTTGACTCCGAGACGGCGCAGGCGGCGGACGTTGCGGTTCTCGTCGAACTTCCGTTTCGGCCCCGGCAGGCTCAGCGGCAGGACGCGCAGCCCCGCGAACGAGGGGGTCGACGGATCTGCGGCGATCCGTGTTCCCGGCCGGATGTGCTGCTCGACCCATCGTTCCGCGATCACCCGTGTATCGGTGCGCGTGAGCTCCTTCGTGTCGCGGATCGACCAGGTCAGCGGGACGACGAGCAGTAGGAGCGTGACCGGCGCCAGCGAGCGCATGCGGCCTGCGAGCGCTCCGAGCGGCGGCACCAGCGGAAGCACGTAGCGGTCGAAGTGCGCATGGAGGCTCATCAGGTCGACGAAGTAGGCGAGCACGAACAGCGCGAGGATGAGATCCACCCTGGTGCGTCGCACGAGCGCCGCGACCAGTCCGATCGCGCAAACGATCAACGCCGGCCCGAGACCGTGCCAGAGCCGATCGACGAACGCGATCGGCGCGATGTGGTCGTGCTCGAAGCCGAGCCAGCCGTCGCGCGCGAGGCGCTGCACACGGAACGCCTCGTGCCAGGCCTGGTGGCGGTGGACGAGGACGAACGGGCTCGTGGCAAAGAAGGCCACGACGGCGAGCACGGCGGAGACCGCGAGGCGCGACCACTGCTTCCAGCCCGCGACGACCAGCGGGACCAGAAGGAACACGCCCGGATACTTGAAGCCGGTCGCAAGGCCGACGGCCAGGCCGGCCAGCTCGAGCCGTCCCTTCACCATCAACGCGAGGGCAACTGCGACGCCGAGCGTCAACGGGACGTCTGTCACGGCGACGCGCGAGTAGGCGACGTGGATCGTGCACACGGCCATGAAGGCCGCGGCGACGGCGCCGGCCGACGTCCCGTAGGCCCGACGCCCGAGCCACCACGTTGCGGCGATCGCGGCCAGCCCGAAGACGACCCCCACGATGCGCGCCGTCAGGTAGGAGGGTTCGTCCTGCCACGCCTGGAATGGCGCGTTCACGTACATGAGGAGCGACGGGTAGTCGAACCAGTGCGGATCGCCGCCTCCGCCGTGAACGAGCTTCCAGGCCCGCGGGACGATCGACTGCTCGTCGGGGTTGAGCAGGTTCCCGAACGGGAGGCCGTACTGGATGCCCACGGACCGCAACGCCGCGGCTCCCGCGAGGATCGCCACGAGTGCCGTTCCGCGACCGCCCCACTGGCTCTCCGACCAGCGGTCGACCGCGCGGGTGAAGCTAAACCTGCGGCGGGCCGTCACCGACGAGCTCGGCGACGTTGGTCGCGCCGACGACGATGACCGCATCGACGCCGGCCCGCTCCAGCTCCTCCACCTGCTCGCGACCCGTGACGGGGACGTCGACGACCGCGAGCTTGCCCGCGGGTATGTCAGGCAGGAGCTCCAGCGCTCGTCCGAGTCCTTCCTGGTCGTCGGCGTCCTCCGCGGCGAGCAGGAAGATCTCCGGATCGAGGCTCTCGAGCGCGAGCTCGAGCTCGTCTTCGTCCCGCACCTCGACGACACAGTCCAGGCCGAGCTCGGTCGCCTCCGCATGCTGACGTGCGAGCCACTCACCGTCCTCGCCGGCGTCCTCGACGGCGATGAGCCACGCATCCGCTCCGGCAAGCGCCGCCTCGCTCGGCGACGCCGAGGCTCGCCACAGAATCGGAAGCTCGGTCACCGAGCGCAGATCCTCGACCGCCCGGCTGACGGCGAGGGCTTCCGCCCCCTGTTCGGCCGCACGGCGCGCACCGTCCGGATCGGACACGTCGACGACGACGGAGATCCCGTCACCTTCCGCGATGGCCTGGCTGAACCGCCGCTCGCTACGCACGGTGGCAACTAAGGCGTCGACTCGGCGACGCCGCATAGAGGGCGTATGGGCTTTGCCCGCGCGCCCGTTTAATCCCGAATGTCCGGCGACCAAACGCCGTCGAAGCGTCGAGCACGCCCAAAGTATCTACTGGCCGACCGGGTGCCAGACGGTCTTGAGCTCGAGGAAGGAGGCGATGTCCCACGGGCTCTGAGCGTCCGGGTTCCCCCGCACGACACGCTTGACGTTCTCGGCCGCCGCGCGTTCGAGATCGGCCGACGCGCCGTCGGCTCCGGTGAGGTCGAGCGCGTTGACGTCCATGTGCGACGCGAGCCAGGGAGCGAGCTCGTCGATGTGCCCGGTCAAGACGTTCACCGCCCCGCCCGGCACGTCCGACGTCGCCAGAGCCTCCGCCAACTCGATCGCTGCAAGCGGGAGCGTCTCCGAGGCGACCGCGACGACCGTGTTCCCGCCGGTCAGCGCCGGGGCGACGCGTGACACGAGCCCGAGCAGCGGCGGTTCCTCGGGCGCGAGCACTGCAACGACTCCGGTTGGCTCAGGGACGGTGAAGTTGAAATACGGCCCGGCCACGGGGTTGGACGAGCCCAGGACCTGCGCGAGCTTGTCCGCCCACCCGGCGTACCAGACGACGCGGTCGACCGTGCGCTCGACCTCCTCGCGGCCGCTGCTCAGCTCGGCGAACTCGGCGCTCCGGGTCTCGATCATCTCGGCGAGGCGATAGAGGACCTGGCCGCGGTTGTACGCGGTCATTCCAGCCCACTTCGGCAGCGCTGCGCGAGCGGCCCGAACAGCGTCGCGCACGTCCTTGCGCGAGGCCCGCGCGACGTTCTGCCCTTCTGCCTCGTACGTGCGCCCTGACTCGGAGCGCGGGAAGGCGCCGCCGATGAAGAGCTTGTACGTCTTCTTGACGGGTAGGCGGCTCATTCGAAGTCGAGGTACGGCTCCAGGCCGTGCCGTCCGCCCTCCCGGCCGAAACCGGACTCCTTGTAGCCACCGAACGGCGAGCTCGGGTCGAAGCGGTTGTAGGTGTTCGCCCACACGACGCCGGCCCGGAGCCGTTCTGCCATCCAGAGGATGCGCGAGCCTTTCTCGGTCCAGACCCCCGCGCTCAGGCCGTACGGCGTGTTGTTCGCCTTCTCGACGGCCTCTTCCGGCGTGCGGAAGGTAAGGATCGACAAGACCGGCCCGAAGATCTCCTCCTGCGCGATGCGATAGCTCTGCGCCACATTGGTGAAGACAGTCGGCGCGAACCAGTAGCCCTTCTCCGGCAGGCGGCACGGCGGCTGGTAGATCTCCGCACCTTCCTGCTCGCCGGAGGCGACGAGGTCCTGGATCCGTCCGAGCTGCTCCTTCGAGTTGATCGCCCCGACGTCGGTGTTCTTGTCGAGCGGATCCCCAACGCGAAGCGTGGTGAGGCGCCGCTTCAGCTTGTCGACGACCGGCTCGTAGATCGACTCCTGCACAAGCAGGCGCGACCCGGCGCAGCAGACGTGCCCCTGGTTGAAGTAGATCCCGTTGATGATCCCCTCGACCGCCTGGTCGAGCGCGGCGTCGTCGAAGATGATGTTTGCCGCCTTACCACCGAGCTCGAGCGTGAGCCTCTTGCTCGTGCCCGCGAGCTCGCGCTGGATCGCCTTGCCGACCTCGGTCGAGCCCGTGAACGCGATCTTGTCGACGCCCTCGGCCTGAACGATCGCCGCGCCGGTTCGTCCGTCACCGGTGACGATGTTGACGACACCGGGCGGGAGCTCGGCTTGCCGCAGCACGTCGGCGAAGAGCAGCGCCGAGAGCGGCGTCGTCTCGGCGGGCTTGAGCACGACAGTGTTCCCCGCCGCGAGTGCCGGCGCGATCTTCCAGGCGAGCATCAGGAGCGGGAAGTTCCACGGGATGATCTGGCCCGCCACGCCCATCGGTCGCGGCCGGCGGTTCGGGAATGCGTACTCGAGCTTGTCGGCCCACCCTGCGTAGTAGAAGAAGTGAGCGGCACTCAGCGGCAGGTCTACGTCGCGCGACTCCTTGATCGGCTTGCCGCCGTTCAGCGACTCGAGCACGGCAAACTCGCGCGAGCGTTCCTGCAGAATCCGCGCGATCCTGAACAGGTACTTCGCGCGCTCGGCCGGCGAGATGTCCGACCAGCCGTTCTCGTACGCAGCGCGCGCCGCCGCCACTGCGCCCTGCACCTCCTCGGGCGTTGCCTGGCCGACCTCGGCCAGCGGCTCCTCGTTCGCGGGCGAGATCGTCGTGTAGGTCTCGCGCGGTTCGAGCCATCTGCCGCCGACGTAGTGGCCGTAGCGCTCCCGGAGCGTGACGATGTCGCGCGCCTCGGGCGCGGACGCATAGGTCCAGTCCGAGGGGACCGGCGTGCGATCGTGCTTTCGCTCGAGCTCAGTCAACGGTGAAGTAATCGGGGCTTTGGTACGCGCCCGTCTTCTCCTTCCGCAGTTGCATGAGCACGTCGTTCAAAAGGGACGAAGCGCCGAGGCGATAGAGATCGGGCGTCAGCCACTCCGGCCCCAGCGTCTCGTGCACCTGGACCAGGTACTGCACCGCCTGCTTGGCCTGGCGGATCCCGCCGGCCGGCTTCATGCCGATCATGCGCCCGGTCTCCTCGTAGACATCGCGGATCGCCTCGAGCATGCAGAGTGTGACCGGCAGAGTCGCGGCGCCGGGAAGCTTGCCGGTCGACGTCTTGATGAAGTCGGCACCGGCCGCCATCGCCAGCAAGGAGGCGCGTCGAACGTTGTCGTAGGTCCCCAGCTCGGCGACTTCGAGGATGACCTTCAGGTGCGCGTCGCCGCAGGCCTCCTTGACGCGCACGATCTCGTCGTAGACCTTGGCGTAGCGGCCCGAGAGAAAGGCACCACGGTCGATCACCATGTCGACCTCGTCGGCGCCGTGGTCGACGACCCAGCGCACCTCGTCGAGCTTCGCCTCGAGTGGCGACTGGCCCGACGGAAAAGCCGTTGCCACGGAAGCGACCTTGACGCTCGTGCCCTCCACCCGCGCCACGGCCGTCGGAACGAGGTTGGGATAGACGCAGACGGCGGCGACCGAGGGCACGCCGGCGTCGCTCGGGTCGGGCCGGATCGCCTTCGATGCAAGCGCCGCGACCTTGCCCGGCGTGTCCTGGCCTTCGAGCGTGGTGAGATCCATCATCCGCACGGCGAGCTCGAGGGCGAAGACCTTCGCCTCGCGCTTGATCGACCTCTTCGCAAGCGACGCGGCGCGCTCTTCGAGCGCGACCGCGTCGACGGAGCCGATTCGGGGCAGTCGCGGCTCGAGCGGAAGCTCGAATCCGCGCGGAAGTGCCGGTGCCTTGGCCACGAAAATGAGTGTAGCTCCCCGCTATCTGCGGAAAGTCAGGCGGATGGAGGAGCTTCGGGTCGGCAGCTGGATCGAGCTGCAGGAGCAGCTGTACGCCGAGTCGTGGAACGAGCGGCTGCGGCGCCATCGCGTCGAGGTACACACGCGAAACAGGGTCCCACCACGCCCGCCCACCGACAGCCTAGGAAGAAATCTGTGTCCGGTTCGTGGCGTGACGGAAAGTAGTGGGCGACCTTAAGCTGCCGTTCAGAGACCGAGGCGCTCGAGCAACGCCTCGTCGCGTCGCCAGCGTGGCTTCACCTTGACGCGCAGCTCGAGGAACACCGAATGTCCGAGCACCGCTTCGATCTCCGGTCGCGAACGCCGCCCGATCTCCCGGATCATCGAGCCCCCCTTGCCGATCACGATCTGCTTCTGGGACTCGGTCTCGACGAGCACGTCGGCTTGGATTACCCGATCGCCCACCTCCTGAACCTCGACCGTGATCGCGTGAGGGAGCTCGTCCCTCGTCAGGCGGAGTGCCTGCTCCCGCACGAGCTCCGCGATCTGCACTTCGACAGGAAGATCGGTCCGCTGCTCCTGCGGGAAATAGAGGGGGCCCTCGGGTAGAAGCGCGGCGAGCTCGTCGCGGAGCGCGGGGACGCCGTCGCCGGTCTTCGCGCTGACCGGGTGGAGCGCATGGAACTCGCCGAGCCGCGAAGCCGCCTCCATCTGCGTCGCGATGTGTGCGCCCTTCAAACGGTCGACCTTGTTTAAGGCGATCACGACGGGAACTCCAAGCTCGAAGACGCGTCGCGCGACGAAGCGGTCGCCCGCACCGATCCGCTCGCGCGCTGACAGGACGAGCAGGACAGCCTCGACGTCCTCGAACGAGGCGTCGACCGTGCGTTGCATGTGCTCGGTGAGCGGATCGAGCGGCCGCTGGAAGCCGGGGAGGTCCGCGAGAACGAGCTGGTAGTCCTCGCCGTTTGCGATGCCGAAGATGCGGCGGCGTGTCGTCTGCGGCTTGTCGGAGACGATCGCAACCTTTCCGCCGCTCAGCGCGTTCACGAGTGTCGACTTGCCGACGTTGGGGCGGCCGGCAACTGCGACGAAGCCGGACTTCAAGCCGGCAGATCCCAGGTGTCCGGCAGCAACTGCTCCGCCGAATACGTGGCCAGCTCGCCGGAGGCATTCAAGAACGTGACCTCGCCGATCCGGAACTCGTATAGCCACTGTCTGCAGCCGCCGCACGGTGAGGCCGTGATGCCGATCGCCTCGAAGTCCCCGGGCTTGTAGCCCTCGCTCACTGCCTTGACGAGCGCGCTCTTCTCGGCACAGACGCCCAGTGGATACGCGGCGTTCTCGACGTTGACGCCCTCGAAGACCTTGCCGTCGCGGGTTTGCACCGCGGCACCGACGAGGTACTTCGAATAGGGAGCGTAGGCCCGCTCCGAGATCGCGACAGCACGCTCATAGAGGTCCCTGCTCACAGCAACTGAAAGACGGACAGGGTGACGAGCGCCCCGAGCGCGCCCCCGTACGCCACCTCGAGCGCCGAATGGACGCCGGACTCCACGCGGGTCTGTGCGACTAGGAGAGCCATGATGAAGGTCAGCGCGCTGACGACGAAACGATGCGAGTCGCCGACGATATACGTCGCAGCCATCCAGCCGGCGAACGCCACCGCTGCGTGCCCGGACGGGAGCCCGCCACGGAGCGGCGTGCCGCGGCCGGTCCAGGCCTTCGTCGCGATGACAATGATCACCGTGAGCACGAGGGCGACCAGGCTGATCTCGGCCGGCGCGTTGCGGACCCGATCGAGGACGTCCGCCGTCTTGTCGGCCGCCTTTCCGGCGAAGACGAGATAGCCGACCGCGACAGCGTTGACGGAGGCGATCAGGACGGCACCCGCGGCGATGTCCTTGGCCAACTTCGCCATCGGATCGAACGAGGTCGTGGCGGCATCGATCGTTCCCTCGATGGCGGTGTTGATCATCTCGGCAATCAGGACGAACGCGATCGAGAGCAACAACACGATCAGTTCCATCTTCGACACGCCGACGGCAACGGAGATGACGATGACCGCGACGGCAGCGGCGAAGTGGATCCGCATGTTGCGCTGTGTGCGGAGTACGTGGATAACCCCTTCGATCGCGAAGTTGAAGCTCTCGAGCACCGAGGGTCGGGGCTTCACGCGTGCTCCCTCTCCCGCTTCTCCATGTCGGCGCCGTGGTCATACCCGACCAGGTGCAGCACCGCGTGCACGAGCGGGTCGCGCCAGCCATCGCCCACGACCTGCGGGCAGAGAACGACGTCGCCCAGTTGGCGCGGCAAGCCCTTCGGCAGCGCGTCGCGACCGTCGATCGGAAAGGCGAGCGCATCGGTAGGCCCGTCGACGCCGAGATGCTCACGCTTGAGCGCGCGCATCTCCTCCGGGCCGACGAGCTGAAGGCCGAGCTCCCCCTCGTCGACGCCCTCGGCAGCGAGGACCTGACGGATCAGATCAGCGGCGGCTCCGAGGTCGAGCTCCGCGCCGGAACGGTTGGCAACCTCGATCTCCACCATCATCGCTACTTCCGCCGCTGGGTTCCCGTCTCCTCTGCGTGCAGCTTGTACGCCTCGACGATCCGCTGCACCAGCTTGTGTCGCACGACGTCTTCGTGCCCGAACCAAATGAAGGCGATGCCGTCGATTGCGCCGAGGATGTCCTGCACGTGAATGAGGCCGGACGCCTGCTCACGCGGCAGGTCGACCTGCGTGACGTCGCCGGTGACGACGACCTTCGAACCGAAGCCGAGCCGGGTGAGGAACATCTGCATCTGCTCGGGGCTCGTGTTCTGTGCCTCGTCGAGGATGATGAAGGAGTCGTTGAGGGTGTTGTGTGTGAGGACGAAGTCGTCGGTGACATAGAGGGAGTCGGCGGCGGCGACCTGAATACAGATGGTTTCCTCCTCGCCCGCCGGCTCGATCGCGTCGACGAAGCGCATCGGGCGGCCGCCGCCGCTCCGACGGTAGATCTCGAGTTTGCGACGCAGGCGGAACGGCTCAATCGGGTGTGGCAAACGGATGTCCATAACGAACGGGTCATTGCGGTAGGCCACGGGGCGACCATCGAGGCGACCCGGCGCTCGTCCCTCAGCTGCACGTCGTCGACAGTACGCGACACCGCCGAGCGAGCGAACGAGATATGCAACGTCGTCGCGAAGCGACTCCGAGCACGTCGTGTACTGGATCCGACAGGTCCTCCCCGCTTGAGCGACCGGCCCGCCGTCGGTGTCCAAGAGCCCCTGCAAAACGGCGACTCGGACTTCAGGCGAATTCTGCAGGTAAACGTTCGGGATGAACTTCGTTTGCGAGTACGTTCCCGCCAATTGCAGCTCACGAAGCGCTGCCGTTACGGGATTGGCGACGCTCACGCCGCCGCGGTGACCGTGCACATGACGCAGGACGTAGTCGTAACGGCCTTTTCCTCGCAGCTGGATCCCCTCCAGCGACGCCTCGAGCGCAGCTGCCAACTCCGGGTCCGACGTCGTAAAGCTCGGGGTCGTCCTCGTAGTGAGACAGCCGTCGCCGAGCAGAAGACCGAGTGCATAGGGGTCCAGCGGAACCGTCTGTGGCTGGAACTCGACCGGCGAGGAAAGCAGTGGCAGCTCATAGCGCCGTTGGTGGGCTCGTCGAAGATTGCCAATCATCTCCCGTGTCTCGAGCACGCGGCCGGCGGCACCCCGTTTACGGTCTTCAGGCGTAAACACCTGCCAAAGGTGTTCTGCGCAGCAGAGCGTCGACGCGCCGTCCTGGGCGCGCACTCGGAAAACATCCTTCAGGCCCTGCGGATACACACCGATGACGGGAGTCGGTCGGCCATCAGATCCGGTCACCAGGTCGCCCACCCGTAGGCCTCCGATCGGCCGGAAACCCTCCGGCGTCAACACGCCGCTGGACAACGGCTGCGCGCGCCCGCGCATGAACGCCAGAGGGGCGACTTCGATCGTTCCGCGCTCCATGTACGTGTTCAGGCGCTCCGCGTCGAGCATGTCGTAGAGCGCGTCGAAGAGCGGTCGGAGATAGGGGTCGACCTTCGCGAGCATGTCCCCCGGGAGGAACCCGAGCCGCTCGCCGGCCTCGACCGCCGGGCGCGTCAGGATCACGCGCGCGACCTGCCGTTCCTGCAGCGCCGCCACGGCGAGCGCCATCGCGAGGTAGGTCTTGCCAGTCCCGGCCGGGCCGATTCCGAAGGTGACAGTGCAGTTCCTGATCGCATCGACGTAGCGCTTCTGGGTCACGGTCTTCGGCGTGATCTGCTTGCCGCGATGCCGCCAGACGACGTCGCTGAAGACGTCCTGGACGTTCTCCGCCTGGTCGATCGCCTTCAGGACGGCGTCGACCGTGCCGGGCCCGATCTCCTGTCCGGTCTCGACGAGCTCGACCAGCTCGTCCACGACCGCACGCGCCTCGGCCACGTGCGTGTCGTCGCCCGCGATCGTCAAGCGGTTGCCGCGGAGGAGGATGGTGCAGGCGAGTCGATCACGCAATGCATCGAGAACGCCGTCCCCGATCGAGGCCAGCTCCGCTGCGACGTCGTTGGAGACGTCCAGCGTCTGTGTCACTTCCTGCACGCGCTCAGTGTAGGCGCGGCCTGGGGACGTCAGGCCAGCTTCTCTTTGACCAGCTGACTGACGACGGAGCCGTCCGCTCGCCCGGACACCTGGGGCATCACGTCGGCCATCACCCGGCCGAAATCGCGCATGCTCGTCGCGCCGTTTTCGGCGATCGCGTCGTCGACGATCTCCTCGAGCTCCTCCTCCGACAGGGGCTCAGGCATGAACTCCTTGAGCACCGCCAGCTCCTGCTCCTCTCCCTCGGCCTGCTCCTCGCGGCCCCCGCTCCGGAAGGCTTCCGCCGCCTCGATCCTGCGCTTGCGCTCGCGCTGCAGGACCTGGAGCTCCTCCTCGTCGGAGAGCGGTCGCTGCAGCTCCTTCTCCGCGGACCGCAGGCTGGCCAGGATGAGCCGGAGCGCATCGCGGCGAGCGGTGTCGCGTGAGAGCGTCGCCTGCTTGACCTCCTCCTCCATGCGGGCGATGAGGCTCAAGAAACCTCTCTCATCCCGGTATGCCCCTCAGGTTTCCGCCGAGGATGTGCCAGTGGAGGTGGAAGATCGTCTGGCCTCCACCTTCCCCGACGTTCACGACTACGCGGTAGTCGTCCAGACCCGCGTCCTTGGCTGTCTGGGCGACGAACTCGAGCATCCGCTTCGCCTCGTCGGCAGGAAACTCGCCGATCTCCCGGAAGCTCGGCACGTGCCGCTCCGGAATCACGAGCAGGTGAACATCTGCCCTGGGATTGATGTCGCGGACCGCAACGAACCCTTCGGCTTCCGCGACGTGTTCGCCCTCGGCGTAGAGCCGGCAGAAGAGACAGTCCTCAGGCAGCGAGGATCCCCTCCTCGGAGACCGCCGCGCCGCGAACCCGGACGAACTGTCCCACCGGTGCGTCGACGAGCCACGGCGAATAATCGTCCCCGTAGCCGCGCCCGGGCCGATCGACGAGGACGACGTCATCGGCGCCGATCTTCTCATGCCAACGAGCGAGACACGCGCGGTTCGATGCCTCGCGAAGGCGGGCGCTCCGGTCCTTCTTGATCTCCGGTGGGACGGAGTCCAGAGCGGCGGTCTCCGTCCCGGGCCTGGGTGAGTACGGAAAGACATGCACTTTCGTGATCCCCGCGGCGGCAACGACGTCGAGCGTCCGGCGAAAGGCCGGCTCGGTTTCCGTCGGGAAGCCGACGATCACATCCGTGGTCAAGTTGAAGTCGCTGAAGCGCTCGAGCCGGCGCAGGTAGGTCGCTGCCGTGTAGCGGCGGGCCATGTCGCGGAGCACGCCGTCGTCGCCGGATTGCAGCGGAATGTGCAGATGGCGGCTGACCGTCGGTGTCTCACGCAGGGCCGCTTCCAGCTCCGAGTCGACGTGGTTCACCTCGATCGACGAGAGGCGCAGCCGCTCGAGACCGGGAACAGCGCCGACCTCTCGCACCAGTCTCGGCAGCCGGTAGCCGGCGCTGCGGTCCCTGTAGCACCCGAGATTGATGCCGGTGAGCACGATCTCCTGGTGGCCGTGCCCAACCCGGCGGCGCACCTCGTCCAGTACCGCGGCGGCGGCCCGGCTGCGCGACTGTCCCCGCACGAGCGGGATGACGCAGAAATTGCACGAGAAGCTGCAGCCGTCCTGGATCTTGACGAAGGCGCGAACCCGGTCCAGCCGCGCCACGCCTTGCACGCAGCCGATCGCGCCGACGTCTCCGGCCACGAACTCCGCGGTCTCGTCGCTTCGTCGGGCGACGACGGTGACGTTGACCGGCAGGCCGGCAAACGCTTCACCGGCGAGATTCGCCGCGCAGCCGGTCACGTAGACGTGATCGTGCGTGCGTGCCGCGCGCGCCGCGGCCTGCCGCGACTTCCGGACCGCCTCGTTCGTGACGCAACAGGTGTTGACCACGGCAACTTGCGCGCCCCCCTCGGTGAAACGTTCCGTGTGACCGTCGCGAAGGAGACGCTCGCGTACCTCCTGGGCATCCGCGTGCGAAACCTTGCAACCGAGGAAGCGGACGGAGAACGTCGCCACGGCGGGATGCTACTCGCCCTCGCCGCGAGCTTGTCAGCTCGCGGCGTGGAGATCGGCGGCCCAACCGTCGCGCGTCATGCGGCGCACGTGCCTGAAGGGCGACAGCGCGAGCTGGTCGGTCACGAGGTAGCCCGAGGTCACGAGGAAGCGTGAGCGGAGCCGCGGCGCGAGCGTCGTTACCGCAGACAGCGTAATGTTTGCGAGCGCCACCTCGACGGCCGGCAACGACTCCGCATGCGCATCCGCCTGGCGTACGTCGATTGCGACGCTGTTGGCCGCCGCGTTGAGACGTGTCGCCTCGACCGCGTTGGTGTCGGAGTCGAGAGCGACCACCGGCGCAAACCCAAGCTTCGCCGCGGCGATCGCGAGGACACCCGAGCCGCACCCGACATCCATGGCGCTACGCGGTTCGAGCTGAAGGAGGAGCTCGATGCAGAGCTGCGTCGTCGGGTGCGCGCCAGTGCCAAACGCACGCCCGGGGTCGATCACGATCGAGGTCGTATTGGCCGGCACGTCGCGCCACGGCGGTCCGATCCAAAGCGAGCCGACTTGGACCGGCTCGTGGAACGACTTCCAGCGATCCCGCCAATCGGCGGCGACATCCTCCCCGCGCACACCTCCGAAGGAATGCCAGAGGCGTTCCTCCCCGCCCGAATCCGTGTAGGCGACGAACTCGGTGCCGTCCGCGCCGTCGACTTCTTCGAATCCCTCTGGGAAGAGCTCGAGCATCTGGGCCCGCGCTTCTTCAACGCGCTCGGCAGGCACTGCGACCGAGACGCGTCGCAGGGCGTTCAGCGGAAGGCGCTCTTCAGCTTCTCGAAGAATCCCTCGTCGGTTCTGTAGGTCTCGTCCGTCGAGAGCCGGTCGAACTGCGTCAGGAGCTCGCGTTGCTCTTCCGTCAGGCGGCGGGGCACCGTCACGCTGACGAGAACCCGCTGATTTCCACGTCCGAAGCCCTGTAGCACCGGCAGCCCGCGGCCGCGCAGAACGCGGACCTCGCCGGGCTGCGTGCCCGGCTCGAACGTCACCTCCAGATCTCCTTCGAGTGTCGGCACCGCAAGGGTCGCACCGAGCGCGGCCTCGGTGACCGTGAGGTCGACCGTCGTGTAGACGTCGTTTCCCTCCCGCACGAAGCGATCATCAGGACGCACGTGTACTTCGACGTACGCGTCTCCCGCCCGTCCACCGGTTACGCCCGCATGTCCTGCACCGCTCATCCGGATTCGCTGACCGTCGTGAATGCCGGGCGGGATCTCTACCTCGAGTGTTCGCTCCTCGATCACGCGACCGGCGCCGCGGCACTGCTCGCAGGGTTCTTCGATCAGCTGCCCCGTGCCGGAGCACGTTGGACACGTCCCGGTGCGCACGAACTCGCCGAAGACGCTGCGGGATACCTGCCGAACGCGTCCGTTCCCGCCGCAGGTCGGACACGCCCGAATCTCGGTTCCCGGCTCGGCGCCGTTCCCGCCACAGCGACTGCAGGGCACGGCGACGCCGAACGGAACCTCCCGCTTCGTGCCCGTGACGACCTCGGTGAGCTCGATCTCCACCTGCGCGGCGATGTCTGCGCCACGCGCGCGACGTCCGCCGACACCGAACAGGTCGTCGCCGAAGAACGCCGAGAAGAGGTCGGACAGGCTGCCGAGGTCGAACGCCGAGGGCTGGAAGCCGCCGCTGCGCAACCCCGCGTGACCGAACCGGTCGTACAGTTCCCGCCGCTCGGAGTTGGAGAGCACCTCGTAGGCCTCGACGACCTCGCGGAACCGATGCTCGGCATCGGGCGCCTCCGAGACGTCGGGATGCAGCTCGCGCGCGAGCCGGCGGAAGGCGCGCTTGATCTCGTCCCCGCTCGCGTCGCGCGTGACTCCGAGGAGCTCGTAGTAGTCACGCTCAGCGGTCGCCATCACTTCAAGCGTAGCGCCGAGCTCAGTTGTCCTCAGGCGCCGGGCTCAGTTGTCCTCGTAGACCTCTTCGACGAAGCGGGAGAGCTCGCGAGCCGCGCCGCGGACGGAACGAATGGCCTTCTCGTAGTCCATCCGCGCAGGGCCGAGCAGCCCGACGGCACCGAGCGCCCGGTTTGTCAGCCCGTACGTCGCCCCGACGAGGGCGGCGTCGTGGAAGGCCGGGTGCTCGAGCTCGCCGCCGACGCGGACGAACGCACGGCGAGGATCGAGCGCCTGGCCGAGGATCTCCAGCAGCGCAGCTCGTCGCTCAAGCGTCACGAGGACGTGCCGGTAGAGGCCGAGGTCGTCCTCACTCGCGGAGCCGAGGACATCCGCAGCTCCCCCGACGTACAGACGCTGCTCGGCCTGAACGAGGTCGGTGAAGGCCGGCTTCAGCGCCGCGAGGAACGCACGCTCCGCACTCGAGAGACTTGGATCCTCGAGCTGGCGACGCAACCGGCTGGTCCCGAGTTGCAGCCCGGCAACGCGCTCGGTCAGGTACTCGCCGGCCCACTTCGCCAGCCCGGGGTCAACCGGCCGATCGAACGTGACGGCACGCTTCGTCACATCTCCGGTAGAGGTGATCACGACCGCCATCACGGTGCGCGGATTGAGGAGGAGCACCTCGACGTGCCGCACCGTCGTCGTCTCGAGTGCGGGCGCCGAGACGAGAGCGAGCTGACTCGTGATGCGCGAGAGCATCTCCGTCGTCGCCTCGAGCACTGCGTCGATCTCGCGCCGAAGCTCGGTCAGATCCAGTGGGAACAGCCCCGGCCGCGAGTCCTGGCGCGCGAGCAACTCCGCGGCGTAGAGCTGGTACCCCTTCTCGGTCGGGACGCGACCGGCCGAGGTGTGCGGATGGGTCAGCATGCCCTTGTTCTCGAGCTCGGCCAGCTCGTTCCGTACGGTCGACGGCGACACGCGCAATCCGCCGCGCTCGACGAGGTACTTGGAGCCGACAGGCTGGCCGCTCGCCACGTATTCCTCCACCACGAGGGCGAGCAGCCCGCGCTGCCGCTCGCTGAGAGCTGTCGCGGGATCCGAGGCCATTTGCAGGAATTTTAGCGGTGCGTCTAGACGAGCAGGTCCGCCGTCACGCCGCCGCCCAGAAAACGACCGCGCGAAGTAAGGGCGATCGTCTGCGCGTCCGTCCGAACGAGCCCGAGATGTTCGAGCCTCGACATCGCGTCCAGGTCGACGACCTGTGCAAGGTCACCGAGCTCGAGCGGCTCGTCGAGGCGCAGGCCCAGCATTACCCGCTCGCGGCGGCGGACGTCGTCCGGGAGCGGCTCGACCTCTCGCGTCGGTGGTCTTCCATCTTCGAGCGTCTCGATGTAGGTAGCGAGGCGAGGCGTGTTCCGCCAACGGCGTCCCTCGATTGTCGACACAGCGCCGACACCGATGCCCAGGTAGTCGCGACCGAGCCAGTACCCCAGGTTGTGCCGCGAGCGCAGATCACGCTCGCCGGTCCGGCAGAAGTTTGCGGTCTCGTACCAGCGATAACCCGCCGCAGTGAGCCGGTCGACGACGACCTCGAAGTAGAACTCCATCGACTCGGCCTGACGACGCAGTTCGTCGCCGTAGGCATGGGTGAAGCGCGTTCCCGGCTTGGCCTCGAGCTCGTAGCACGACAGGTGCTCCGGCCCGAGCTCCAGCGCCGCACCGAGATCCGCGTCGAGGTCGGAGGGGCTCTGGCCCGGAATCCCGTAGATGAGATCGAACGAGATGTTGTCAAATCCGGCATCACGAAGATGGTAGAAGGCTCGCCGGACGGTGTCTGGGCTGGCAACGCGATCCAGCACCTCGAGTAGCCGCGGCTGGAAGCTCTGTACGCCGAGCGAGACTCGGTTTACACCGAGGCGACGGAGGAGCGCTGCACGTTCCTGCGCCACGGTCTCGGGATTCGCCTCCACTGTGACCTCGGTCGCCGCCGGCAGCGACACAAGTAGCCGCTCGAGCGCGCCGCGCTCCGTGAACGTCGGCGTCCCGCCACCGAGGAACACCGTCTCGAGCGGCGATGCCAGTAGTCCCCGCTCGAGGTCGAGCTCCCGCGACAGCGCCTCGACGTACGGTCCGTGCTGCGAGCTCCGGCCGACGACGGTCACGAAGTCGCAATAGCCGCACCGCCGCGCACAGAAGGGCAAGTGCACGTACAGGTGCCGCGCACCCGTCACGACTTGCGCTCCCCTTCGAGGTTGAGGACGGCGAGGAACGCCTCCTGTGGCACCTCGACCATCCCGACCTGCTTCATGCGCTTCTTGCCCGCCTTCTGACGTTCGAGCAGCTTGCGCTTGCGCGTGATGTCGCCGCCGTAGCACTTGGCGAGCACATCCTTGCGCCGCGCCTTGACTGTCTCTCTCGCAATCACACGCGCTCCGATCGCGGCCTGGATCGCAACGTCGAAGTGCTGCCGCGGGATCTCTTCGCGCAGACGCTCGACGAGCGCCCGCCCGCGGTCGTACGCCGAGTCCCGGTGGATGATCAACGAGAGGGCGTCGACCGGCTCACCCGCGACGAGCACGTCGACGCGGACGAGCTTACCCGGCCGGAAGCCGATGACGTCGTAGTCGAAACTTGCGTACCCGCGCGTTCGCGACTTCAGCTGGTCGTAGTAGTCCAGCACGATCTCGGCGAGCGGGAGCTCGTACGTCAGATGTACGCGCTCCTCCGACAGGTACTCGAGCTGGTCGAAGCGACCGCGCCGGTCGTTGTTCAGCTCCATCACGGCGCCGACGTACTCCTTGGGGACGATGATCGACGCCTTGATGTACGGCTCCTCAACTTCCTCGACTTCGTCAGGCATCTCCGCCGGCGAGTGAACCTCGACCCAGTCTCCATTGGGCGGCTTGACCAGGTAGGCGACGTTTGGCGCGGTCACGATCAGGTCGAGATCGAACTCTCGCTCGAGCCGCTCGCGCACGATCTCCATGTGCAACAGCCCGAGGAAACCGCAGCGGAAACCGAAGCCGAGCGCCTGCGACGTCTCCGGCTCGTAGAAGAGGGCTGCGTCGTTCAGCTTGAGCCGCTCGAGGGCGTCGCGGAGATCGGGATAGTCGTCCGAATCCGTCGGGAACAGCCCGGCGAACACCATGGGCTTCACGTCCTTGTAGCCGGGCAGTGGCTTGGAGGCCGGCCGCCGCTCGGAGGTGATCGTGTCTCCGACCCGCAGACGCGAGACGTCCTTGAGCCCCGTGATCACGTAGCCGACCTCGCCCGCCTCGAGTTGCCCGGACTCGGCACGGGTCGGCGAGAAGAAGCCAAGCTCTTCCGCCTCGAAGCGCGTGCCGAGGGCCATAGCGCGCAACGGCTCGCGCGTCGAGAAGCGGCCGTCCACGACCCGAACGAACGCGACGACCCCGCGATACTGGTCGTACGACGAGTCGAAGATCAGCGCGCGCGGCGGCGCGTCTGGATCGCCGCCGGGAGGCGGGACCCGCTCGACGATCGCGTCGAGCACCTGCTCCACTCCCTGCCCGGTCTTGGCGGAGATCCGCAGAACGTGGTCCGGGTCGTCGCCGATCAGGTCGGCGAGCTCGCGCGCGGCGGCGTCGGGATCGGCCTGCGGAAGGTCGATCTTGTTGACCACGGGAACGATCTCGAGGTCGTTCTCGATCGCAAGGTACGCGTTCGCGAGCGTCTGAGCCTGCGTTCCCTGCGCAGCATCGACGACGAGCAGTGCTCCCTCGCATGCCTGCAGCGAACGAGAGACTTCATAGGTGAAGTCGACATGCCCGGGTGTGTCGATGAGGTTGAGCTGGTGGCCCTTCCATTCGACCCGCACGGCCTGCGCCTTGATCGTGATCCCCCGCTCGCGTTCGAGCTCCATCGTGTCGAGCACCTGCGCGCGCATCTCTCGCGTCGAGACGGCATGCGTCAACTCGAGGATGCGGTCGGCCAGCGTCGACTTCCCGTGGTCGATGTGGGCGATGATGGAGAAGTTGCGAATGCGGTCCTGAGTCATGTTCCAGTGCGCTGAAGCCGGCTTCGCAACGCTAGCAACGCGCTGAGCTCGCGAACCTTCAGCGCTCTGGAGGCGAGCAGATACACACCCGTGGCCGTCAGCAGGGCGAGGCCCACAGAC